>SYFY01000192.1 GCA_005799745.1 Gammaproteobacteria bacterium
AGACGATGCACGCCCGTAGTGGTCTCTTCAGAGATGCCGTGCATGATGTCGAGCATCCGAGGATATTTGTTGTGGATGAGTTCGGTGAGATCGCCACCGTCGTCGAGCAACATGTTGGCTGCCCAGGGCTGGCCATCCTTGAGGATGGTCTGCTCGATGCACCACCAGTATTCCTCTTCGGTTTCACCTTTCCACGCGAACACGGGAATGTTGGCTGCGGCGATTGCAGCTGCGGCGTGATCCTGCGTCGAGAAGATGTTGCATGAAGACCAGCGTACTTCTGCACCGAGCGCCGTCAACGTTTCGATCAGTACCGCAGTTTGTACGGTCATGTGAATACAACCGATGACCCGTGCACCTGCCAGCGGCTTGGTCTTTGAGTAACGCTTGCGCAACGCCATGAGTGCCGGCATCTCCGATTCCGCGAGGCGGATTTCTTTGCGGCCGAATTCTGCGAGACCCATATCGGCCACTTTAAAATCCTTAAAGGTGGACGTGCTCATGGTTGCTCCTTTTTTGTAGATGAGTAGGAATAAGTGAGTATCTGGATGGAAAAACCGTTTTTCTGCGCCAGGAACTGACGCGGTCCGGGGGTAAGGCCGCTGGTGCCAGCCCAATGATCAAGCTCTGCGGCGTCGAAACCGAGCCACAGATCACCACACGCCTCGCGCACCCATTCGTGCTCGTGGCGTTCGAGTTCAGCGATGAAGAGGCGGCCGTTGTCGGCCAGCAGCTTCGACGTTTGGGTAAAGAAGGTTCGCGGCGACGGAAAGTGGTGCAGCACCATGGCTGCCACCACCGCATCAAAGTGTTCGCGACTGCGAAAACGTGTGTATTCCTGTTCGACGAAGGTCACGTGTCGATTACGCGCGAAAGTTTGACGCACGGGTTCCAGCATGCGTGCGACCTGATCCACGGCCGTCACCGAGCCAAAGTCGCGTGCAAGCAGCGACAGGATTTCACCGTCACCAGGTCCGATCTCAAGCGCACGCGCTTTGCGGCCTGCGCTCGGTTGCCACAGTTCTTCAAGCGAAGGCGCGTAGGTTCTGGTTTCGCTGATGAGCATGCGCTGGCTCTTGAGCGCATCTGCGTTGGAACGAAAAAACCGTTCAACCTGGTGTTCACGTGCTGCATGCAACTGGTCGATCCCCGAGACGAGGTCTTCGCGAAGATCGGACTCATCCAGTGCGGCAAAAAGAGCGGACTTGAAGGGCTGTGCGGAACTTTGGTCCCTTCGGTAGTACAAAGAGTTACCTTCGCGGCGGGAGACCACGAGACCCGCTTCACGCAGGATGCGCAGGTGATGACTGAGTGCAGTTTGCGCCATGTCGAGCAGTTGGGAGAGTTCTGAGGCGGCGAATGAATCATGTTGCAAAGCCCGCAAGATCGCTGCGCGCCGCGGGTCGCCGGCAGCAAAGGCGATAGCCACGACTTCGTCGGGCCCGGTACTTTGGGCAGTGGATTTACGCGCGGGAGAGGGCATGGCGACAGCGTGCACCAGCAGTGCAAATTGAAATGTGTGCGTAGTCTACCCGTTAGGAATATCTATATCAAAATAATTTGATATTGTTTGTAAGGCTCTTGTGCTAGGGTTCGGGACCTCGGGTGCCAAGGGGATCTGGAGTCGATAATGATGGTCAGCAAACTGCCCAGTGTGGGCACCACCATCTTCACCGTGATGAGTGAGCTCGCGCGTCAGAAAGGCGCCATCAACCTTTCTCAGGGGTTTCCAGATTTTGACGCACCGGCTCCCCTGCTCGACCGCGTTCAGCACTATTTGCGAAGTGGCCATAACCAATACGCGCCGATGATGGGCGCCCCGACGCTGCGCCGGGCGCTCGCTGGAAAAGTCAAGGACTGCTACGGACTTTCGGTAGATGCAGATCGTGAGATCACCGTCACAAGTGGTGCCACGGAAGCGTTGTTCTGCGCCGTTGCTGCTGTCGTGCATGCAGGTGATGAAGTTATCGTTTTCGATCCGGTATATGACTCCTATGAACCCGCGATCACGCTGCAGAACGCCACCACCATTCACTTGCCTTTAAAGGGTCCGGATTACCTTCCGGACTGGCAGCAGGTTGAAAGTGCCATCACGTCCCGCACCCGCGCGATCATGATCAACACGCCTCACAATCCGACTGGCGCGGTGTGGAGCGCGGATGATCTCAAGGCACTGGATACGCTGGTGCAGCAGCACGGGCTCTATGTGATCGCCGATGAGGTTTATGAACACATCGTCTTCGATGGTCGGCGGCATGAGAGCGTTTGTCGTTATCCGGGTCTGTATGCGCGGAGTTTTGTCGTGTCTTCACTAGGTAAGACTTACCACGTGACTGGCTGGAAGATTGGTTACTGCGTGGCACCTCCTAATCTGACGCTTGAGTTCCGGCGCGTGCACCAGTTCGTGACGTTCACTTCGATTACACCGGTGCAGTTAGGGCTGGGAGATTTTCTCGCGGAACACCCTGAACATCACCGTGAGCTTGGTGCCTTCTATCAGCGGAAGCGGGACTATTTCATTCGTTTACTCAAAGGCTCTCGGTTTCGGTTGAAGCCTTCGAGCGGAACGTACTTCCAGTTGCTTGACTACAGCACGATCACAGACGAGTTTGATGCAGATCTGGCAAAACGTTGGACCGCAGATGTAGGCGTGGCCAGTATTCCACTCTCGGTGTTTTACAACGTGGTCCCAGCGCAGAAGCTGCTGCGATTCTGTTTCGCAAAACATGACAGCACGCTTGAACAGGCGGCGGAGAAGTTATGTCGACTGTAACGGTCAGCTTCATTCAGACCGCGACGGTCTGGCATGACCCGGGTGCGAATCGACAGCTTTTCTCAAAGTGGTTCGGACAGATTCCCTCCAGCGCCGCAATGATTCTCCTGCCGGAAATGTTCTCCACAGGCTTCACCATGAAACCTGAGCAGGTTGCCGAACGCATGCAAGGTCCTACGGTGTCATGGCTGCGAGATGAAGCCCAACGCCTCGATAAAACCCTGGGCGGAAGTGTGGTGATTGCGGAGGAGGGCGGCTACTTCAATCGTTTTGTATGGGCGACGCCTGACCACGGACTCGTGCACTACGACAAGCGGCACCTGTTTCGCATGGCCGGTGAACACAACCACTATGCGGCAGGCGGGGCGCGGCCTGTGTGGTCGCTCGGCGCGCTGCGCGTGCGTCCGATGGTTTGTTATGACCTGCGCTTCCCGGTATGGCTCAGACGCCAGGACGACTATGACCTGTTGGCCTGTGTTGCGAACTGGCCTGCGGCGAGACTCGATGCCTGGCGAACCCTGCTCAAGGCACGGGCCATCGAGAACCAGAGTTTTGTGATCGGCGTGAACATCCTCGGCAAGGATGGTGCGGGTGTTGAATATGCGGGAGGCAGTGTGGCGTTCGGGCCGGATGGACAGTGTCTCTGCGATGCCGGTGACTCCGAAGGTGTGTTTGCTGTCGACCTCGACCTCGATCACCTCGCCCGGTATCGTGCCGGCTTTCCCGCGTGGCAGGACGCGGATGAGTTCAACATCAATGAGTGAAGCGAGGGAGATTCGATGTGCGAGGCGTGACAAGGCTGGTTGGAGCTGTGTTGTTGTGCCTCTGGATGTTTGGTTGCAGCAAAGAACAGGACGCGGCGCCGGTCCCTGAGCATCCCGGTAAGTCGATTTACCTCAAGAGCTGTTTTTCCTGTCATGCGAGCGGGTCAGCAGGTGCTCCCCGAACAGGTGACGTTGAGGCGTGGGGTCCACGAGCGGAGAAAGGTGCGGAGGCGCTCCTCGCAGCGACGATTGAAGGTATCCCACCCGCGATGCCCGCAAAAGGACTGTGCATTGACTGCACGAACGAACAACTCGCGCAGGCCATCGACTACATGATCCAGGAGAGCCAGCCGGAGCCAGAAGCACCCGCCGAGTAGCCGCTTTTGCCGAAATGTGGCGGCGTGGGCCTTGCTCGTTCACATAATCAGGCTGAAAGGCTGGCCTGGATCTTGCTGACTACGAAAGGCCTTGCAGGTATCGGACCTGCAAAGTTTGCAAAAGCTCCAACTGGATCGAGGTTTTCAAACATGTCCGCCCCACGCCCCGGTGACATCGTCTCCCGCCGTAAAGGTGTCGTGATGCACAAAGGTCTCGTTATGAGAGATGGATCAGTGCTGCACAACACCCCGTTTCGTGGTGAAACGCGTGTGTCGATGACTGAATTCGCTGCCGGTAAAAGGGTCTACGTTGAACACCAGGAGACCGATGTGCGCACGGGCGCATTACGTCGTGCGGAATACCTCGACCCTCAGGGTTACGACCTGCTGCGCAACAACTGCGAACACACCGTATATCGTCTCACCCAGGGCAAGGCCGAGAGTCCCCAACTATAGAGTTGGGTGGCAGCACTGGGTATTGCGGGTGCAGCGTTTGTATTGACTCGTCATCCTGGAATTGCCGCAGCGGGTTTTGCGCTCGGCAAAAAACTCATGTCCAAGGCACGCGAGCGTTGAACGTGCCGATGCCAGGAATAACCAATCGGTGACAGTGCAGTCGAAGCCGCGAATTCTTCTGATCGACCGCAGCGGGTTTGCCGTAGAGGTGATCACCGACGATGGCATGGCCTATCCACGCGAGATGGACACGCAGCTGATGGGTGCGGCCGGTGATGGGCGAAGCGAGAACGGTTGATCGTTCACCCTCACGCGTTAACAAACGCACCCGCGTGACAGCTTCGACACCTCCACCACTTTCCTTCCTGAGCTGAAACAACTTTCTTTCACGGACGATATCCGCTCGTTCACCCGCCACCCGATAACGACTCTTGCGACCGGGTTTGAGTGGAAGATTGATGATCAACGTGCCGTCCTCTGGAAACGCATCGACAACTTGCGCGACATAAAACTTGGAAATGTCACGACCACTGAAGGCTTTTGTCAGCGCAGTCTGTACGGACTGTGACTTTGCGAGAACCAAGACGCCGCTTGTACCTTTGTCGATGCGATGGGCCGGGAAGTACCGGCCACGCTCAACCAGGAGTTTCCACAGATTGAACTCGCTCGTCCGATCTTCGAGTACGGAGAGACCTGATGGCTTGTTGATCACCAGCAGTCGATCATCTTCAAAGAGAATCCAGCCTTCCTGAAACTCCATCAGGTGTTGATCAGTGCGGGAATGCAGTCAAGGTAGGCGGCGACGATGGAGACACATCGCTCAAGATCCACGCTGGTAGCCAGTCGATCTTCAGGATGGTGGAACCAGCGATTGCCGCCAAGCATGGAAACATAGCATCCTCCCTGTTCGTGAATGTTCTTCGCTTCACCGAGGGGCATCTGACCGAAAGGTGTGGTCTGGTAGTCGGTGATGCCTTGTTTTTTCAATGCTTCGATCAGTGGCGCAAGCCGCTCAGCGGTGTCCGCTTGCAACAACAAACGGCTGCCTTTCGTGGCGAAGTTGGCGCCGAGATGCACCCAGAATTCGGCTTTGAGCGCGAGCTCCGGATATTCAGCGAGGAAGCGACGCATGCCAAGATGGCCGAGTTCGTGACCGCTGTTGGCGGTGAAATGCATGGTTGCTTGAGGTGGGTTCTTTGCGAAGTATCGCATGAGGGCAAGCCAGACCACAAGACCGCCACCGCGTTCAGCGGTGCACGTCCACCAGGCGCTCTTGGGTGTGTAGATCACGACTGCAGGTGATTTTGGGTCGGTACCCTGGATGATCAGATCAACGTTAGTAGCCCTGGCTTGTTCCCAGCGACTCGAAATCAGGAGACTGACACTTTCCCTGTTTTTCGCGGCTGTCTCCAGGACAGACCGGGATTCACTCGCTACCTGCAACACAGGCGGCCCGAAAGGCGTGCCATAGTGGTCGGCGTTATGCAGCGCGAGGCCAGGAACCACCGTCTCGGCAGCAGACAGTGCGATCAGTGCAGCATGTGAGGTCGATTTGCGAACGGCATCCAGCATCGTGTTGGGCGGCACGGCGCCTTGTGGGGTAAAACGGACAAGTCCGATGGGCGCGTCGCTGCCGGATTCGCCGAGTTGACCTTCGATGCCGTGAGAATGCGTATCTTGCGCGTCGAACAGCGGTACACCTTTGATGACCGCACCACCTTTAAGTTCAAGTCGTGCCACGCTGATTTCACGTCGCGCAAAAGGAAACTCGCGAAGTTGCGCAGTGAGGCCTGCGGACTTACACGCTTCGATCAACCAACGGGATGTCTCCAGATCTCCGGGTGCCGCAGTGCGGTGATTCAGAATCGAATCAAAGGCGGTGAGGTCAGCAAGGATTTGTTTAGCGCTCATGTCATCGTCTCCGGAATGCGCGCACGCTAACATCTTCGGCTTAAGGAGACGATTGAATGAACATCCGTGATCTCAAATACCTGGTGGCAGTCGCAGAGTGCAGACACTTCGGCCACGCCGCTGAACTGTGCCACGTCAGTCAGCCGACCCTGTCGACGCAGCTGAAGAAACTCGAAGAAACGCTGGATGTAGTGTTGATCGAACGCACCAACCGGCAGGTGGTGTTGTCTTCAGTCGGTGAGAAAATCGTTGCGCAGGCCAAGAGGGTGTTGCGTGAAGTGGATGAACTGAATCGCATCGCGCAGCAACACCGCGATCCGTTTGGTGGTGACCTCCGACTAGGTGTCATTCCTACCGTTGCGCCGTATCTCTTGCCACGGATACTCGGTCCGATTCGCAAACACTTTCCGAAACTGCGCATTCAGCTCAACGAAGGGCAGACGACGGACATCTC
This sequence comes from Gammaproteobacteria bacterium, assembly GCA_005799745.1. Taxonomy (GTDB): domain Bacteria; phylum Pseudomonadota; class Gammaproteobacteria; order Pseudomonadales; family Azotimanducaceae; genus SYFY01. The sequence goes on from SYFY01000192.1 coordinate 6,736, forward strand.
AGCACGTTTGCGGGCGGGCGAACTGGACGCGGTGATCCTCGCGCTGCCGATTTTTGATGATCGGGCTGAGGTCCGACCGCTTTACCGCGAGGCGTTTTATTTCACGACCTCGACTCAGCATGAACTCGCCAATCGCAAACAGGTCAACGAACGGGACATCGCGAGTGAGCAGATGTTGTTGCTGGAAGATGGCCACTGTCTGCGCGACCAGGCGTTGGCCGTGTGTGAAGGCGCGGGTGCCGTTGAGAATACGAACTTTCGGGCGACGAGTCTTGAGACGCTTCGGCAGATGGTACGCGCCAATGTTGGTACAACGCTGATGCCGGAACTGGCGATCACCAAAATCCAGGGTGTGCGCTACATCCCGTTCAACAAACCCACACGTGCCGATGCACCGCATCGCGAAATCGGCCTGTGCTGGCGTCGCGCTTCCAGTCGAGGCGACTTGCTGGAGGCGATGACTGTGTTATTGAAGAGCGCTGTCGGCGAGGTCTTGCACTAGGCAGTCGCGAATCGGTTGGGGTACTTCGATCTGGTACGGCAGCTTCGGATGATCGATCCCCATGTGCAGCGCCGCGCCACGCTTGAGTGCACTGATAGAGGTTGCGTCCAGTTCGAAGCGAAGGAAGTGCACGGCAGCGGCCTTACCATCAGTGGTGCGGTCGAGGTCTTCATTGGCGATGGTCCAGATGCGTGAACCACCGTCGACCTGAATCCACACTTTGTGTTCAACACCTCCCAGACTCATCAAGGCGACCCGCCGCTCTTCCGCGTCGGGGTATTCGATCATGAACGTCGCTTTCCAGTTGGCTCCGTCGGGAATCAACGGGTTGTACGCTTCAAGTTCTTCTTCAATCGCGGCGCGCTCGAAGATGCGTTCTACACGCAACATTTCCTGCACCTGGTATTTGATGGTGAGGCGATCTTCGAAGTAGAGGGTCGCGTGCGGGCCGAGTGCGACTTGCCGGAGCTTCTTGTGTGCAATGACCTTGGCACGAAAGGTTGCGCGCGCCTCCGCGTAGTCTTCAAGGTTCCAGAGATCGTTGCGGGTCAGTCTTTTCATTATTCGATCCCATAGGCGCGTTTGATCATCGACAACGGATGTTCGGCGTGATGATCACCCTGCGCATCGGGTTGATCGAGACCGTGGGCGATGAGGCGTCCGGCCATCGGGCAATCAGAGCCGAAGGTCTCGGCCTTGGTTTCTTTCACTTTTCTGACAACAGGACGCACGATCTTCATCGCCTTGTCGTAGGTCTCCGACTTCACGGCATAGGTGCCGTCGTGACCTGAGCAACGTTCGATGGCCGTCACTTCGGTTCCTGGAACGATCTCGAGGAACTCCTTCGTCTTCATGCCAATGTTCTGCACACGCTGATGACAGGCCACGTGGTAGGCGACTTTGCCGAGGGTGTTCTTGAAATCGGTGCGAATGAGCCCAGCCTTGTGCCTGGACATCAAGTACTCAAACGGGTCGAAGAACTTTGATTTCACCCGCGCGATGTCGGCATCATTCTGAAACATCAACGGCAACTCCTGCTTGTACATCAGCACACACGAAGGCACCGGTGCGATGAGGTCATAACCGTCTTTAATGGCATCAAGAAACAGCGGCAGGTTCGCATCCTTGAGCGATTCCACTTTTTTGAGGTCGCCGAGTTCAAGCTTCGGCATGCCACAACATTTCGCATCCTTCAGCAGCTTCACCTGAATGCCGTTGTGAACGAGGACCTTGATCAGGTCTTCGACGACTTGCGGTTCGTTGTGATCGCCATAACAGGTGATGTAGATCGCGACCTTGCCGGTGGTGCGGCTGCAGGGTTTGACGATCTGATCGTCACCAAAGCTGTCGGGCTGAAAGCGGCTAATCGTTTTAGCGGTGAAATTCGGCAGTGGTGCGGCCGGATGAATGCCGACCATCTTGTCGCCCCATTCTCGCAACGTGGCATTGCCTGCGGCGAGGTTAGCCAGACGGTTAATGCCAGGGATGGAGACGGCATCAAAAATTGGATCTGTGCTGGTGATGATCCGGTCGCGCCACTTCGTATCGCCGTCACGAAATTTCTGCGCCTTGGCGCGAAGCATCAGGTGCGGGAAGTCCACCGCCCATTCGTGGGGGGGCAGGTAAGGGCATTTGGTTTCCGCGCACAGATCACACAAGAAACACTGATCGACCACTTTCATGTAGTCGGCCTTGTTCACGCCGTCGACTTCCATCGTCGGTGATTCATCAACGAGGTCGAAGAGTGTGGGAAAACTGTCGCAGAGGTTCACGCAGCGGCGGCAGCCGTGACAGATATCAAAGACACGCTCGAGTTCATGGTTGAGTTTGTCTTTATCCCAGAACTCCGGTTTGTCCTGGCCGAGGGGATGTCGGTCCGGTGCGCTCAGGTTGCCTTCGCGAGTGGCCATCGCGGAATCCTCATTGCTGCTGATGTCATGGTTAAGAGTGCGTGGTCTGGAATCAGGTGACCATCTGAAAAAAGGGGCCGCAAGCGGCCCCTTTTCCTGCCTCAGCTGAATGATCAGGCGAGTGCGTCGAGTGCCTTCTGGAAGCGGTTGGCGTGGGAACGCTCAGCCTTGGCCAGAGTCTCGAACCAGTCGGCGATTTCGTCAAAACCTTCAGTACGTGCGGTCTTGGCCATACCCGGGTACATGTCGGTGTACTCATGGGTCTCGCCTGCAATCGCGGCCTTCAGGTTATTGCGGGTGCTGCCGATGGGCAGGCCCGTTGCCGGGTCGCCGACACCTTCCATGTATTCGAGGTGACCATGCGCGTGTCCCGTTTCGCCTTCAGCGGTGGAACGGAATACGGCGGCCACATCGTTTTCGCCTTCGACGTCAGCCTTGGCAGCGAAGTACAGGTAACGGCGGTTAGCCTGGGATTCGCCGGCGAAGGCATCCTTCAGATGCTGCAAAGTTTTGCTGGACTTCAGGTCCATGGGAGGTCCTCCTCTAAATCGTTAACGGGTGCATGCATGCGGGGGGGAGTATACGGCTGATCGACACATCAGCCATTCGAAAGGTTCGATTATTCCCATAGACGGTTTCTATGAGAGACGGCTTCTATGGAGGGTAGGTCGGGCCATACACTGGCTGAGGCCAAGAACCCTGGTCCAACTTCACCCAACTCGGATACTTGCCGTGCGTTCAGAACTCGGCGTCCTGCTCAGGCTGGCCGCACCCCTTATCCTCGCCCAGCTTTCGCAGATGTTTATGGGCGTTGCAGATGTCGTCATGGTCAGTCGCGTCAGTGCAACAGACGTGGCAGGTGTGACGCTCGGTGGCAATCTCTACTTCCCCACCCAGTTCCTGGTAGCCGGCGTCATCATGGCAGTGACACCGACCATCGCGCAGCTCCATGGTGCAGGTCGAATCGGCGAAATGGGTGAGGTGGTTCGCCAGGCTTTTTTTATCGCCATTCCCGCAGGTGTTCTGCTCGTCATCCTCTTCAACAACGTTGAACCCCTTTATCACTGGATCGGCGTCGATGCGCGCGCGATTCCGGTTTCAGTGGGTTATCTGCATGCACTCTCCTTTGGCGTGATGCCACTCCTGTGTTTCTTTGCCATGCGGTATCTCTGCGAGGGCAACTCGTGGACGAAACCGGCGATGGTGTTATCACTCCTGTCGCTACCGACGAAGGTGCTGCTCAACTACGGTTTCATCTATGGCAACTTTGGCTTGCCGGAACTGGGTGGTGTTGGTTGTGGGTATTCCTCCGCGACCATCGCCTGGGGTCAGTTCATCGCGATGGTTTTCATCATTCGTCACTCGCGCATGCAGAAAGCCGGGGTGTTTAATCGTTTCTCCCGTCCTGATTTCTCCGCCATTGGCCGGTTGATTCGTTTGGGGGTGCCCATCGGGCTGTCGAATTTTCTGGAAATGGCGGTCTTTTCCGCAGCGACGTTGTTGATTGGTCGCATCAGCGTTGAAGCCGTCGCTGCGCACCAGATCGCGATGAACATTGGCGGACTCACCTTCATGATCCCTATGGGCATTGGAATGGCTGCGGCAATTCGGGTGGGCTTCAACACCGGAGCTGGTGATCTTGAAGCAGCACGGCGTAGTGGTTGGCTTGCTATTGGTGTGGCCACCGCCTTTGCTGTGGTTGCCGCCATTGCCGTATTGGTCGGTCGTCACTGGATCGTATCGCTCTATACACCGGACGTTGCAGTGGCGACGATGGCGGCGACGCTGCTTATGTACGTTGCCTTGTTTCAGTTGTTTGATGACGCGCAGGTCACTGCGCTCGGCTCGCTGCGAGGCTACAAGGACACCACCAAGCCGATGTATATCGCGCTGTTTGCTTATTGGGGCGTGGGTTTTCCGGTCGCTGTGGTGCTCGGCTATGGCTACTTCGGTTTCGACGAATACGGTTTACCAGGGTTCTGGATGGGACTCACAGCGGGACTTGGTGTTGCAGCGGTCGGGCTCGTTTGGCGATTTTGGTGGTTATCCATCAACCACGCGCGCATTCACGAGTTGACGCGACAGGCTCACGCGTAGGTATCGCAGCGTGGAACTCTGGGCAGTCATTACCGTCGCTGCAGCGTTTCTGCAGAACCTCCGCTCTTACTTACAACGCCGCCTTACCGGCAAGCTCTCGGTCAATGGCGCGAGTTTTGTCCGGTTTATTTATGCGTTGCCGTTTGCCGCCATCTATATCGGGCTGATTGCAACGACGATCGAGTTACCCGAACCCGATTTCGAGTTCTTCTTCTATTGCCTGGTGGGTGGAGTGGCACAAATTCTTGCCACCATGGCCCTGGTGGCGTCACTAGTCGGCAGTAATTTCGCTGTCGGCACGGCGCTCTCCAAAACCGAAACCCTGCAAGCCGCGCTGTTTGGATTTTTGTTACTCGGCGAAACGTTGACGATGCCTATGTGGCTCGGGGTGGTGATCTCCTTTGTCGGTGTGTTGATGTTGTCCGGCCTGTTATCAGGAAAGGCGCCCCTCAAAAGTCTTGTCAGTGGTGATCGCGGGGTGATCCTGGGGTTACTCGCAGGAACTGGTTTTGCGATCTCGGCGGTGGCTTTTCGAGGCGCTTCCTTGTCGCTGCCGGAAGGCGAGCCCATGGTTCGGGCAGCAATGACGCTGGTAGTGAGTTTGGTCTTGCAGGTGAGCTCGATGGGCAGCTTCCTGCGTTTCACCGAACCTCACGAAATGGGTCGGGTCTGGCAACAGCGCAAGATCGGTGTGCTTGTCGGTCTTGCAGGAGCTTGTGCCTCGGCGGGTTGGTTCACCGCCATGACTCTCACCCAAGCGGCTCTTGTACGGGCGGTCGGTCAAGTGGAACTGCTGTTTACCTTTATCACCGCCGTCTGGATACTTCGGGAGAGGGTCACATCACAAGAAATCATCGGCGCGGTCTTGATCCTTTGCGGCATCCTGCTGCTCATCTGACGCGCCGGCTAAGCGGAGGCAACACGATGGCTGATAAAAGAGCTTATGAAACCATCCTCGCGGAAAACCGCGGCGACGTCTGTTTGATCACACTCAATCGTCCCGAGCGTCTTAATGCCTGGACGTACACCATGGCCGAAGAGCTCACCGACGCGGTGATGGCGGCCAATGCAGACGACAACATCGGCGCCATGGTCATGACCGGTGCGGGGCGTGGTTTCTGCGCAGGTGCTGACATCCAGGATGTGTTTAAGGCGCAATCTGAAGGCGCAAAACTCGGTCGATCCACAAGAGCCACCGACTGGGTTGGTTTGATGCGTGAATCGAAACCGATTGTCGCCGCCGTTAACGGCGCAGCCATTGGTCTCGGTACAACCTTGATTCTGCCCATGGACTACATGGTGGCGAGCACCAGCGCGAAGCTCTCCCTGCGCTTTGTGAAGATGGGTTTAGTGCCTGAACTCGCGAGCTCGCGCTTTCTGTTCGCGCGCGTTGGCTTTGGTAAAGCCAATGAACTCATGCTCACCGGTCGCACGGTTGAAGCGGGGGAAGCCCTTGAGCTCGGCCTTGTGGATCGTGTCGTCGCGCCAGACGCGTTGATCGATACGGCGATTTCGGTGGCGCGCTCCATGGGTGAAAACCCGTCTGTTGCGCTCCGGATGATCAAACAGTTGGCCACGCAGAACGCGGCGGAGACCGATCTCAAAGCGGTGCAACTGCGCGAAGGAAAAGGGCTCAAAGTCGCTTATACGTCACCTGAGCACAAAGAAGCGATCGCTGCGTTCCTCGAAAAACGTACCCCCGACTTCAAGGGCGCTCGTAAGCGCTGATCTCCCTGACAGATTGCAACCGTCGGCCATTTGACGCCGGTTCCTGTGCAATCCGCCTGACCGTCGTCTCGTAACAGTGACGGCGGTCACGGGCCAAATCCGTGACCTTGCCTATGCTTTCCGGTGGAGCAGGTATCAGGCTTTCAGGAAGCGCGTGTGAGCAACCACAGGGAACCGTCGACGGGTGGAGAGGCCTTTCCATCCCGCCTCGTGATCACCTATATGAACCGGGAGTACGTCGTTACGCCCGAGCGTCCGTTTGTGTTCGGATCATCACCCGATGCGGATTTGCAGGTCACCGGCGCATGGATCTCCGGGTTACATGCACGTATTGAGTGCGCGGGCCCCAATCGGCGCTTCGAGCTTGTCGACCATTCCACCAACGGCACGTTGATGCAGACCGAAGACGATGTGGTGCGTCGCATCCATCGTGACCGGATCCCAATGTGGGGCGAAGGCTGGCTGGGTCTCGGTGCACCTCTCGATGCAGATACAGCACTGCGGTATAGCCATGTCTGAAGCCACTAATCTTCAGCACTATCCGCTGATCTTCGCCAGCGCCGTCCGGACGGATCGGGGTAATGTGCGCCGGGTGAACGAAGATGCCGTGCTCGCCGATTCAGTCGGTGGGCTCTGGGTGGTTGCTGACGGTATGTGTGGCCATGAAGCCGGCGATCACGCCAGCAAGACTGTGGTTGAGGCGATGGCGTCGTTGAAGTTTCGTGCCGGTCATTCGCTGATCGACCGAATTGAGTCTATCGAAGACCGATTGCTTGCCGTGAACGATGAGCTACAGGCATGGAGCCGCGAGAAATTTTCTGGCGGTACCGTGGGTACGACGGTGGTCGTCTTCCTCGCCTGTGATCGCCATGGTGTCGCCTTGTGGGCGGGAGATTCCCGCCTCTATCGATTGCGTGGTGGCAAACTCGAACAGATCACCCGCGATCACAATCCCATGTCGGATCTTCTGGATGTCGGCGAAATCACCGAAGCCGAAGCACTGACTGCAGATACAAATGTCATCACCCGCGCAGTGGGCGGGCATGGTTCCCTGTACCTCGATCTCATTTTGTTCGACATCGAGCCCAGTGACCTTTTTCTACTGTGTTCGGATGGCCTCTATCGCGAGCTTTCGCATGCGGACATCGAAGGACACCTGAGCGGCACCACGGAACGGATTGCCGATCGCCTCATGACCAGCTGTCTTGCGGGCGTGGCACAGGACAACGTGTCGTGTGTGGTCGTTCAGGCCACACCCGCATGAAGCCCCACTGACACGGGTATGTCGTTTAAGTGCCAAAACCAATCGATTAAAAAACCTCGTAGAACGTCATGGATGAACTAGAACCACGAGATCTGACGCTGCTGCAGCCGCGCAGCCGCAATCGATAACAAGCGACACCAGATGAGGACATTCCCGAAGGCGTCATCCCTCGTGTGCTGAAATCGCAGTTTGTGCTCGATGATCGACTTGGCGTCGGCGGCATGGGTACGGTTTACCGCGCCAAGGACTTGCGTAAGGTGGAAGCGCATGACCGATTCCCTTACGTCGCGGTCAAAGTGCTGAACGCCGATATCCGTCGTCACCCCGAAGCGTTTATAGCACTCGAGCGAGAGGCCTCCCGCTCGCAACTCCTGTGGCATCACAACATCGTCTCGATATACGACTTCGACAAGGATGGCGATGTGCCGTTCATGACGATGGAGCTCTTGCAGGGGCGAGAACTCGCCACGATGTTGAATGCCTATCCCCATGGTTTGCCGATGAACATGGTGTGGCCAGTCATCGAAGGCATGTGTGATGGTCTTGCCTATGCCCACGCCAATGGTGTGGTGCATGCGGATTTCAAACCCGGCAACGTCTTTGTCACTGACCAGAATGTCGTAAAAATCCTCGACTTTGGCCTCGCCCGCGCAGTGCGCTCACACCACGAGAGTGGTGAGGAGACCGCGTTTGATCCAGCGGAACTCGCGGCAAGGACGCCAGTGTATGCGAGTCTCGAGATGATCGCGGGCGAAGTCCCCGAAGCACGCGACGATCTTTATTCGCTCGCCGTTGTGGTCTATATGACGCTCACAGGTCGCGACCCCTTTAACCGCCTGCCAGCGGATGAAGCACAAGCGCAGAACATGGTTCCAGAGCGGCCGACGCAGCTGTCCATGTCGCAATGGCGAGCGTTGCGCCAAGCGCTGGCGTTAAAACGAAGCGACCGGTTAGAGAGCGTCGCGGCCTTGCGCAAGGCGTTGACCCTCAAATATCCATGGCGCAATGTGGCGATGTCCGCTTCAGCTGCCGCGTTACTCATCGCCGTCACTGGTTTCTATGTGATGGAAGGCGCAGAGATCGACGAAGTTCGCGACGAAGTTCGCCAAGTTACGTTGCTCGACATGCAATCAGCGCGAGTCAGTAGTTTGATCGAAGAACCTGCTTTGGATGCCATGTGGTTCCAGCTGTTGGGTGCTGAGCTCACCAGCTTGTCCGCGGTCGACTCCGGTGGCGCGACCTTTCAGATCTACAAAGATCAGGCCGCCGAAGTGATTGCGGTATCGATCACAAGCTCGGAGGAGATCGAGCCCGCGGTGCAGCGCTATCTTGATGCCCAATTCCTGTCGCCGGCTGAGGGGATGGATAAGGCGCTGCTCGAACGAGTAACTGCTCACATCGCGCGCGCCATGGCGGATGCCAGCCAAGCTAATCGCGAATCGGTGATCAGTGCGGCACATCAGTTGGCTTATCTACAGAACGTGCAGGAGCGTATTGGTGCTTTGCTCGCACCTGCGTTTGCAGAAGCACTCGATACCGAGCGCACACGTTTGCTGGAGGCCGTAACCGAAGCAGTTCTGAAGCTTCGCAAGCGCGGTGATGTGGCTGGTGTTCGACAAGTCGTGAACGTGCTGCGACCCATGCCTTTCGCGGCGGAGGCAGTCAAAAAACTGCAACCCCAGGTGGTTACGGTGAACGCGCAAAAAGCCAAGGTGGTCGCCAAGACTGAAGCACCTAAGGCGAAACCCATTTCGGCCGAAGCGATGGGTCAACTTCGCCGCGTTCTGGATGTTTCCTGCTTACGCTTTGATCTGATGGCGCTCGCCGATGTGCTTCGCGCGCATACCACGGATACGAAGTTTCGCAAGGTGGCCGGTGAGCACAGCAATAAACGCATTGCCACCTGTATCGAAGAGCTCAGTGCTGTCGATGCAGAACTGGCCCGCAGCCTCTCGCGAGACGCTCAAGTGGTGCTGGAAGGGTTGGTTGACGTTGAGAAGCATGAGCCGGATCCCTGCCTGGCGCCGGGACCTGCGGGCGTTTCGCCGCAGATCTGCCGGGACCAAGCGTCTTTCGGCCTGGCACCTGAAGTGATCGTGCTCGAAGACCCGATGAATAAGTCCCGTCTCGCGGTGACCCGTGAAGAAATCAGTGCCAAGGACTTTGCCGCATTCTGTGCCGCCACAGGTGCTTGTGCTATCGAACCCAGTAACTACCCCGTCACGGGCGTACCCTTAAATGTCGTGCGCCGTTATGCCAGCTGGTTGTCTGCGGCCACGGGTGAAACTTACCGACTACCGACACGTGATGAGTGGGCGCAGCTCGCGGCCAACGGCGCGGGCGGCACGCGCCACTGCCGCGGCAAGGTCATGGAGCTCAAGCGGCCCATGGTGACCTCCGCCGGTCTCGCGGGGCAGAACGGCCTCTTACATGTCTTCGGCAACGTCAGTGAGTTGGTCGTTGACGATGGCAGCATCGTTGCCGCTGGCGGCAGTTGGAAAGATGCGATGGATAATTGTGGGGCAGAGAGCCTGAAGGCCCTCGACTCGAGCGCCGATGACTCGACTGGATTTCGATTTGTACGGGAGCTCTCGTGAAACTGATACGCCTTTCACCGCTATCACAGCGGCTGCGACGTGTAGCCAAGGCCCACGCTGCCGGCGAAACCTCGTTGATTGACTACCGCCACGCGCGCCGGCAACTGCTCGCGGAAGTGGTTCCTTTGCCCGTTCGAAAAGTTGACGACACTCATCGTCGTGGCCAAATGGAGGCAAAGGGAGCGGCGGTAAAAGGATCAGACAACGTATCTGACATCACGCAGCGATCCGCTGATGGCCTGCGAAGTGCGCAAAGGGTGTCCAAAGCGTCTGTAGAGGCCGAAACCACACGTCAACGGGTGAAGCGGGTGCAGCATCGATGGATGATCGGAGCGTTGGCTTTAGTGGTTGCGGCGTTGTGGGCGTTGCTTCGCGCCTAAGTCATCCTGTCAGCGCTTGAGCTGACAATAGGGTTTCGTTGCAAAACCATGACAACCCCGACCCGGATTACAGCGTTCTTCTTGCTCGACAGGTGAGCAACCGCTAACCGGACGGTGCTGACGGTTTATGCACACTTGCCTTGTTAGCACGTTTGGCGTGGGAAGATGCACGCACTCTCTCGTGTTTGTTAGTTCATTAATCTCGTAACACTTTGAATTTAAAGATCATATTTTTTTTTCAGTGCGGATCATTTCGGAACCTCATCGGCGGCTGTACCGCAAAAATCGTCGTCTGATTCAGACTTATCCCCGTAGTTATCCACAGATTTGTGAACACTCGGTTTGTTCCTCCGATTGCCATCGCCCGCTCTGCTGTGCCTGCAGATGTGGGCAGCAGGCGGCTTAACCCGGCGTGTTGGACTGTCAGGAAATTACATGACTGGCCAGCGGCCTCGGCTTTGGCGATGATCTGCGGGCCCTGTTTATCTCCGTGAGGCCCTCGTGCGGGTCCTGCTCCTGCAAACCGATAACGTACTCGAGCCTTTTCAGGCGGATCACGGCGATTATCCGGCTATGTTCGGGGCACTCCTGTCTGCGCCTGACGTTCAGCTTTCCGTGCTGGACGTGCGGCATGGAACACCTATACCTGGAGCGGGTGATGCTTACGTCATCACTGGCAGTCGGCACAGCGTCTACGACGATCTGCCTTGGATACGCAATCTCGCGGACTTTTTGAAAACTGAGATCCATGCAGGCCGGAAGGTGGTCGGCATCTGTTTTGGTCATCAGCTGCTCGCGCATTTTTTTGGGGGTGAAGTTCGACCCGCCCCAGTGGGCTGGGAAGTAGGGGTTAAAGAAACCGAGGTCTGTGCGGCACCTGCCTGGATGGATCCTCGTGCGTCGTCGTTCAACCTGATCTCCAGCCACAAAGACCAGGTGCAGCGGCTCCCTGAAGGTGCGACGGTTATCGCCCGGTCGGCGAACTGTCCCGTCGCCGGGTTTGTCGTGGGGGAAAACGTCATCACCTTCCAAGGGCACCCTGAATTCCACAAAGGATATTCCCGGGCGTTGATGAACCATCGACGAGAGATTCTTGGCGACGAGAAATTTGCGCAAGGCGTTCAGTCATTAGATCAACCGACAGACCAGGAACTGGTCGGCCGTTGGATCACGCGATTCCTGCGCGCCGGATGACGATGCTGCGCATGAAGTCGATAGGTTGACCGGGAGCAATTGATGAGCAAGCCGTGGCAGATCGTTCGTTACTTACGCCTCGCTGAGAAGGTCATCCGTGATCGGCGAGCCGAGGGTCTGGGAGCAGACGCCAGCAACAAACTCGCCGGTGTTGGTGGTGCACTGCGAGGCATCCGAGAGGATGTTAAGACGCTCATTGAGTTGGTCCTGGCCTGGACCCGCGGCGACTATCGCGACGTGCCGCTCAAGTCCATCGTCACGATTATTGCGGGTGTGCTGTATTTCGTCACCCCGCTCGATTTCATCCCGGACTTTTTGTTCGGGTTGGGCTTCCTCGACGACATCACCGTGTTGACCTGGGTTATTGGTGTCGTGCGGGGAGAAATCGACCGGTTCCGTCAACGCCCTATTGCTGGCGAGGTTATTGCCCCGGCGGAGGTCGCTCACCGCGATGGCGATGCTGCTTCACTGCCTGTCTACAACGGGAAATCAACATGAAGTTGAGCCGCACTGCTCTGTTGATTGTCGTACTGGCCAGCTTGCTGGCGGGTTGCTCGATCAAGGCGGCCTACAACAACTTTGATCGATTTGCGCGATGGCAAGTGAGCGACTATGTAGACTTCGATGATCGTCAATCGGCCTACTTCGATGCAGAAATCGCGCGGCTCCTGTACTGGCATCGCACCAGCGAACTGCCGCGTTATGCAACCTGGCTTGAATCTTTAGCCCGAGCGACAGAAGAAGAGCGGATCGAAGGTACGCTCGATGAAGTGGTACGTGAGGCCATTGCAGCAGCAGAGCTCATCGAACAGAAAGCCATGCCGATGACCGTTGAGCTCATGTTGTCACTCACTGATGCACAACTGGCTGAGTTGCCAGAAAAAATGGCACGGGACAATCAGGAGTTCATGGAAGAGGAGGCTGAACTTGAGCTTTCCGAAGCTCAGGCGCAGTGGCTCGAAAACATGGAAGACGCCACAAAACGATTCATGGGCAGACTCACTCAAGCGCAACGCGAATACCTGAAGACTCAAAGCCTGCGTTATCAGCCTGAACAGAAGCTGTGGGTGGAGTACCGGGCGCGTTGGCAGTCGGAACTGATCAAGGCACTGGCGGGTCGACGTGATGTCGAGGGCTTTGTCCGCACTTATGAACAGCTCATTGCGACCCGGGAGAGCTTTTACGGCGCAGAGTTTGCGGAAGTGTCGAAAGCCAACGAGAAGCTCAGGCGCAACGTGACGCTTGGACTGCTCACCCAAGCGACGGATGAACAGCGACTTCGTCTAGTTGAAACGATGCGGGATTTTGCGAAGGATTTTCGAGAGCTGAAAGCGGAAGCGGAACCCGCAGCCCCGGGCAGCGGAGGCTGTCTGGTTCGATGTAAGACGGCTACGCCCTCAGGGGATAGCGCCTGATTCTGTAGGACTCGTCAACGATCTCCAGGCTGCCGGCGATCCAGGATCAGCCAGCAGACGAGATATGCAGCGATCACGAGTTTCGGAATGAAAAGTGCTGTGATCACGGTGGCCACGCGAATGATGTCCGGGTCCATGGAGAGCGTCCGACCGATTCCGGCGCAAACGCCGGCCAGCCAACCGCGTTGTTTGTCGAGTTTGAGTTCAGCACGAAGGTAACGACGCATCTTGGGGTGCTCCGCTTATCGGGTTGAAATGAGCCGGCTAGAGATCACCGGCTGACTCAGAGAAGAATTGATGACCGCTGGACGCGCATCAAGGCTCTGGCATTGGCCACACAACATGACCCACGCATCCGCCCGACCCGCACGTGCACTGAAGTCTGCGAGGGCGAACAAGGTGATCGACAGGATCAACAGCAAAGCGACGGTGGCTGGGCTTGGATTTTCGAGGAGCTGGAGGCGTTGAAAGTTCACGTCGTATTTCCTGGCTTTTTTTGAGTGCATTGGGGTAATCAATCTTCGTGCCAGCTTTTACAGCCTGTTTACGAGGGGAAGTTGGCGTTAATCGTCTGTTCAGACAGGAGAGTGGTGGTGAAGTTCGCCACCGGTTGGTCAGAAGTACGTTTTTTTCACGCCGGGCATCTGTTTCGGAAAACGCTGAGTGAACTTAGGGGGATGTGTGGATTTTCATTTCGCAACGTTGTTTGAAGCCATCGCCGATGCGCAGCCGGAGCGAACGGCATTGATCGGAGACGGCAAACGCCGCACCTGGCGGGAGTTCGATGACCGTGCTGCACGTATTGCCACCATTCTGATGGCTCACGGTCTCGGCCAGGACAGCAAGGTCGGGATCTACCTGCACAACTCACCGGAATACCTCGAGACGCACCACAGCGTGTTCAAGATTCGTGGTTGCCCGATCAACGTGAACTACCGCTACAAGACCGACGAGCTGGTGTATCTGCTCGACAACGCGGATGTGGAAGCGGTGGTGTTCCAGGCGCAATACGCCGCACGCATTTGGGAGATTCGCAATCGGCTTCCGAAAGTGAAGCTGTATCTGCAAATCGACGATGGCACGGAGTCGTTGCTCAAGGGTGCTGTGGATTTTGAGCGGGGTATTCTCTCGGCAACGGCCATGCCACGAATCGAACGCAGTGGCGATGACGTCTACATGCTCTATACCGGAGGGACCACCGGTATGCCTAAGGGGGTGATGTATCCCGGCGGTGGTTTCTGCCAGTTTTTTATCGCCATGGGGGCAGGTGGGCGGGGCTTGCCGGTGCCTGCGACCATCGGCGGTGCGATAGAACTCCTGCCAAAGATCGATCCTCGCCCGGTGAGTCTGCCGGCTTGTCCGCTCATGCACGGCACAGGCATTTGGCTCGGCGCACTCATGCCGCTCGCCATGGGAGGGACCGTGGTGACGACTTCCAGACTTGGCCTTGACCCGGATTTTCTTTGGGAACTTTGCGAGACCCACCGCGTGAGTGACCTTGTGATCGTGGGTGATGCATTCGCCAAAACGTTGTTATCAGCGCTCGATCAAGCAGCCACGCGGGGGAATCCTTACGACGTGTCCAGCGTGAAGCAGATCATCTCGAGCGGGGTGATGTGGAGTGCTGAAACCAAGACTGCGCTGCTGCGTCATGGTGATTTTGCGCTGCTGGATGTGATGGGCTCTACGGAAGGCGGCATGAGTTCTTCCCTGACCACCCGCGCTGCCGTTGCAAAGACAGCGAAGTTCACGCTGAACGAAGGCGTACGTGTATTCACCGATGAAGGGCAACCTGTCAAAGCCGGATCGGGTGAAATCGGTCGTGTGGCGACTTCGGGGTTTGTGCCGCTCGGCTATTTCAAAGATCCAGATAAATCCGCTGCTACGTTTAAAGAAATCGACGGTGTTCGCTACAGCTTCCCAGGCGACTACGCCACCGTCGAAGCTGACGGCAGTATTACGCTGCTCGGGCGGGGCAGCGTCTGCATCAATACCGGTGGGGAGAAGGTGTTTCCCGAAGAAGTTGAAGAAGCGGTGAAACGTCATCCACACATTTTCGACTGCCTTGTTGTCGGCGTGCCCGATGATCGATTCGGCCAACGTATCCTTGCCGTGGTGTCCTATCGAGACGACGCGCCGGACGCATCCCGCGGTGATGCATCCGGGTTAATTGAATTCACGCGCGATCACCTTTCGGGATACAACGTCCCTCGTTCGGTGGTGTTCGTGGATCAGGTTCGGTGCGCGCCGAATGGCAAGGCGGACTACAAATGGGCGAAGCAGGTAGCGTTGCAAGCCTGATCTTGGCGCGAACTTGAACTGAGTTGTAGGCACGCAGAGCGGCAATTTCTAAATCCTGTACTAGCTTTAGGGGTGAGTAGAAGGAAAAGCCCCTATGCCGACTCATTTTGATATCTCTGTAGACGAATCCGTTCAACTGCTGAAACGTGTGCTGCCGATCAGGAGCCAGCAGCGTGTTCCAACCATTCCGGAGAACTACGCCGTTTGGTTCGAATACATCAGCAACCGCGATGACCAGCTAAGCCAGGAAGTAGAAGAGCACATCAAGGGTGGGCTCACGTTTTCTGCAGACGTGTGCCAGCGATTGTATGAAAAGTACTTCGTCGATGAAGTCGCAAGCGAAGTGGATGGCATCCAATGTGCGGTTCGCGAAGCCGTCAACTCGGTGCTGCAAGAGGTAGGTGCTCTCGGCTCAGACATGTCGGGATATTCGGATATTCTGGCGTCTGCGGGCCTCACCCTCAATGACAACCCGACTCAGGATGACCTGAACAACCTGGTTGTACAGCTTGTGAGGGAAACGACGAAGACTCGCGGGCGAGCTAAAGAAGTGGAGTCGTCGCTGACGACGATGGCAGCTGAACTCACGGAAATGCGGTCGCAGATCAATACGCTGAACCGCGATTCACGAACCGATGCGTTGACCGGTGTCGCCAATCGACGTGCGTTCGACGAGGCCATGGTTCGGATGACCACGGAGTCCCAAGCAGAAGGCACCGATTTGTGTCTGGTGTTGATCGATATCGATCACTTCAAGAAGTTCAACGATACACATGGTCATCTGGTCGGCGACCAGGTGTTGCGATTTGTCGGCCAGGAAATGCAATAGTGCGTGAAAGGCCGCGATCTTTTGGCACGTTATGGTGGCGAAGATTTTGCGATTTTACTGCCTTCTACGCCCATCGATGGCGCATCAATATTGGCAGAGAGCATCCGCGCCATCATCGAGGCACAGCGGGTTCATTCCGAAAACTCGACGGAGCCCCTCAAGGTTACGGTGTCGATGGGTGTCTCTCGCTATTGCGCCGGTGAAACCGCGTCAGACTTCATCGAACGTTCCGACACCACACTCTACGAATCGAAGAAAGCCGGCCGCAATCGCGTGACACGCGAATCTTAATCAACCTGTCAGCACCATCCTGTCGATGGTGGTGCTGATTTGAGTTGTCACACTAGGCTGGCACAATCACGGGTCTGCCGACTGAATGCTTCTGTGATGCGCAAGACAGCCTTTTCTCTACTCTTTCTACTCATTACCTCCGTTCACTCGGCTGAACCCATCGATCCACTTCTTGTTCGCAACACTTCACCGGTGGCGCAGTTGTTCGGAGTGCCCACGTTTGTTGGAAATCGAGAGGGGCAGCGCTTTACGATCGATCACGGCAACATCTTCAGCGGAACCTCGAAGGATGGTGTTGAAGCGGTATTCGACGGTGAAACCACAGTTGCAACGTTGGCCTGGAATCATACGTCGACGAACGGCTGGAATGCAGGAGTCGAAGTGCCGTGGGTTCGACATACAGGTGGTGCGCTCGACGGTTTCATTGAGGGCTATCACGACGTCTTTGGTTTTCCCGATGCAGGTCGCAGTCGCGCGCCCGAGGATCGATTGTTGTATGGCATCGTGGTGGATGGCGTTACACGCCTTCGCATGGATGATCCACAAAGTGGGCTTGGCGATCTTCGTCTGCAGGTCGGCAAGACGCTCTACTCAGGTGACCGTCATCAGCTGGCTGTGCGTGGACTTGTCAAACTTCCCACAGGTGAGGTAGATCGACTCACCGGTTCGGAAGGGACTGATGTGGGTTTGTGGATGGAGTACCGACATGCTGATTTGTTCGGCGTTGAACGCTTGAGCGCCAGCGTTCTGGGCGGAGCTCTCCACCTCGGCAAGAGCGAGTTGCTTCCTGACTACCAACGCGACGTGATGGCCTTTGGGCACCTCGGCTTTGGTTTTCGATTCAATTCGAGGATTGAGCTTCTGGTGCAAGCCGATGTCCGCAGTGCCGCGTATGACATTGAATCCGACATCCTGGGCCGAGCAGCTTTGCAAGGTACGCTCGGTGGCCGGGTGCGTTTGTGGGGCGACATCTGGCTTGATCTCGCGGTTGCCGAGGATCTCTTCAGCAAGAGTTCTCCCGATGTGATCTTTCATGTGTCCCTGGAGCGTCGCGTGCCCAATCGCCAGTCGCAATGACAGTAGAGGCGGCAGGCTTGTAAACTCGCCGCCCGGAAGTTCAGGGGGGATAGACCAAATGGCCATGCAACATTCGCCGCTTTTAATGTCGCGGCTGCTTGACCGTGGCGCACGACTTGCGCCCAACGAAGAAATCGTTACCGCGACCGCCACAGGTACCCGGCGGCAGTCAGTACGCGAAACCCGTTATCGGGCTCACCAATTGGCGCACGCCCTCGCGAGCGCAGGCATCCGCGTGGGTGATCGAGTCGGCACGTTTATGTGGAACGGCTCGAGGCATCTTGAGGCCTATCACGCTACCGCAGGCATGGGTGCAGTGCTGCACACCCTGAATCTGCGTCTCTCCGACAAAGACCTCGAGTACATCATCAATCATGCGAGGGACCGCATCATCATCGCCGATGCGGACACGTTGCCCCTGCTCGAAGTATTGAAAGGCCGCATGCCTTCCGTTGAACGCATCGTTGTTGCGACCGAAGACGATTCCAAAGGCTGGAAGACATCACTGCCCAACGCGGTGGACTACGAAGACTTCATCAAAGGCCTGCCGACAACGTTCGACTGGCCCGAGATCGACGAGAACTCAGCGCTTGGACTCTGTTACACCAGCGGCACCACGGGCAACCCGAAAGGCGTCGAGTACGAACATCGCTCCCAGTACCTGCACACTATGGCGCAGTGCATGACGGACTCCATGGGGCTGTCAGCTACCGATACGCTCTGCGGCATCGTGCCGATGTTTCACGCCATGGGTTGGGGATTGCCGTGGTCAGCCATGATGCTCGGCTGCAAACAGGTCATGCCCCATCGTTTTATGGGCATGGAAAAGATCGCGGAACTCATCTCGATGGAAGGCGTCACCGTTTCTGCGGGTGTGCCGACGATCTGGCAAGGCATCAAAGGTCTGATTGAAGCGAGCCCTGGAAAATACGACTTCAGCAACTTGAGCCGACTCACCTGTGGTGGTTCAGCACCACCCCCTTCGTTGATCCGTTGGTATTGGGATGAACTGGGTGTAGAGATGATTCAGGGTTGGGGCATGACGGAAACGTCACCACTCGCCACCTTGTCTCGTCGCGTGATGAAACGATCGCAGCTGGCACTCTCGGAGGATGACAAGTTCCGCAACGTTGCCAAGGCGGGTCTCCTGATGCCGGGTCTTGAGCTTGACATCTTTGATTCGAACTTCAATCGTCTGCCTCACGATGGCGAAACCGTAGGTGAAATCCTTGTGCGTGGGCCATGGATCTGTTCCGAGTACTACAACAATCCACAGCCTGAAAAATTCCATGACGGTTGGCTCGTTACAGGTGATGTCGGCAAGATCGACCCCGAGGAATACCTCATCATCAGTGATCGATCGAAGGACCTCGTGAAGAGTGGTGGTGAGTGGATTTCATCCGTAGACCTCGAGAATCATATTGTCGCGATGCCGGGCGTCGCCTCAGCCTGTGTCGTCGCTCAGCCCCATCCCAAGTGGGATGAGCGCCCCGTGGCACTCGTCGTTATGCGAGACGGTGCAACCCTCGACAAAACAGCCGTGCTTGCACACTGCGCGAAGGCGTTCGCCAAGTGGCAGTTGCCTGACGACGTGCTTGAGGTGAAGACCATTCCGCTCACGTCTACCGGCAAGATGGATAAGAAGGTCGTGCGTGCTGATCTTCAAGATCGTGGTTACGTGTTGCCGGATTTGCGGTAACCCGATGGAAACCACCCCTGAGAAAAGCACACGATGACCGACTACACCTCGATTGAAAGCATCCGCTTGGCCTCCGGGCTGCGAATGGCTTGTTTGCGTGGCATTCCCTCACCCTGGAGCGAAGCAGCCAAGGGCATCTTTCGCGTAAAGCGGTTGAGTTGCCTCTATGGCGCGCAATTTGACGGTGACTCTGATAACGCCATCGCGCACTATTACGGCAATTCCTCCGTACCCGTTGTGCTCTATAACGATGAGAAGCCACGCACTGGCTGGGCGGAGATTCTGGTCCTCGCCGAGCGCCTGACCGACTCGATGCCGCTGATCCCTGACGATGCCGATGAGCGGGCCGACCTTTTTGGAATCGCTCACGAAATCTGCGGTGAAATGGGTCTCGGTTGGTCCTACCGTCTGGTGATGGTGGGTGATGGTCAAGGCGGCGCATTTCCCTCAGGAGTGACACGTTATCTGGCAGGGAAATATGGACACAATCCCGTTCACGCGAGCGCAGCACTGAAACGTGTGATCTCGATCCTGCGGATGCTCAGCCAACGCCTCGAAGCGTCGGAATTTCTCACGGGCAGCCAGCTCACAGCTGCTGACATCTATTGGGCGACCTTCGCCAACCTGATCATTCCGCTGCCGGAGGATCTGATGCCGACGGTGCCCATGATCCGCAAAGCCTATGAGTGCAAGGACGAACGCGTGCTCGAAGCAATTTCACCGCGACTTGCCGCCCATCAGCGTCGCATCTATGAAGAATTCCTGGAACTCCCGGTACAACTTTAGGAACCCCTATGAAATTCGATAATCGTGTTACCCGTCATCTGGGTGTAGAAACCCCTATTGTGCAGGCACCGATGGGTTGGATTGCCCGTTCGCAGCTGGCTTCAGCCGTTAGCAACTCCGGCGCATTCGGGATCATCGAAACGTCGTCCGGTGAGCTGGATGCGGTTCGTGAAGAAATCCGCAAGATGCGCAAGCTCACCGATAAGCCCTTTGGTGTGAACATCGCGCAAGCCTTCGTGCGTGACCCCAACATCGTGCAGTTCGTGATCGACGAAGGTGTGAAGTTCGTGACCACTTCTGCGGGGAATCCTGAGCGATACACCGAAGAGCTTAAAAAAGCGGGGCTCACCGTTTATCACGTGGTACCCAGCCTTTCGGCTGCAAAAAAGGCGGTGGAGGTCGGTGTTGACGGCCTTGTTGTTGAAGGTGGTGAAGGTGGTGGATTCAAGAACCCGAGAGATGTCGCCACCATGGTGCTGCTGCCACTGGTACGTTCACAGGTGAAGGTGCCGATCATCGCTGCAGGTGGATTTGTCGATGGCGCGACGATGGCGGCTGCATTTGCTCTGGGTGCCGAGGGAATTCAAATGGGTACCCGAATGGTCTCAGCTGCAGAATCTCCGGTCCATGCCAACTGGAAACAGGCCATCATCAACGCCAAAGAAACCGACACCGTTTTCCTCAATCGTAAGTTCTCTCCAGCACTGCGTGCTTTGCGTACTGAAAAAACCTCGCGGCTTGAGTTCGACACTGAAAAGAACGTCATGGGCGAGTTCGGTCGCGCGATCGATCTGTATTTTGGCGGTGACATGGAAGCGGCGATTGCACTGACCGGTCAGGTCGCCGGGCGCATCGATTCAGTCCGGCCCGTCGGCGAGATCATTGCCGAAGTGCGTAATGACTTCTTCAAGGTCATCAGCGAACTGAACCATACCTACGCGAGCTGATCTTTTTTTGTTTAGCGCGAAATCCAGGGTCGCTGCCAAGTCAGCGCCTTGGCGTTACGCGCACCTGTAAGCTGCCCTTCGCGATAAACGTGTGCACCATTGACGAAGGTGTGGTGGATCTCGTGGCTGAAGTGAACACCGGTAAACGGTGACCAACTACATTTCGACAACACACCCGGATTACCGTAGCGCGGGTTGCCCACGACCACGAGGTCTGCGAAATAACCCTCTCGCAAATATCCTCGTTCGGCGACCCCGAATCGAATCGCTGGTGCGTGGGCTGTCTTGTGAACGACACGTTCGATGCTGAATGTGCCGTCATTCACGCGCTCAAACAACGACAACAAAGCGTGTTGCACGAGTGGCAAACCCGAAGGTGCACTCAGGTAACCCCGTGCCTTTTCTTCGATGGTGTGCGGCGCATGGTCCGTGGCGATGACATCGATGACATCGCCATTCACTGCGGCTTGCAACGCCGCCCGATCTGCCGCGGTTTTGACAGCGGGGTTGCACTTGATGTCCGTGCCGCGGGTTGCATAGTCCTCAGCGCTGAAGAACAGGTGATGCGCACATACCTCTGCGCTGATCTGTTTGAATTCAACGGGACCGGGCTGAAAGAGCGACATCTCTTTGGCCGTGGTGAGATGCAACACGTGCAGACGCGTGCCGTGTTTTTTGGCGAGCCCTACCGCGAGTGTTGAAGACAACCAACAGGCTTCTTCCGACCGGATGATGTGATGTTCGCTGCAAGGCACATCGTCGCCCCATTTCTCGCGCGCGAGTTTTTCATTGCGGATGATGGTGGGCGTGTCTTCGCAGTGGGTTGCTACCAGGTGCGGCGTGTTGGCGAAGATGGCTTCAAGGGTTGCGGGATTGTCGACGAGCATGTTGCCGTTGCTCGCACCCATGAACACTTTTACACCGCAGGCGAGATCAGGATTGTGTGACTTGATGTCTTCAAGGTTGTCGTTCGTTGCGCCGAGATAGAAGGCGTAGTTCCCCAACGACGAGACAGCGGCGCGCGCCAGTTTGTCTCGCAACGCTGGTTCATTGATGGTTTGTGGTGTGGTGTTCGGCATCTCCATGAAGCTGGTGATGCCACCAGCAATAGCAGCGCGGGATTCTGTTGCCATATCCCCTTTATGCTCGAACCCCGGCTCACGAAAGTGCACTTGCCCATCGATCATGCCAGGCAGCAACCACGCCCCACCAAGGTCAATGACGGCTGCGGTAGCCGGCGCAGCTACGTTGATACCGGCGATACGCTCACCGGTGATCAAGAGTTCCCCTTCGATGATGCGGCCTTCGTTCACCATGCGGGCGTTAATCAGGCGGGTGCTGCTCATGGGCAAAAATCCTTTGAAGTGCGCCAGTATACGGTCGGAAATGGCAGTGTGAACGTGTTCACAGCACATCTGGGATCACGATCTATACTGAGTCAAGAAGCCGACGAAGGACGTGTCGAATGCACCCGATTTTCCGACTGATCAAGAATTCAGCTGCAATTGGCCTGCTGACCCTGGCTGGAACCGCCTCGGCAGAGACCCTTTTTGGTGTCTACGCCGGCGCCGGTGGATGGCACCAGGACCCCGATGGCCACCTCACCTCCAATGGCACGCAGGTGGACACCAAGGAAGATATGGCGCTGGGCGATGGCAACGACAACATGTTCTGGCTTGCCTTTGAACATCCCATTCCCTTTGTTCCCAACGTTCGGGTTCAGCAAACCGCCACCGATCTGCAAGGGCGCACCGAGCTGATCCGCGCGGTAGTGCTCGACGGTGTGAACTTTGCGCCGCCTGGAATCATCGAGAGTGGATTTGAATTCAAGGTGCAGGACGCAATCCTGTATTACAACGTCATCGATGGCGAAACGCTGAGCCTCGATCTCGGTATCGCGGGACGCAAGATCGACGGCAGTGCCTTCATCAACAGCGGCGTGCGGTTTTCCGAAATCGAATTTGATGGCACAGTGCCCATGCTCTACGCACGTGGTGAATGGAAAGTACTGAGTGGCTTCTGGTTCGGCGCTGGTGGTCAATACATCGAATACAAAGGCGACAGCTACATCGATGTAGATGGCGCCTTTGGCTGGCAGTCTGAATGGGGCGTGAGTGCCGAAATCGGTTATCGCTACATGCGCATGAAGGTAGAAGACCTTGGCGATATCGATAACGCGCGTCTCATGGTCGATGGTCCGTACGCCGCGTTGAACTACAAGTTCTGATCCCTTTAGCCGCCCCACTCATTTTGGGAGCGGCTTCCTCCCGTTAGCGCCCGCCATCCTTCCAGTCCCAGCTTCTGCATCGTCTCCAGATTCCTTCGATAGATCTCGTCGGTGTCCACCATCGACTGCACCGCACGTTGAACACTGACTTCGCGCAAGAGATGGAGGATGGGGTAGGGCGATCGGTTGGTGTAGTTGCAGACATCACTGCTTGAAAGATCTGCAAACTGAAACTCCGGATGAAAGTTCGCGATCTGGATTACGCCACCCAGTTCCAGGGAATCGAGCAACCGGTCTGCTTTCTTCAGGAAACGATTGAAGTCGAGAAACTCGTCCAGGAAATAGGGGTAAATCAGTAGCGTCGTCTCGACTTCGTCAGGACTTACGCCTTCCAGGAATCGCAGCTCAGCCTGCAAGTCGTTCAGTAACTCAGCTGCCATTGTGGCAGTGCTGACGAAGTAACGCGCGCGATCCGCTTTGTGCACAGCGCGGGCGAAAGGGCACAGGTTTAAACCGATCACGCAGGAGACCAACCAGCGTTTGGTGGCTTCAATGATCGCTGCTTGATCATCTGATTTGGACATCATGTCGCATAGTTGAACAAACACACCCAATAAGCCAGCTGCGACCCTATTTACCACTGCGAATTTTAGGGTGTGAATTCTGAGACGTAGATCGGTCAGAATGATCCGACCCGGCACAGCGGAGGGCATATGAATTGGGATGCGGTATCGAGTCTCGCAGAGCTGGTCGGCGCTATGGCAGTGGTGGTCTCGCTCGTCTACCTGATCCGGCAAATCAAATTGAATTCAGACCTGGTGCAACAAAATTCCAGGCACATCGAAGGCACGATCTACCACTCCACCAACTCCGTGTTTCTAAACTGGCATGCGTTGATTGCAGGGGACCGCGAGGTCGCTCCGATCTGGATGCGATTTCTCGGCAGCGATTCACTGGAGCCTGAAGAGCGAGTTCGTGCTCACGCACTCGTGACGATGCTGTTCTTGTCTTACGAAGCCGACTTCGTCCAAGTGGGTCTCGGCGTCAGCAAACGGAATTCGTTGGACTACCCATCATTTAAGCTGATGCTCGAACGCGAGGCGGTGACGAATTGGTGGGAGAAGAACGGGCAGCGGATCTTCACGCAAGAATTTCGTGAAGCCGTGGACACCGTCAAAAACAGATTACAGCGCGATGCGCTCGTAAAGTCGAAATCTACAGCTGCAGCATAGGAACGATCTGCGAATCGCGAGCTGCGGGCGTTGTTCAAACGCTGTCGCGTAAGGCCGCAAGTCGTTGAAGCCGGCACACCGCCAAATGCCCCTCTTTCGTGGGCGTACTCTGTGAGGCACCAGTTCATGTTCGCCGTCAGCCTGGTTCGCCCCCAGGGCAACGGTGAGGAGATCTGGTCGCCGTGCATGCCCAGGTTTGGGCCATAACCGTACTCGCCCAGCCATTTGATGAAGGCATGGTGGCGCGAGAACCGTGAGTCACGTGCGCCGACCAGGAAACGAATGAGCGCAACTGCGACGGGATTGATGGCGAGATCACGGAACATGCGGTCGAGGCTTGAGAGTTTCTGAAAGATGAACTGGTTCGGTGGTCCGCCACCTCGGCCCAGGCGCGGTGCGTCGGCTGCAACATCGAGTTCGGCAACAGGCCCCTGTTCGTCATTCAGCGCGCAGTCACGGTCCGCACGCGCATACTCATCGTGTTTTGAAGAACCTCAGATCAACAAAGCAGCAGGTGTTGATGGTTGGGGTTTTTCGGGGTCCATCGCAACGGAATACGCGTATGACGAACATGTCGCAGAGAACAGCAGTGACGCTTGGCACTTCAGCTTTCGTGGAAAGTACTTCCGGCCGCTTGCTGCCAGACCTTGAGATTATCGCGCTGAATCGAATGGGTTTCGGGCGGAGTCTGCAGGACCTAGAGGCGTGGCGCAGCTTACCGGGAGATTCGGCAGAAAAACTCTCTGCCTGGATAGAGCGACAACTCCACTCGGATCGCATCGATGACAGCGAGTGCGAAAAACGACTGGAGGGCTTATCGACGATCAACAAACCGATCGAACGACTCTGGCAGGATCATTACCGAAAAGCACCTGAGGGTGACAAGAAATACGAGGCCATCTATCAGCCCGTTGAAGAAGTTAAAGCAGCGACTCTGCTCCGTGCGGTTTACAGCAAACGGCAACTGCAGGAAGTGCTGGCGGATTTCTGGCACAACCACTTCAACGTTTCACCCCATCGTAGTGAAGAAATCGCCCCGGTTTTTCCGAGTTATGACCGTGAAGTGATCCACCGCCATCCGCTCGGCAATTTCCGGGAGATGCTGGAAGCCGTGGCGCAACACCCGGCCATGCTGTTTTACCTCGATAACGCCCAAAACTCGCGCAATGGTCCGAATGAGAATTGGGCGCGTGAACTCTTTGAGCTGTACACGCTGGGTGCGCTGAACTACCTGGGCGTCATGCGTCAAAAAGATGTGCCTGGTTTCGCCGACGGTCGTCCTGTGGGTTATGTCGATGACGACATTTATGAAGCGACCCGTGCGTTCACCGGTTGGCGTGTCAACGACAATGAAGACGAGTGGCAACCCGGGATGGAAGATACCGGCAGCTTTCGTTATTACGACCTCTGGCACGACCGCTTTCAGAAGTCAGTTCTCGGTAAACAACTTTCGCCGGATCAACCACCGATGAAAGACGGACGCGACGTATTGGATGCGTTAGCTGCACACCCAGGAACGGGGCGTCACATTGCGCGCAAACTCGCGCTGCGGTTGATTGGAGACCATCCACCCGAATCACTCGTCGAACAGGCAGCCAGCCTCTTCACGTCTCAGTATCAGGCCCCCGACCAGATCAGGCAGGTGGTGCGATTGCTGCTTCTCTCCAACGCCTTTGCCACCACCTGGGGTGACAAGCTCAAACGCCCCTTTGAAATCCTTGCAGGCACGTTGCGTGCCTTGTCAGCGGACATCAAGGCAGCGCAACCGACTGTCGGCAAGTTATGGCAGATGGGTCAACCGCTGTTTGGTCGCGTACCACCGGATGGATATCCCGATCACAAGGAAGCCTGGAGCGGGACGAGTTCGATGCTGGAACGCTGGCGACACGTTGAAGGCTTCGCCTAGAACTGGTGGAAGGATGAGGTGTTTGCTGATTTGCCGGGTCAAACGCCCTTGTCAGTGAGTATGCCGAAACAGATCGTCGAGTTTTGGTCGCAGCGGATTTTGGGCTATTCGATGCCCGCAACTATCCAGGAGATCGTTATTGCTGAGATCTACGCGCACCATGCCTTCGTGGACGAGGACCGGGTGTGGGCGATTCCACTCGCCGTTTCTGCGATCTTGATGTCTCCAGAATTTCAGTGGCGATAGCACGTCCAGGAAAACGGAGCTGAGGAAGAAAAATGCACCGACGCGGGTTTCTGATCGGTTGTTCCGCCACCATCGCCTCGATGGCTGGCGCGAGTCTCAGCAACCTGAGCTTTGCAAAATCGGCCTCGGCTGACACGAGTGAAGGCACACTGGTCGTGGTTTATCTGCGCGGCGGCTGGGACGCGTTGAGTGTGTTGCCACCTTTGGGTGGAGAAGACCGGGGACACTACGAAGCGATACGGCCTTGGCTGAAGATCCCGGTTGAAGGTGAGAGTGCCGCGGTTGCCTTGGATGATCACCTGGGTTTACATCCCGCCTTAAGTGACTTGTTGGAGCTTTACCAGAGCAAACACCTGGCCGTTATCCCGGCCACTGGACTGCCTCTGAATACACGCAGTCACTTTGATGCCATGCGGTTTATCGAAACCGGAACGCCAGGACAACGCGGAACCACGACAGGTTTGTTGAGCTGTCACCTTCAGTCCCTGCCAGAAGAAATTGATACACCGCTGCGAGCCGTCGCCTCGGATTTCGCCATACCAACGTCGTTGTTGGGCAGTGGTGAAGCCGTAGCGATGCGCAATCCCGCCGACTTTTTGCTAGTGGATGATGCTGATCATCGCAAGAAGCTGACCCGGTTGCTGTCACGGCTTTATGAAGGTGAATCCTGGCTGCATCACGCAGGGCAACGCACCCTCGCGACGATTCGTGGGATGGAAAACCTCGGTGACGGTAAAACTTCGTCAGCTGCAGACTATCCCGATGGGGAGTTGGGTGAGCGTCTCAAGATGGTAGCGCCCCTGCTTAAACGTGGACTGCCGCTACGAGTCGCCACCGTAGATTTCGGCGGATGGGATACTCACAAGTGGCAGGGGGAAGGATCGCAGGGATACTTCGCAGATTTGCTGTGTCAACTCGGTGCGAGTCTGTCGACGTTTTATCGTGACCTCGAGGCCCACAACCTAACGAGCCGTTTGAGTGTGGTGGTGATGAGTGAGTTCGGTCGTCGACTTTCAGAAAACGCGTCTCGTGGAACGGATCATGGTCATGGAAGTGCCATGTTCGTACTCGGCGGTAAGGTCAACGGTGGGCGACTCTATGGGCAATGGCCGGGTCTTGCGCGTGAACAACTCTATGATCGCGCGGATCTTGCCGTCACCACCGACTATCGCCAGGTGATCGCGGAAGTTCTCACAACACAGACATGGAATCCGCAGCTGGATATGGTCTTTCCGGGGTATGTGCCAGTTCCGGCGATGGGACTATTTCGAATGGCATAATACCATACCGTTGCGGACCCCTTAGCTGATCGGGCTGGTACACTCCGTCTCCCATGACGCTCGAAGCCGCCCGCACTGAACTAATCAACTTCCTCGGACCGGATCTGATCCTTGATCCGGCGGGTAAACGTCCCTACGAGACGGACGGCCTGACTGCGATTCGCGAAGAGCCGTGGGCGGTTGCGCTACCGCGTACACGAGACGCGGTGCTGCGTGCTCTCGATATCTGCAAGCGCCATCAGGTTCCTCTCGTGCCACGAGGTGCCGGTACGGGTCTCTCCGGTGGCGCACGGCCTATTAAAGAAGGCCTTCTGCTATCGCTTGCCCGCCTCAACCGCATTCTCGACATCGACCTCGCTAACGGCGTTGCACGCGTTGAACCCGGCGTTCGTAACCTCGCCATCAGTGAAGCTGTCGCCAAACACGGGCTCTTCTACGCGCCTGATCCTTCCTCGCAAATCGCTTGCAGCATCGGCGGCAATGTCGCTGAAAACGCGGGGGGTGTGCATTGCCTGAAGTACGGACTCACCGTCCACAACGTCACGGGCATCACCTTCGCAACACTCGATGGTGTGGTGCGAACTGTAGGAGGTCTTGGTACTGACCCGCTCGGTATCGATTTACGTGCGTTGCTTTGTGGTTCCGAGGGGTTGCTCGGCATCGTGCTGGAAGTGACGGTGCGGCTCACACCGCTGCCTGAAAACAAAGCGGTGATGCTGGGTGCATTCCATTCGCTTGCTGATGCAGGCAATGCAGTGGCGCACATCATCAGCTCGGGGCTGATTCCGGCAGGACTCGAGATGATGGATCGCCTCGCGATCAAAGCCGCTGAAGATTTTGTGCATGCCGGATATCCGCTCGATGCTGAGGCGCTCCTGATCTGTGAACTCGACGGCTTGGCCCTGGAAGTAGAGAGTGATCGTGAACGGGTTGAAGCCTGCATGCGCGCTGATGGCGCCTATCGTATCGATGTCGCCACGGACGCCGTGTCACAGCAACGCCTGTGGGCCGGCCGCAAAGCCGCGTTTCCAGCGGTAGGACGACTCGCGCCGGACTACTACTGCATGGATGGCACAATTCCGCGAGTTCGACTCGCCGAAGTGCTCGACCATATCTCCGCGTTTTCGAAGGAATATGGTCTCCCCGTCGCCATCGTTTTCCTTGCTGGTGACGGCAATCTGCATCCCTTAATCCTCTACGACGCCAACGTTCCTGGAGAGCTTGAGAAAGTTGAAGAATTCGGTAGCCGAATCCTGTCTCAGTGTGTGGCGGTGGGAGGCGCGGTTTCGGGTGAACACGGTGTAGGTATTGAGAAACTCGGTCCTATGTGTGACCAGTTTACTTCTGCGGAGCTTGAACAGTTCTTCCGTCTGAAGGCCGCGTTTGACCCGGAAAATTTGCTGAATCCGGGCAAGGCCATACCCACACTGCAGCGGTGTGTTGAAGCCGGTGGTATGCATGTCCATGGCGGACGAGAAGGTGGGCGAGAACCGTTTCATCATCTGGAGCGGTTTTAGTGAGGGATGCAGCGGCGCAGATCATTGATCGCATTCAACTCGCACGTGATTCGCGCACGACACTGCGCATTGCCGGGCAGGGCAGCAAAGCGGAGTTGTTAGGATCGAGGCGTGGAGATGTCCTGCTCGATCTGACCAGCCACTGCGGAGTCGAGCAATATCGACCCGAAGAACTGGTCATCACCGCACGTGCAGGTACTTCGCTGGATGAGGTTAACCAAACCCTCGCAGAAAAGGGTCAGTGCTTGGCCGCGGAACCACCTGGTTACAAGTCACGAGGCACTGTGGGTGGTGTGGTTGCTTCTGGTCTCTCCGGACCCTCCCGCCCGTTTCGAGGTTCTCTTCGAGACACGGTGCTGGGTGTTGTGATGGTCAATGGTCTCGGCGAACGGCTGAAGTTCGGTGGCGAAGTGTTCAAAAACGTCGCCGGGTTTGATGTGGCGCGGTTGATGGTGGGTTCGGAAGGCGCATTCGGTGTATTGCTTTCGGTCAGCCTCAGGGTTGCACCTTTAGATCCAGCGATTGGTTGTTTCCGAAAAGCCATGCCCGCATCGGATGCAGTGTCGTCCATGCGGGCGTGGGCGCTTAAGCCACTCCCGCTCACAGGCCTTGCGTGGGTGGACGGCGTTTTGCATTGGCGAATTGCAGGCGCACCCTCGGTGGTCGAGGCAACTCGCGTGAAGCTGGCTGGTGAGGAAGACGATCCCACGTTCTGGACGGCGCTTCGTGATCGTTCGTTACCTTGTTTTTCAACACTGGTGAACTCCCGCGCGCTGGTACCCCCATCAACCCCGCCTGACGGTGACGACGTGTGCATCGACTGGGCGGGTAGCTTGCGTTGGCGACGTGGTGATTCCACTTCAATAAACAACGTGAGCAAGATCGGCGAATCACCTCTCTGTGGATCGGGAGTTGACCCACTGCTCATTCGCATCAAAGCAGCCTTCGACCCAGGACGTATCTTCAATCCGGATCTTCTGCATGCAGACATCACTGCCTGAAGCGTTGCTCGCCACCGACAAAGGACAACGCGCAGAGGCGATCTTGCGCTCGTGTGTCCATTGCGGTTTTTGCAACGCGACCTGTCCTACCTACCAGCTACTCGGTGATGAACTCGATGGTCCACGTGGTCGCATCTATCAGATCAAGGAGTTCCTGGAGACGGGTGTCGCGTCGCCGCGCATCAATACCCACCTCGACCGTTGTCTGACTTGTCGTGCTTGCGAGACAACGTGTCCGTCCGGTGTCGAATATGCCGAGCTGCTCGAGATTGCCCGCGAAAAGCTCCCGAATGATCGTCCTTGGTGGAAGCGTCTGCTCATCGAAGGGTTAAAGTTTGCAGTACCGCGGCGTGGGCTTTTCCGCTTGGTTGTTGCGGCCGGAAATCTGACAAAGCCGCTTCTTCCAAATAGTCTCGCGCGCAAGGTTCCACCCCTGCGGATGGCCGACCCGCTACGTACGGGCGAACACCCACGAAAGGTGATCGTGCTGCAGGGTTGTGTGCAATCCGTCAGCACCCCCGAGGTGAATGCGCATCTCGCGATGTTGTTGGATCGCAACGGTATCGAAGTGGTGATGCTGCCGGAGGAACAGTGTTGTGGTTCGCTCGCGCTGCATCTCAGTGATGATGATGCTATGAGACAGGTGATGCAGCACAACTTGAAGGCACTCTCCCCATGGATGGACTCCGTTGAAGCGGTCATCTCAACGGCCAGTGGGTGTGGGGTGACCCTTCGTGACTATGGGCGGCACCTCATCAACACAGCCGATGCGGAGGCAGCAGTGCGAATGGCCTCAAAAACAGTTGATGTCGCGACCTATCTCGCACAATGCGGCATCACCTTTCAGGCCTCTCGCGAAGAACGACGCATCGCCTGGCATGCACCCTGTACGTTGCAACACGGCCAACGCTCCCGAGGTACGGTCGAATCGCTCCTCATCGGTGCCGGTTATGAGTTAACCGAAGTCGCTGATCGGCACCTTTGCTGCGGTTCAGCGGGGACGTATTCGATTCTTCAGTCCGAACTCGGCACGCAGTTGCGTGATAACAAGGTCGCTGCACTCGAGGCCGGTCAGCCTGACCTCATCGCCACCGCCAACATCGGTTGTCAGTTGCATCTGGCTTCCGCTGCTGGAGTGCCGGTCGTACACTGGGTACAACTGTTGAGATAACTAGCCCGCATTCTTCATGAAGAATGCGGGCACGAACTCATTCGGCACCGCACGCCAACTGGGGAGGAAACGTGCAACAATCAGATGAACGCGTCACAGCGGGTAGCGTCGGCTTTCTCGCATTTCTAACGCTGCTCAACGTTATGAACTTCGTTGACCGGCAGCTGCTTGCCAGTTTCGCGAACTTCATCGTTCCGGATCTGGGCCTCACCAATACTCAATTCGGCTTGCTCACAGGACTTGTCTTCCTGGTCTTCTATTCGACGATGGGGCTTTTCATGGGTGCGCTGGCGGACGTCTATAACCGCACCAGGCTCATAGCCATTGGACTTGCGGCATGGAGTGCACTGACAGCGATCTCAGGCTTGGCGAAAGGGTTTGTGTCTCTGGCCATCCCCCGCATGTTCATCGGCGTTGGTGAGTCGATCATGACGCCGACAGCGATGTCGTTGCTCGGCGACAAGTTTCCCAGTCGCCACCTGGGTCTTGCCTCGGGAATCTACTACATGGGTGTACCCATCGGGACTGGCTTGAGCCTCCTCATCGTGGGCTATCTTGGACCGGCCATTGGCTGGCGGAACTGCTTCTACCTTCTCGGTGCATTGGGCATCTTGCTCGCCATCGTCATGTTGTTCTTCCGTGAACCCCCCCGAAGGCAAGTTAAAGGAGATGCCGCAGACGCACCTCGTCAGTCATTCAAACAACTCGCCGATCAACTGAAGTTCGCCCTTAAGAATTGCCCTGCGCTGGTCCTCACTATTTCAGGAGGCGTGTGTTTCCACTTCATCCTCGGTGCAGCGACCTTTGACCAACTCTGGTATGTCGAAGAACGTGGTTTTGACCGCGCAGAGATCGCCCGCATGACCGGATGGATCGGTATGGCCGGTGGCATTCTCGGCAATCTCTTTGGTGGTGCCGGTGGTGATTACTTCCTGCGCCGCACAGGACTTGGCCGGCCGATGTTCCTGTTTTTCATCATGTTGATTCTTGCACCGATCAACGTCGCCTATCGCCTCGTCGATGGCGACAGCATCTGGTTCTGGATCGGTGTGTTCACCGGTTTCTTCCAGCTGGGATGTTTCTATGGGCCGACATTCTCCACGGTGCAGGAACTCGCGCCGGTGAAGATTCGTGCCACGGTCGTTGCCTTCCTGATCCTCACACTCAACTTCGTTGGGCTCGGTGTGGGCGTCACGACGGGAGGGTTTACGGTCGATCTCATGGCCGAGCGTGGTGTGGCCGAGCCTTACACCTGGACGCTTTTGACGTTCACCTTGTTGTCGTTGATCGCGATTCCGTTGTTCTATGTTGCGGGCCGACGATTCAAGGCCGATAAGGCGCGTATTGAAGCACTGATTGAAGCCCGCTCCGTTGGGTAAAAGGCAGCGCAAAAGTTGGCGCAGAAGTTGGCATAGACGATTGGCGTGAACATTGTTCGCTTAACGTCGGCGCTCACTACCCGAGGACACGTGGAATCCCTCGGTGAAGTGTTCGCCGTGTTCGATGCTCGCACCCAGGACTCCGGTAACGTGTCCTTCGGTGTGCAACAGGGTGATCAACGCTGGTTTGCCAAGTCGGCGGGTGATCCGAAGATCGACGTAGTCGGATCAACGTTTGTCGAACGTGTTGAGCGCTTAAGAAACGCCATCGTTGTCTCTGAATCGGCTCAGCATGCCACTCGACCACGTCTTCAGCAGTTGATCGAATGTGCCGATGGACCGCTCTTGATCAGTGAGTGGGTGCAGGGTGAGTTGATCCGTGTGCCTTCATCAGAACGAGCGAATCCTGCAGGTCCTTTCGCTCGTTTCCGCGCGCTCCCGCCCAAAGAGATCGAATTGGCACTGGATGCACTCTTTGATCTTCATCTTCAGCTCGCAGCAGCCGGATGGATCGCCGAAGACTTCTACGACGGTTGCCTGATCTACGACTTCGCGCAGATGCGTCTTCACGTGATCGACCTCGATGGTTATCACCACGGGCCGATCACCAACACCACGGGTCGCAGGTTTGGATCTTCGCGATTCATGGCACCGGAAGAATTCGAACTGGGGGCGCTCATCAATGAACGCACAACGGTTTTCAATCTTGGACGGATGATCTCTGAGCTCTATCCAGGTGCTTCGGATGCGATACGCGAGACTGCGTCGACCGCGTGCGAACCTTTACCAAAGAACCGATTCGCAAGCGTTGGCGCGTTTGTTAGAGCGTGGAGAACGGCGATAGGATCTAACGACCCTCAGGGGAATAACGGCCTTCAGGGGAATAGAGCGCTCTGATCCGCTCTGCCTCGGCGTGATTCCCGACCTGTTCCTCAAAAGCCGCCACTGCGAGCCACGCGGACCGTTGCCAATCGGGTCGGTTGCCGGCCAGTGCAGTCGCGCGGTTCGCGTATTGCCGGGCGGGATTCACACGCCCGTCTCGAAGGTAGGCCACCGACAATCGAGCCCACAGATCAGCGTTTCGACCATCAATGCGAATGGCGCGTTCGAGCGCCGCGATGGCATTACGATGATCACCCTTAAGCGACGCTTTCTGGCTCCCTTCAACCAAGGCTTGTGTGGCCTCGCTTAAGGGGGGTGGCGTGGGTTGAGGGGGAACCACCGGCAAGGCGGGTGGTGCCGTTTCTGGTGTTGATCGTTCCGTAATCGGTGGCGGCGTTGTTACCTGCGGACGATTCGGTGCCTGCGGCTGAGGCGAAGGTGCGATCATGCATCCAGTGAGCAGAAACAATACGAACAGGAGCAAGTAGTTCATCGATTGTCCCAAAATGGCCAACGCCAACCTTCTTCCGATTGGCTTTCAGGTGCTTCGATACCACAGCCTTCCTTGTACGGCAAAGTTTCTGGTTCGGTAACAGGAATACGCACGGTGACCGCGCAATGCGGCGCTGCGAGTAGACCACTGTTGTACTCTACATAACGAACCTGTGAATCATCCTCGTGGGTGATTGCTTCGACACCGAGGTCAGCGAAGATCGGGTCCCACAACGTGAGTGCACCGTTGGCGCCGGCGAGTCCGGTCGCCTTATTGTCATCCCGTCCGATCCAGACGATTCCCACCTTGCGGGCGTCGAAGCCGGCAAACCAACTGTCACGAAAATCGTTGGTGGTGCCCGTTTTCCCCGCCACACCTTTGCCCGCATGGCGTGAACCACGTCCGGTGCCGAGCGTCATGCCGGCTTGCAATACCCACGTCATTGCATCGGCATGCGCAGGCTCAAGGGCTTTCTCCAGTTCAAAGGGTTGCTGATACAGCGTCTCACCTTCTTCGGTGACGACGGATGTCACCGCTTTAACTTGCGTGCGGAATCCGCCGTTGGCGATGGACGCATACAAGCGTGCTACGTCGAGAGGTGACATGGATTCCGCGCCAAGCACAAACGATGGGTTGGGATTCGTCGCTTTGATGCCCGTCATACGGCCGTAGAGATTGAGAATGCGGTCCATGCCGACGTGTTGTGAAAGTCGAACGGTGCCGAGGTTCAAAGAGTTGCCGAGCATCTTCACGATCGGCACTGGACCGTGGACCTTGCCGTCGTAGTTCTTCGGCGTCCAGCTCTTGTTGCGAGAGAGGGGCACAGTGATCGGTGCATCAT
Source organism: Gammaproteobacteria bacterium (assembly GCA_005799745.1). Classification (GTDB taxonomy): domain Bacteria; phylum Pseudomonadota; class Gammaproteobacteria; order Pseudomonadales; family Azotimanducaceae; genus SYFY01. Next base: position 41,928 of record SYFY01000192.1, read on the forward strand.
CGATCACTTCAACCAATTGCCAACCCTCTTCGAGTGCACCGAGTACAACCAGTGGTTTCATCAAGGAACCCACGGGACGTGTTCCGTTGGTGGCTCTGTTAAAACCTTCGAAGCCGGCTTCGCGTCCACCGGCGAGTGCCAGGAGTTCACCGGTCTGCACATCAAGGATGACCACGGCGGCTTCGAGCTTCTCGATCTTGCGGTTCTTTTCCAGCGTGGTAAGTCGTTCAGCGATGTGGCGTTGGATGCTCTCCTGCAAGCGTGGTTGGAGTGTCGAAAAAACACGCAGCCCTTTTGAGGCGAGGTCTTCACGGCTGTAGTTCTGCACCAGTGAAGCGCGGACCACGTCCATAAATGCGGGGTAATAACGTCCGCCGCGGCGTTGTTTACGCGTCACACCGAGGGGTTCAGCAATTTCCTCAGCAGCGGTGGTGGCATCGATCAAACCGTCTTGGAGAAACGTATCGAGCACACGGTTACGTCGCTCGAGCGCGCGGTCTGGAAAACGGAACGGGTCGTAATAGGAGGGCCCACGAATGATGGCGATGAGTGTGGCGATCTCGTGTGGCGCGAGTTCGTTCAGTGGCCGGTTGAAGTAGAATTGGGCACCGAGGCCAAAGCCGTGAATTGCGCGATTGCCACTCTGCCCGAGGAAGATCTCATTGATGTAAGCGTTGAGCAGGTCTTCTTTGGAAAACCGTGCTTCGAGCACGATGGCCATGGCGAGTTCGTGCAACTTGCGTTTGATGGTGCGACTGTTGTCGAGGAAATAACTCTTTACGAGTTGCTGGGTCAGGGTACTGCCACCTTGTGCGACTTCACCGGCGGTGATGTTGGCCCATACGGCGCGTGAGATGCCCTTGATGCTAAACCCGATGTGAGTATCAAACGACTTGTCTTCGACGGCCTTGAGCCCTTCCTTGAGCAGTGGCGGGACATCTTCCGGGTTCAAGACGACGCGGTCTTCTCCATGAGAGGGGAAGAAGCTGCCGATGAGGGGTGGGTCGAGGCGAACCAATGGAACGGCATGACCTCCGCCCGTGGTGATATCGACGATGCCGTGAGTGCGAAACTGCACTTCAATGCGATCTGCGGCGCGTAGTTCATCATCAAAGCGGAATTCACGCAGAAACACCGCGACAGTCTCCCCTGTGACAGTGAACGAACCCGGCAGTCGCGGACTGCGAGCGCTCATATAACCGCTGCGCTCGAGCTCGGCGAGGAACTCCCTCTGCGTCAACGGGCTGCCTGTGTAAAGCTCAACAGGTGCGGCATAAACCTGCGCCGGCAGCGACCAACGCCGCCCCTCAAAGACGTCGGTTAGCGTGCGGTCGAGGTACCAGAGGTAGCCCAGCGCAAGAGCCGCGAGCACCAGGCCAACTACGGCAAACAACCAGAAGAGGCGTTTAAGCCAACCCATGGGTGCAGGTTGACGCGCGCGACCTGTGCCGTAGCGATTGGCGTTACGGCGAGGTGGCATAGGCTCCCGTTGGGCAGGTAGGGATTGGTTTCATTATTGTCCGACGATAAACGGAAGGTGGGTCAGACTCGGGTCTGTTCCGATGGCTTTGATTGGGTCATGCCAAACCAACTACCGATGCGGCGGAGCACTGTGCGGATGCCTCGAATCAGTTTTGGCAACAGCAGGCAGGCGATCAGGATGAAAACCGCAAAAACCCCCAGGAACACCACAGGATACTGGAAAACCGTCCACAAACCGCCGAGCACCATGGCGTCTTCGGTGAACGAAGCGGCCCAGTTGGAGAGCGGCTCGGGAGATGTGTTGATCATCGCCCTGGAACTCGCCTTGGTGGCATGAGTTGCTGCAGTGATCGTGCCGCCGATGATGCCCGCTGCGACCATCAGTGCAGGATCGACTTCGCCAACAGCACCTGCGGCGAGCACGGCTCCAGCGGGAATGCGGATGAAGGTGTGCAGCGCGTCCCAGAAACTGTCGACGCCTGGAATCTTGTCCATGAAGAACTGCACGACAAACATGACCAGGGATGCGCCAATGACCATCGGGTCCTGCACGACTTCAAGGGTGGAGGGCAGATCGACATAGCCGAACGAGCCCGCGAGACCGAGTGCCGCGAGCACCGCGTAGACGTTGATACCACTTGCCCAGGCGACGCCGGCCGAAAGGGCTAAGGTTTGTAGAAGATCCTGGATTTCCAACGTATAGCTCCACAAGTTGCGGGTGGTCCTTCACGACCACTCACACTGTCCCATCTTCATGCTCTTGTCAGACCGATGAACGAATCCTGAAGACATTGTACGAGCAGGCTCGTATACTTTCTCCCGCCTAAGGGGTGGCCAACTGGCCTGAGACGCATCTGCGGACCCTTTGAACCTGATCCGGTTGACACCGGCGTAGGGATAGGTGATGTGAGTCGACTCCTTAGGCCCCATTTCGCTGGAGCCGATTCATGAGAATGTCCCGCCCCTTTGTCTGTTTTACGTGTTTCCTCACGACGTCTTTTTCACCTGCTTTTGCGGTTGAAGAAGACATTGAGGAGATCGTCGTGCGCGCCGAACTGCGCGATGTTGAACTCATGAATCTCGCCGCCAGCGTGTCCGTGCTCCGTCCCGATGACCGTCGCGATGTCGTTGAACACCTCGAGCAGACGCTCGGCCGCATCGCCAATGTCAATTTTTCATCAGGCTCCTCGCGTGCCCGATATCTGCAGATTCGTGGCATCGGCGAAACTGGGCAGTTTGCTGAGCCCCTGAATGCGTCCGTTGGCATCGTACTCGATGGTGTGGATCTTTCCGGCGTAGGCGGCGCGGTGACGACTTACGATATCGAACAGATCGAAGTGTTCCGTGGGCCTCAAGGCACCTTGTACGGGGCCAATGCCCTATCCGGTCTCGTGAACGTTGTGAGTGCCGCGCCTACGGAGACGTTCTTAATGCGAGTGGATGCTGACGCGGGCAACAAAGGCGCTTGGGGTCTCGGAGGAGTCCTTTCCGGACCGTTAACGGATAACGTCGGCGTTCGCCTCTCCGTGCATCAACACAACGATGATGGCTTCCTGCGTAATGATTTCCTTGATCGCGACGATACCAACCGTCGAAAGGAGACGACAGTCCGAGGGCGGCTCGCCTGGTCTATGGAAAACACTGACGTTCATCTCACCGGCGGCCTCGTGGATATCGACAACCGCTACGACGCCTTTTCACTCGACAATGACCGCCACACGTTTTCCGATCAACCCGGCGAAGACACACAGGAGTCCGCATTCGGGAGCATCCGCCTACAACATCAATTCGATGACGATGTGACCTTCGAAACTACGGTTGCCCACGTTGGTTCAGAGATCGGTTACGGCTACGACGAAGATTGGACGTTTGAGGGGTTTCATCCGGATGGCTATTCCTCCACAGATCACTACGCCCGTGATTGGGACACGACGACGTTGGATCTACGGGTGTTGTCGCAAGCTGATGATCGCGGCGTTGGCTGGGTGGTTGGTCTATATGCGCTTTCTCAGGAAGTGGATCTGGTTCGCACTTACACGTTTCTTGCCGCGCCCTATGCGAGTACCTACGAAATGGAGCGATATGCGGGTTATGGGGAGCTGACGTTTGATCTCACCGAACGATTGCGACTGGTCACGGGTTTACGCGCCGAGAGCCACAACTCAGAGTTCCAGGATTCGGAAGGTGTTGAGTTCGCGCCTGGCAATTCCATGCTCGGTGGGCGGTTGGTGCTGGAGTATCAAGGCGAATCAGCGCTTTTCTATGCGGGCCTCAATCGCGGCTACAAAGCAGGCGGCTTCAACACCAGCGGCACGCTCGATCAAGACCTTCGCACGTTTCAACCCGAGGTGCTGTGGAACCTTGAAGCTGGCATCAAGGGCGATCTTCTGGATGACCGGTTGAGCTTGCGCTTGGCGGTGTTTCAGATGGAGCGCAGGGATGTACAAGTCAGCACGTCCATTACACGTGTTCGCCCCGATGGCAGCGCGGAGTTCATTGATTTCATTGGTAATGCAGCGGAAGGGTTCAACCGCGGCGTTGAGATGGATTTCGAGTGGTCGCTGCATCCGCAGATCACGATGGATGGCTCCATTGGCCTCCTCGACACGGAATACCAGGATTTCATCAACGCGGAGGGCGAAATCCTTGATGGTCGTAAACAAGCCCATGCACCGGGTTGGCAGTTCCATGCCGGTATCGAGTATCAACCGCTCGACCGCTGGTTCATTCGCGTCGATACAGAAGGCAAGGACGAATTCTATTTTTCAGACAGCCACCGTGTGCGATCTGACGACTATGTTCTGTTGCACGCCTCAGCTGGGTATGTTGCAGAAAACTGGAAGCTGAGCGTCTGGGCCCGCAATCTCACCAACGAAGATGTACTCACGCGGGGGTTCTTCTTCGGCAATGATCCACGCGACGGCTACACCGCGAAGCGATATACCCAGCTCGGTGAACCTCGGCGGTATGGACTCACGTTTTCCTGGAGTCTGTGAAGGGCCGCCGCTTACTGAGCTGCGGCGCCTTTCAGTTCCTTCTCAAGAAGGTGATCAACGACATCAAGCGCGATCTTCCGCGGTACGTCCGACTTGATCACGTATTTTCCGGCAACCACGATGGTCGGCACTGCCTGCACTTCATAACGGAGTTGCATGCGCTCCATTTGGCCGGCGGACCGGCGTATCGCAGATGAGTTAAAAGCTCTGGTGAATTCTTCAGCACTTACTCCCTTGCCATCAACGAACTCAGCCATCTCTTCGATGGAAAGGAACTGGCGATTCTGTTCGTGAATCGCCTTGAAGATACGCATGTGGTTTTGGTCGAGGACGCCGAGATCGGCGAGGGTGAGATAGGCTTGACCCAGCAATGCCCAAGAGGGGCTGAATGACACGGGTTGTCGACGGAAGTTGACGCCGGGAGGAAGACCATCCTCTACCCAATCGACGATCTGTGGATCGAAGTTGAAACAGTGGATACAGCCGTAGGAAAAGAACTCGATGACTTCGATGGTCTCCCCTGAATCGGCTTCAACGGGATCCTTCAACAATACGTAGTGTTCCCCCTCGGTAAATTCGCCTTCCGTGAGTCCGGTCGTGTAAACCATTCCATAGAGGACCAGGGCGAGCGCAATCGCACCGACGAATGCGGCAACGCCGATTTGAATCTTGCGGATGTGGGTCGGGGTGGGTTCGTTTTTCTTCTTCATGGCGACCATTGGCGACCTTTTCACGTGTCAAAAAATGCGGAGTGCTGTGTTATCCGCGCCGCCGTTATACTTCCTGCATGAGCGAACGATATCAACTCTTCAAATACGACAGCTGCCCATTCTGCCGGCGCGTCATGCGGTTTCTTGAAGGAACGAGCATCGACGTGACCCTGCGGGACATTCACCGTGAATCCGGCGCGATGCAGGAATTGATGCATGGTGGTGGCCGGACCATGGTGCCGTGCCTGCAGATCGAGCGGGAGACCGGTGTCGAGTGGATGTATGAATCTCTCGACATCATCGCCTATCTCGAGGCGAAACAGGCCTCCTGACCCGCTTCAGCAGACGATGTCTGCGCCGGAATTCAGCACATGACCTGCCGGGGTCTTGCTGATCGATCCGCGCAGCAGTACTTCCTTCCCATGACAGGCCTTGATGCGCTCGCGATCTGAATCCACGGGAAACGCCACTGGAAGCGCAAAGCGCTCGCCTCGTCGCGTGGCGTGATCTGCGTGGAAGAACAACGTGGCGCCAGGTCCTGCGGGATCAACCATCAGGTGTCCGTAGCTGGTGATTGACTTGTTCACATAGAGGTTGCCAAACATGACAAGGTCGATCACGGAGACTCGACCGTCGGCGACAGGAACGTAGCCAGGTACACAGGCGGTGAGTAGAAGCAGTAGGGCGGCGGTGACGAATCCGCGAGGAGAAGTGGGGTAGTGCATCGCTTTCAAGTCCATGTGTTTGGAGGCCCAGTCTTTGAGGGTCAGGCAAGCTTCGCATGTCGCGGAAGCATGAGTCACTGGGGCCTTGCAGGTTCAGCCGCGACGTTGATGCCAAGCCTCGTCCGTCAGCTCGAAGCGAATGTCCTCTCCTGGCCACAACTCGCCTGTACCACTGACGAAAGTACCGGGGGACGACACTTCACTCGTGGTGTACCGGAACCGTTCGATCTCGACAAACCCCAGACGGCCCAGAAGTGCTCGTGATCCACGGTTGGCTTCGTAAGTGGTTGCTGCGATGAGGGTCACGCCCTCCGATTGAAACGCTGCACCAAGGATTGCCGAGCCCGCTTCCACGCCGAAACCCTGTTTCCAAACGTGTTGTTTCAGTCGCAGGCCAAATGTGGGCGCAGCGCCTGGTATATCACCCGGAAAGATGCTGACCCAGCCGATGTCTTTGAGGTTGGAACGATCTTGTATCACCCAGACACCGAGATACGGCGGCCGCTCGGCAGCACGCAGCATCGTCGGCAGAACAGAATCGATCAGCGTCGCGCGGCTGACAGGTAGACCGCCGTTCAACCAGCGCATCACCTCGGGGTCATTGTCGAGTGCAAACAACAACTCCACATCTTCAGCGCGCAGCGGCCGCAGGATCAGCCGCGGTGTTTCAATCACACCGCATCCTCGTGGGCTGTCACCTGCTCTTCTCGGACGAAGAACAACATGAAAAAGCCGATGGTCAACAGGATCAGGAGTGAGGAATAACCCGCACGCTGACTTTCAAACGCCCGCGTGAACACACCGACGAGAAATGGTGCGAGGAAGGCGGTTGCCGTTCCCGACAACGCATAGAGCCCGAAGAACTGGGTCATCATCGACGGCGGTGCAATCCTCGCCATCATCGTTCGTGACGCCGCGAAACCCACAGTGATGAACATGGCGAAAAACTGGTTGTTGATGAAAAACACGAGTTCCGGAAGGGTTGCGAAGAAAGGTGAGTCCCATACCGGCCCCGTGTTCACGAGGGGCATGAACAGAATGGAATCCGGCCGAATCGTCACCGCAAATGCGAGTAAGGCTGCTGTACCACCAATCGCCAGTAACAAGGTTTTGCGTGAACCCAGCAGATCGTCCAACCAACCGCCGATCACGGCGCCAATCGCCGCCGAGAATGACGAGATAATGCCGAAGATCAACATCGTCGTGGTGTCCCAACCAAACGTTCCTGCTGCGAAGACACCGCCGAAGATCAGAACACCGACCATGCCGTCGTTGAAAAGCATGCGTGAGATTAGATACAGCGCGACGTTGCGATAGTGTTTGAGTCGGCGCAGCGTCGACACCACCGCACCCAGACCTTCGCGAACCGCAGAGCCAATGGAACCACTGGCATTTTTGCCATCGGGTGTGAACAACAAGAGCGGCAGTGTGAAGAGCAACATCCACATCGCCGAGAGTGGCGCGACGATGCGGTCATCCTCGGAGGCGCCTTGATCTATACCGAACAGCGGCTCACTTGGGATGAACGAGAAGTCGCTGTTGCCGGGCCAGGCGAAGGCATAGAGCACCAGCACCATCAGCAAGAGCCCGGCAATGTTGCCGTAGGCGAGGGCATATCCGGAGATGGCACCGACCTTGGTGACCGGCGCAATGCTCGGCAACATCGCGTTGTGAAAAACTGCCGAGTATTCGAAGGCGATGCTGACGATCACCATCAGCACCAGCGTCATGGTGACACCGATGCCTTCGCCACCGGGCAGTGACCACCACAAGAGATAAGCGGCTGGAACCATGATGCCAACGAAGGTGGCGATCCAGGGTTTGCGGCGTCCACGTCGATCGGCAATCGCACCGAGGAAAGGAGCCGTGATCGCGATAATGAAACCCGAAATTGTATTGGTGAACCCGAGCATGCTCTGACCCTCCACCGGGTTCGGAGCAACTGTGGTCGTGAAGTACGGAGCGAAGATGTAGATAGTCACCAGAATGACGTAGGGGTTGCGCGCCCATTCAAACAACGCCCAGCTGTGATAGCCCAATGGTCCCGCGGCACGATCGCCCGTGAGTGATAAGGCATGCACTGTGGAACCCGACCTTGATTGGTGAACAAGCCGGCGATTGTGGGGGCAAAGGGTATGAGGTTAATAGGGGTAGCATGCGTACAACGATGCGTTGCAGTGATACGCTCTTCCCCGTTCTGGTGGGAGGAACAATATGGTGAGTGAAACACCTGGCGGCAGTGTGGTGCTGGCCGGTGGTCGAAGTGCATCGGAGATTTTGTATGGTGCGCTGGACGACGCCGTTCGCACTTGTGCGACGCCATCCAAGTCGTTTTCGCTTCCCAATAAAGGACAAGTATTTAAGCGCGCCTATCCCGACATCCTTCCTGTATTCGAAGCTGCGCGACTTGGGAGTACTCAGCGTCTGGAAATGGCGCGACACATCGTCGATACGTTGCGACGCGAGCTGGTGTGGCAATGGGGTAGCGAGGCGATGCCTGTCGCAGGCGTGCTGCGAGATGCCGCCGAACCCCTCGCACTTGAAGTGAAGGATTTTGGTGCAGGGCAGGGGTGGACGCCTGAGCTGACTGATCGAGGTACGATCTGGAAAGCTGACTCACTGGCACTTGTCGGTGAAGTACTTTGCGGCCGCCAAGTGATTACAAGCGCCGCCGCAGAGGCGCTTGCATGGATCAGCAAGCACTTGTTGGAACAAGGCCGCGTTCACCTCGGTGGTCGGCGAATCGCGATGCTTGGTGCGGGTGCGGAGATGGCGCCGACACGCGCGTGGCTTCAGGCAGGAGCGGACGTATTGTGGCTTGATGCCGCACCACCACCTCAAGCGTGGTTTGATTCGGGTGACTTGAAAGGGCGCTTGTACACTCCATCTCTTCCGGTGGATCTCCTGTCGCGTCCGCAGGAAGTACTCGCCACCTTGTTGGCCTTCAGCAACGGTGAGCCACTCGATCTCGGACTCTACGCTTATGCACCTGGGAAAGCACGGGAGATCAGACTTACTGCGGTGATGAATGCTCTTGTTGAAGCCATGCCATGTGATCTTGTCCGGAGTGTCACGCTGCTCGTATCTCCGACCACGCCGACAGCAATCGGAGAAGATGACGTAGCTACGATGCAAACAAGACGACACACGCGGCCGGCTTGGGAGACGATTCTTTCTGGCCTTGGGCTCTTGTCCCGACAAAATGGCTGCGTGGAAACCTCGAGCGGTGCTGTAAGCCGGACGGTCATCGGCATTCAAGGTGCGAGTTATCAGGCGGCACAGTACGTTGGTAAAATACTGACGGCGGAATGTTGGTACCAGGACAGCATCGCTTCGGGAGAAAGTGGTCCTCGCATCTCTGCCAACACCGCAGCCATTACACGGACTCGCTCGTTGGAGCATCCTGTGTTTACCGCAGCCTTTGCAGGAGCGTCAGCATTCGGTGTGGAGACGCTAGAGCCTGAGCAATCGCGTTGTCTGAACGGGCTTCTCGCATTGCACGACTGGTTTCATCCGGAACCTCCGGTGCCAGGTCGAATCCGCGTGCATGGTGGAATTCACACGTTGCCTTATCCGTTGGAGTCTGCGCTTCAGGTGGCCGCGGCGATTGGATTTGCGAGACGACCCAAGCTATTTCGTGGTCTTCTGAGTCGGTGATATCGTGCGGGTAAGGTTGGAATTGCAGTTACTTGAGGGGAAATGACGGTGCAAGCGCTGCAAGGTGTTCGAGTACTGGATCTCACGATTGGACCTGTCGGTGGCATGGTCATGACTGTGTTCGCAGACTTCGGTGCTGAAGTTCTACGGCTCAAGCGTGGTGATCGTTTTGAGCAACTGCCCGCAGCACCGATGTGGCGGCGAGGCACTGCAGCGACTCAGCTCGATGTGCAACAAGACCGCACACGCTTCCACGCGCTCTGCGCGGCAGCAGATGTGTTGGTGATTAATTGGCGCCCTGCGACACGTAGCGCTGCTGGTATAGACGTCCAGACACTTCGACAGAAGTTCCCGCACCTTGTGATCTGTTCGATTACGTCATTTGGTGCGGAAGATCCACGTTCGAACTTGCCGGGTTATGAACATGTGGTCGCTGCAGCCATTGGTCGTATGTTGTGTTTTACCGGTTGTCCAGATCGTGACGGCCCTGCATTTTCTGCACTGCAGGTCGGGGTGCATGCCTGCACACAGTCGGTGATCAGTGGTGTGCTGGCTGCGTTGGTAGCACGTTCGCAACAGGGCCAGGGTTCACTGGTCGAAACCAGCATGCTGCAGGGTTTTCTGGCTTTTGAACAAGGCGCAATGCTGGGTGAGCAGTTCCGTGCGCGCTTGGGTGATGTGGTTGATGGTGTTGCTGGCTCGGCGGCCCAGGCAGGCATACCCACGCTTCACTACCTGCCGACACAAGCTGGCGACGGTCGATGGGTGCAACTCGGCAATCTCCTACCACACCTGTTCGATAATTTCCTCGTTGCCACGGAACTCGTCGATATCCTCGCGGACCCCGATTACGACACCACGCAGATGAATCTGCCGGAAGAAAAACGTGAGCGCTTCCGTGACCTCATGTTCCGTCGCATGCAGGAGAAAAGTGCAGCCGAGTGGATGGACGTCTTCATCGACAACGGCAGTGTGGTAGCCGGGCTTGTGCAGACCACACAGGATGCCCTTCGCGACGTTGACATGTTGGCCAACGGGCACGTCATTGATCTGGGCGGGAGTATTCAGCTGGGTCCTCTCGCTAAGTTGTCTGAGACGCCGGCATCACCCCGTTTCGGAGTCGCGGATGGAGAGGCGCTTAGTCTTGAGTGGGCGAGCTCGCCACGTCCAACGACCCCATTTCGTGCGAACACCCACTTACCGCTTCAGGGAGTGCGGGTGGTTGAAATCGCAACGATCATCGCCGCGCCGTTTGGTGCTTCATTGCTAGCGGAACTTGGCGCCGATGTCATCAAGGTTGAACCCATCGGTGGTGATCCTTATCGCGGGCTCGCTGCAGGCGTCGGTGCTTGTCGCGTCAATCTCGGTAAACGCAGCATTCGTGTAGATCTGAAAAGCCGCGAAGGGCAGTCGGTGGTGAGTGATCTGCTGCGCGATACAGATGTGTTGATCCATAACTTTCGGCCCGGTGTTCCCGAAAAACTCGGTATCGATTACGCGACCCTCAGCGCCATCAATCCACGGCTCGTGTATCTGCAGAGCAACGGTTATGGTCCTGAAGGTCCGGGTGCACATCGACCGAGTACCCATCCGATTCCGGGAGCAGGGATGGGTGGTGTGCATTTACAGATGGGCGGGGAATTGCCGTCGCAACTGCTTGATCTCGACCAGCTGCGGGTATGGTCACGCCGATTGATGCGCGCCAATGAAGTGAATCCCGATCCGAATACGGCGCTTGTGATCGCCTCGTCTGCCTTGCTGGGCTTGGCAGCACGTGAACGTACCGGACAGGGGCAAGTGGTGTTTGTGGACATGTTCGGTGCCAACGCCTGGGCGAATGCTGACGATTTCATTTCGTATCCCGGCAAAGTCGACCGTGCCTACCCCGACGAAGGCCAACACGGGCTTTCTTCGGTCTATCGGCTCTACCGTTGTGCGGGTGACAGCTGGGTCTTTCTGGCGCTGGGGACAGCAGCTGATCATTCCTGCGCAAGTGAGGTGTTTGAGGCTGCAGGTGTGGGTCGACCTGTTCTCAAACAATCGGGGGCACTTGAGGTCGCCTTCGCTCAACGATCAGCAGCAGAGTGGGAGTCCCGCTTTTTTGTCGCTGGTCTCGCCTGTGTACGTGCCGACAAGGCGATGCCCAAATTCTTCTGGCGATTACCCGAACAAGCGGCGTTCCGCACATCGAGCCAATACGCGGAGTGGGGTGGATTTGTGCGCCCGGGTTCACTGTGTCGGTTCGACCGGTTGCCACAGGCTGAGTTGAATCCACCGCTGGCCGGCGAACACTCGCGGACGCTTTTGGTTCTGATCGGACGGTCGGATGCTGAGATTGATTCACTCCTCGCTGCCGGTGTGGTCGCCTGAGCGTGTAAAAGTGCTCAACGTGCTTCCAGCCGCTCACCCGTCGAGGTGTAGAATTGGGTCATGAACGCCCAGACCGGCCCCCTACAGAAACCTCGCGATTTCCTCACCCCTCAGGAAATCCGTTCACTACGTGCGGTTAACCCACTGGCTTCCTGGTGGGCCATTGTGCACTGCTGGGGCGTGATCATCGGTACGTGGGTGGTCGTGACGGTATGGACGAATCCCCTCACGATTCTGCTCGGCATCCTGATCATTGGCACGCGACAGTTAGGTCTCGGCGTTTTGAGTCACGACGCTGCGCATTTCACGCTGTTTGGCAACAAAGAGCTCAACGATTGGACTGCAGAGTGGTTGATGAACCGGCCGCTGCTCGGCGCGTCGGTACTGAGTTATCGCAAATACCATCTCGGCCATCACAAGTTTACGCAACAAACTAACGACCCTGACCTCTATCTTTCGAAACCGTTTCCGATTAACCGCGAGAGTCTGCAACGGAAGATCTTTCGCGACCTGACCGGGCAGACCGGCTTCAAACAATACGGCGGTAGTTTCCGTGAAGCGTTTAAGGGCGATACGTTCTCAGAAGCTCTTTTTCGTGGCATGCAAAGGCTTGGCCCAAACATCGCCATTAATCTGATATTCCTCACGTCGTTTGCACTGGCCGGTAAGTGGTATCTGTACTTTCTGCTCTGGTGGGCGCCAGCACTGACGTGGAACCGTTTCGTCACGCGCCTGCGCAACATCGCTGAACACGGAGCAGTGCCGGATAACGATGATCGATTGCGCAATACCCGCACTGTGGTGGCGAACTGGATTGAACGCGCGTTCATCGCGCCCTACCGGGTCAACTATCACCTTGAACACCATCTCCTTGTCAGCTGCCCGTTCTATCGATTACCCACGATGCACAAGCTGCTGATTGAACGTGGCTTCGGTGATCGCATGGAAGTCCGCTACGGATATCGGGACATGCTGCGGCAGGTGGTGCGTGCGTGAGCCCGTTTGTAAATTTCCAGGAGCCATGACATGCCGCTGTTAACCGATATCGAACGTGACGCGTTCTTGAATGAGCGAGGTGTGCTTATGCGCATCGCGGTGGTGCGTCCAGATGGTCGTCCACTCGTCACACCCATCTGGTTTCTCTACGAAGAAGGTGCCATCTGGTTTACCCCGCGTGGTAAATCGGAGTGGTTTGCCTGTCTAAGGCGTGATCCGCGCGTCGCGCTATGTATCGATGAACAACCACTGCCGTATCGCAAGGTGCTGGTCGAAGGGAAAGCGGAACTCACTCACGACGTCGGCAACGATGCCGTCTGGCGTGAACGGTACAGACGCATCGCAAGGCGCTATGTGGATGATGCAGGTGCGGATGGCTACATCCAGAACACCATCAATCAGCCGCGTGGGCTTTTTTGTGTGAAACTCGCGAACGCCGATGTGAAGACGTGGCGCATGCCGCTGCCCGGTGAAGATGGCATGGGCATCTGGCACGATCGTTACTACACGCCAGGGACATCCTTCGGATGAGCACGCTCAGCTTGGTTCTGCTCGCCAAGGTGGTGGCATCAGCCCCGGATGGATTTGTCTCCGAACACGTACTCGACATCGAAGCGCCGCCGGCGCAGGTTTACACAGCGCTGACAGAAGATGTGGGCTGTTGGTGGGATGCGGATCACTCCTATACTGGTGATGCGCACAACTTCTCCATGGATGCGCGTGCAGGAGGGTGTTTCTGCGAGGACTTCCCTAATGGCGGCAGCATCGAGCATTTGCGTGTGCTCTATGCTGATCCAGGCAAGTTCCTGCGGATGCAAGGTGGTCTAGGTCCACTGCAATCCATGCCCGTCAGCGGTGTTATGGATTTTGAATTCACCGCCACCGAAAAGGCACGCGACTCACTTATCGCTACAGCGTGCATGGACCTGTCAGTGCTGGATTGGAAGGGATGGCTGGGCCTGTGGATGCCGTTCAACTCGGTCAGTTGAAAAGACTGCAAGCCTATGTCGAAGGCGACGACTCCCAACGTGCGCGCTGAGGCGCTGTTTCAAAAGCACCCGGGTTGGCGGCCGACGCTGACGGCGTTGTATCAGATTCTGCGAAACTCAGAACTTGAAGAAACGGTTCGCTGGGGTGTGCCGACGTGGACACATAAGGGCTCAATCGTTGTTTCGCTCGTTGCCTTCAAACCCTACGCAGGTCTTTGGTTTCATCAAGGCGCATTGTTGGATGATCCACTCGGTGTTCTGGCGAAGCCGGAAGGCAGCAACATCAAGGCGCAGCGTCAGTGGCGGTTCAAAGCCGAAGATAAATTGAGCGCGCGGAAGGTGAATGACTATCTGCGGGGCGCGATCCGTCTTGCAGAGCAAGGCATCAAAGTGGCGCCCGAGAAAGGCCGGCCAGTGGAAATTCCACCCGTCCTGGCTGCGCAGTTTCGCTTTGATGAAACCCTTAAGGCGTCTTTCGAAGCACTCTCGTTGTCCAAGCGTCGCGAGTATGCAGAGTACGTCGCTTAGGCAAAGCAAGAAGAGACGGTGATGCGACGGCTGGAAAAGATTATTCCCATGATTCGCTCAAGCGTGGGGTTGAACGACAAGTACCGTTGATCCATGGTCGCACCGTCTAGTCGGAATCAGCGCACCACTGCCCAAACCGCATACAGCGGATCTCCACCTGCGCCCTGAGGCGTACGTAGTTGTATCAGCGGCTGGTGATACCCCCCCGCATACTCAAAGTACTGTCCGACCACCGCACAACGCTGCTCTTCACTGATCATCAGCCACCCACGAATGACCTTCGTTGGGAAACACCGGTTGGAAAACGTACACACAACCACGCCGCCCGGACGAACGATTCGGGCAGCGTCGCGTAACACATCAATCGGTCGGACGAGGTAGTCGATGGATACACAACAGGTGGCGGCATCGAAGGACTTGTCAGGAAATGGAAACACCGGATCGACGTTCAGATCGTGAACGGTGAACTCATCCGCTTGTTCGTTGGCGGCGAGTTCCCGTTGATTCATGCCGAGCGCCACCAGTTCTTTGGGTGGGGTGGTGAAGTGAGAAATCCACGACGACATGAAGTCGAGCACCCGTTTGGCAGGACCTTCCCCATCGATTCCGAGTTCACGATACAGCGCGCGTACGGCTTGGATCGCACTGGCATCGATGTGTGTGACGAAACGGTCGTAGACGTAGAAGGCTGGGTCCGGAGACTCGTCGGAGCGACTGAAAAATCCTGCCGGGAAGTGGTCGTAGGGGTCGAGCGGATCCATGGCCTTCCTCGAGGTCGCGTTAGATGAAGAGGTTTTCAAATGTCCGAGGTTCGTTGCTCCCTCGCGCCTCTTTCAACAGCCGCGCAAGAATGGGTACACCAGCTGCGATTTGCTCGCGTGTGAGGTGACCGAAAGCGAGACGCAGATATGGTGCGTTTACTGCTTTGTAGTGGAACGACGTACCGGTAATGTAGTTCACGCCAGCGGCCTGAGTTGTCTTCCAGAGCTTCCCCCGATCCACATCGTCAGGGAAGCGCACCCAGATAAAGAGACCACCGACGGGATTCGACCATACGCAGATGTCATCGAGGTGTTCTTTGAGCATCGCGACCGTTAGATCGCGTTTGTCTTTGAGCACGGGATTGGCCACGGCTGCGTGACTGGCGATGCCATCGCGATAAAACTCCGCCACGACAGCAGCGGCAAAGGTATTGCTCCCCGCATCAAAACGTCGTGCCAGTATTTTTTCCAGCATCGGAGGCCGGGCGAGGATGTAACCGAGGCGCATGCCTGGCGCGAGAATCTTGGACAACGAACACATGTAGATGTGGTTCGGATCGCCATCGAGTGCATAGATCGCCGGTTCGATAGGGCCGTCGTAGTGCACATCGCCATAACAGTTGTCTTCGACGATAGGCACACCAAATCGCCGTGCGAGATTGATCATTTCCAGGCGGCGAGCCTTCGGCATCACAAAGCCAGTCGGATTCTGGTAGGTGCTGATGGCGTAGATGAATCGCGGCAGGCGATTTTCATTTTGCAGGCGTTTGAGCTCATCTTCGAGATGATCGATACGCATCCCACCTTCATCGAGCTTGATACCAACCATGTCGTATTTAAGTCCGCGATAGGCAGACAGGGTGCCCGGATAACAGAACTCTTCGACGATGACAGTATCGCCGTGATTGACCTGTAGTGCTTCAGCGGTGAGGGTGACGGCCTGCATGGAACCGTTGCAGAGAATGAGATGTGCAGGGTCAACGGGCACGCCTTCACGTTCACTCTCACGACGTGCCATGGCCTTGCGTAGCCCTTCGTGGCCGAGATTTCCGGGGTATTTCGTGAGTTCGAGCCCTTCGCGGTCGAGCACCCGCGATACAGCGTTTTTTAGTGCTTCTTTCGGAAAGGTTTCAGGGTCAGAACGGCCGGAGCCGAAGTCGTAGAGGATCTCAGGCATGTTGTCCTGCCGGTTTGTGGTCAACGAGAAAGTTAAGGCTCTCTTTCACCGCGGTCATCATGTCCGTCGCACAGGCGTCGAGTTCGACGATGACCCATTCGAGCACCTCAGGATCCGCAGCGTTCAGAATTGCGTGCATGTTCTGTTTACCTTCGCCAAGGGCAACCATGGGGTCGCCTTTGGTTAGAGGCCCATCTTTCAGATGGAGGAGGGGCGTGCGTGACCGTATGCGTTTGAGTTCCGTTGCCGGATCACATGCACCGAAGTTTGCAGCCCAGTAAGTATCGAGTTCGAATTGCACCTTCGGGACTGCATCCTGTAATGCGTGATATGCCGGTCGGCCATCGATGAGACCGTATTCCCACCAGTGGTTGTGCAGTGCCAGTGAAATTCCATGAGCGCCAAGATCGTCGACCAGCTGCTGTGTGGTCTCCATGGTTCGTTTCACTGCATCACGGTCCGCGAAGTCTGCGGGGGCATATCCACCAATAGCGCGAGAAAGGCCAAGCGCGACGAGTGTATCCACGGTCTGTGCGACAGGTGTTCGATTGGCGAAGGGAAAGTGGCTCGAGGACACACGCATGCCGAGGGACTCCACCCGACTTCTGAACTGCGTTGGTGTCATGCCGAACAGGCTGTAAGGTTCCACGCCCTGGAACCCAGCTTCAGCCAGCGCGCGGAGCACACCATCGAAGTCTTTTTCGCTTTCCGCACGCAGCGAATACAGCTGAACTGAAATGGGTATCATGTCCCGCCCCCTTTTGATGGTTTATCCGCCCTGTGTTGGTTTATCTTTCTTTTTTTCGTCTATCTTAGCCTGCATGGGGGAGTCACAGAAATTAAGATTCGGGCTGATCGGTGGCGGTGAAGGCGCGTTCATCGGCGCCGTGCATCGGCTCGCTGCCGAACTCGATGGCGAGGCTGAACTGGTCGCGACCTGCGCGGGCTCAAACCCAGAGAAAGCGCGAGCCTTTGGTGCGAAGCGTTATCGGGTTGACCCCTCCCGGTCGTACGGCTCGACACAAGAACTGAGTCGTGCAGAAGCCGCCTTGCCGGAATCGCAGCGCATTCACTACGTCATTATCGCCACGCCTAATCACACCCACGTACCCATTGCGGCAGAAGCGCTGGATGCGGGCTTCCATGTGGTATCTGACAAACCGCTCGCAGCCGATCTGCAAAGTGCAGAAAACCTGCTGCAATGTCACCAGGGTTCGAACAGAAAAGTCGCTGTGACCTATAACTACACCGGCTATCCCATGGTGCGAGAAGCCCGTGCGCTAATCGCGTCAGGTGCTGTGGGAGCGATTCGCCGCGTGCAATGTGAGTATCTCCAAGGTTGGCTCGCGAACGCCATCGACGCGGATAACAAGCAGGCTAACTGGCGCACCGATCCGGCGCGTGCAGGTGCAGCGGGGTGTTTTGGTGACATCGGCAGTCATGCGGAAAACCTGGTTCACTTCGTCACCGATCTTGAAATCGAATCGTTGTGTGCGGACCTCTCGACCTTTGTTCCAGGCCGACGTCTTGATGATGACGGCAATGTGTTGTTGCGTTTTGAAGGTGGTGCGAAAGGTGTGATCAGCGCGAGTCAGGTTGCGTTTGGTGAAGAGAACGCACTCACCATTCGGGTTTATGGTGATCGCGGCAGCCTCACGTGGGCGCAGCAGGAACCGAATTCGCTGATTCTGCGTAGCATGGGCAAGGCGATGCAGATTCTGCGCACAGGCGGTGGTGATGTTGCACCGCCCACCGCAGCAGCAACCCGTTTACCCTCTGGCCACCCAGAAGGGTTTCTTGAAGCGTTCGCGAATGTTTATCGCGGCTTTCATGCCGATATTCGCGGCGAAAAGACAGCGATCTACCCGAGGCTGGAAGATGGCGTCCGAGGCATGCGTTTTCTGGATCGTGTGGTTGCAAGCAGCGCAGCGGGTGGCGTGTGGCTGCAGATGGAGAAGTCTGCGTGAAAACACTGAAAGGGCCTGCGATTTTCCTCGCGCAGTTCATGGCCGATGAAGAGCCTTTCAATAACATCGAGGCGATGGCCACATGGGCGAAGAGCCTCGGATTCGTCGGCATCCAGGTGCCGATTGGTAACCCTGCATTCATCGATGTTGCGATAGCCGCAGAAAGTCAGACGTATTGTGATGACCTCAGAGGGCGAATGGCTGCTTCCGGTGTGGAGATTACCGAGCTCTCCACCCACCTCGAAGGTCAGTTGGTTGCAGTGCATCCGGCCTACGATGAACTGTTTGATGCGTTCGCCGCGCCTGCTGTGCGTGGCAATCCATCAAAACGAACGGCCTGGGCGATTGAGCAGGTCAAACTCGCCCTAAAAGCGAGTGCACGACTTGGCCTGACGGAGCAGGTGTGTTTTCCAGGCGCGCTTCTCTGGCCTTATCTATACCCCTGGCCACAACGTCCCGCAGGACTCATCGACGCAGGCTTCAAGGAGCTTGCGAATCGTTGGCGGCCCATCCTGGACGTTGCCGAAGAGTGCGGAATCAACATCTGCTACGAGATTCATCCCGGCGAAGACCTGCATGATGGTGTGACCTTCGAACGTTTCCTCGAAGCGGTGAACGGTCATGCGCGTTGCAACATCCTTTATGACCCGAGTCACCTGGTGTTGCAGCAGCTCGACTATCTCGGCTTTATCGATGCTTACCATGAACGTATTCGCATGTTTCATGTGAAGGACGCGGAGTTCAACGCCACAGCGTGGAGTGGTGTTTATGGCGGCTATCAGGATTGGCTAAACAGACCCGGGCGATTCCGTTCGCTCGGTGATGGCCAGATCGACTTCAAGGCCGTGTTCTCGAAGTTCGCCCAATATGATTACGCGGGCTGGGCGGTGCTCGAATGGGAATGTGCACTCAAACATCAGGAAGACGGCGCGCGGGAAGGCGCGAAGTTTATTCGCGACCACATCATTCGTGTGACAGATAAAGCCTTCGATGATTTTGCAGCGACAGGTGAGGATGCCACGCGCAACCGACGCCTTCTCGGACTTGAATAGCTGATAGGAGATGGTGATGACGGAAAGATCAGTCGACGCTGTGATTGTCGGCGCGGGTTTTGGCGGGCTCTACATGTTGCATCGATTGCGCAAGCTCGGACTCACAGCTCAAGTGGTTGAAGCCGGTGATGGCGTGGGTGGTACGTGGTATTGGAACCGTTATCCGGGCGCACGCTGCGATATTCAGAGCCTCGAGTATTCCTATCAGTTTTCCGATGAACTGCAGCAGCAGTGGGACTGGTCCGAGCGTTATGCCACACAACCGGAAATCCTGCGTTACATCAACCACGTAGCGGATCGTTTCGAACTGCGTCGGGATGTGCGCTTCAATACTCGCGTGACGACAGCGGATTTTGGTGAAACAAAGAACCGTTGGAAGGTGGGCACCGACACCGGTGATACGTTTGATACACGTTTTGTTGTGATGGCGACCGGTTGTCTGTCGTCCGCCAATCTGCCTCCGATACCAGGTCTCGCCTCGTTTTCGGGGGATCGGTATCATACCGGTCGTTGGCCGCATGAGCCTGTCGATTTCACAGGTAAACGTGTCGCCGTGATCGGCACGGGATCTTCGGCGATTCAGAGCATTCCACTCATCGCACAGCAGGCAAAAACTCTGACCGTCTTTCAGAGAACCGCCAACTACTCAGTTCCGGCGCACAACAAACCACACGATCCAGAGAAAGTTGCCGAGCTCAAAGCACGATATCCCGAGTATCGTGCCCAAAACCGCCAAACGGCGTTTCACGCAGACTTTAATTACAGTGAGATCAATGTACTGGATGTGAGCGCGGCCGAACGAAACGCGGAGTACGAGCAGCGCTGGACCCACGGCGGCCTCCCCTTCATGGCCTCGTTTGCCGACCTCATGTTCGTTCCTGAAGCGAATCAAACCGCCGCTGAGTTTATTCGTGGAAAGATTCGGCAGATCGTCAAAGATCCAGCTACCGCGAAGAAGCTGACACCCTCAGGGCTCGTGGGCTGCAAGCGCCTCTGTGTCGATACAAACTACTACGCAACCTACAACCTGCCGCATGTATCGCTGGTGGATATCAACGAAGAGCCCATTGAAACCGTTACCACGGAGGGTATTCGTACCCGTCAACAGGACTACGGTTTTGACGCCATCGTCTTTGCGACGGGATTTGATGCCATGACCGGCTCGATGACACGTGTGGCCATCCGAGGGCGAGGTGGCCGAGCCATCCAGGATGCTTGGGCGGAAGGTCCGAAGACGTATCTTGGTCTCTCCGTGAACGGCTTTCCCAATCTCTTCATGATCACAGGTCCTGGTAGTCCTTCGGTACTCACCAACATGTTGCCATCCATCGAGCATCACGTGGACTGGATCGCCGACTGCATTGATTGGACCAATCAACAGAAAGTTGCGGCCATCGAGGCCGATGCACAAGCGCAGGAAAACTGGGTTACACACGTCAACGAAGTAGGTGATACCAGCGTCTATCCACGCTGCAACTCGTGGTACCTCGGTTCCAACGTGCCAGGAAAACCGCGTGTCTTCATGCCCTACCTCGGCTTTCCTCCGTACGCCGAGAAGTGCCGACAAGTGGTTGAGGCCGGTTATGACGGTTTCATCAAACAGCCGGAGGTTGCGTGAGCCGCCGCATACAGGATCTGTTTGATCTCACCGGCCACGTCGCGGTTGTGACTGGAGGCGGCCGTGGCATTGGTGAAGGCATCGCCAATGGATTTTCACAAGCCGGGGCAGCGGTCGTCTTGGCTGCTCGACGCACGCAGGAGATTGAAGCCGTAGCGAAGTCGATTCGTGATCAAGGTGGTCAGGCGATCGCAGTTACCACGGATGTCACGAAGGATGATCAGCTCGAAGCGTTAGCCCAGGCAACGGTGAAGGCATTTGGGAAGGTCACCATCTGGGTGAACAACGCCGGTGGTTCACCGATGCGCATGCCGCTCAAGGACCTGCCGCGTGACGAGTGGGATCGCACCATAGCGCTCAATCTCACGTCCATCTACACCGGTTGCATAACCGCGGCCCGGCATATGGACACGGGAAGCATTATCAACATCACGTCCGGTGCAGGAACGGGCCCTGTTCCAGGAAGTGCGCACTACGGTGCGGCTAAAGCAGGTACCAATTCGTTGACGTGGACGCTGGCAGCGGAGTTCGCGCCGAATATCCGGGTAAATGCTGTGGCACCCGGTGCCATTCCCACCGAGGTGATGCTCAAGGCGATCGGCAAAACTGAAAAGCAGCTGGATGAAGTGCTTGCCGAGTGGAAAATTCCGTTGGGACGCCTCGGTAGGCCGGAGGACATCGCAGCCGCTTGTGTTTATCTCGCGTCCGATGCGGCGAGCTGGGTGAGTGGCGAAATTATCCGCGTTGGGGGTGGTGCTCGGCCGCGCTGAGTCAGGCGTTCATCGGCTGGTGCTGAACATCGGTGTTCTGCGGCAGCTTTCTTGAGGGGTTATCCTGCCGCGCGGTGGTGGATCCCTGTTTTCGAAAGAAGACGGTCCAGAGCTGTTTTGACGTGACTAAGGAAGACGGTGAACTGGAACTTTCCGGAATCGATGAGCGTGTATAAAAGTCGAAGAATCTGCCTCTTGGCCTAACCTTGAACAGGCGCAGCGGCAGCGTCTTCAGTGATTTACGAAGGAAGAAAAATGCCGACACGTCCGTAGTGCCGGCTCCATAGCGTTGTTTGTAGTCAAAGTCTCCGCTCAAGAGGTCAAAGCACTTTACTCGCTCCTCGACGGTCCGCTTGATCATCTGCATGAGCACAACCTTGCCGGTTCCTGGTGGACCGTCAGGATCGTAGCTGCCTTGCAGTGAGTAGTATCGATCCTTATAGCGGTAGCCGATTTCCATCGCAGCGGGTTTGCCATCGACATCGAGTTGCAGAAACCGTAACCAACCACGTTCCAATGCTCGCTGCGTGAACGCCCGATAGAACTGTGCTTCACGGGGCTTGCGTTGAAACACGCCACCATCCGAACTCTTCTCCCAGCGACGCGTGTTCATGGCGATCAAGGTCTCTAACATGTCTTTACGCTCAGACTCTTGTGCGCACGCACGTAAGTTGCTGCCGTCCGGGAGGAGCAGTTTGCGCGTTGCCCGACGCAGGTCTTTGCGCGTCGATGAGGACAGGCGTTGTTCGTAGGCCTCGAAGCTTTCCGGCAGCTCGATGCAGAAGTATTCCCCGACCCGCTCCTCGACGTGCAGGTTCAGCTCACAGGCGGCTTCAAGAAAATTGTCCCTTGCGCCGTTGGTGACTTGAACGTTTGAAATCCAAACGGCATCTGCTGGACGGTTCGCTGCGGCAAGCATGCCACCGCCTGCAAGTGCGACGATCATCTCGCGTGAAACATAGTCGGCGCCCATCCACAGTTCGATGATGTCAGGACCGAGTAGCATCAAAAACAATCCACCAGGGATGGCCAGCGCCCAACCGACTTCGCACATGTCGATAAAAAACCGCCGTAGCGCAGCCGGGTCGCCTTGGGCCTGCATGGAACCCGCCATGGGCATCAATACGAAGGCGAACTTGTAAACCATCATTTCGACCGGTCGGGTCAACGCGGTCGGCCTGGAGAAGATCGCGAGCATCGCCGGACCGAGCCGTAACGTAATCAGTACGCTCAACGTCTGCTGCACCAACAGGGGACCCGCCATCGCGATCACGTTTTTGAATCCGAACAACGAAACCAGTCGAATGTCATCGCGGTTGGCGAGCGCGAATTGGATTCTCGCCTCGGGACAATGGCGCCTGGCCGCGCGCCACCGCACCAGCTCGGAGACCAGGGATGAAGCGCAGTACATCGACGCCATACCAATGAGTCCGTAGCCGGCAAGCAGCGCCGACAACATAGTGGTGGCGGACAATACGCTATGCAGCGTATTGATCCCGTTGTGAAGGTCCCAACGATGAATGCCCGTGAGCACACCGCGCCAGGCGTCAAAGTACATTTCGATGGCGATGCTTAAGCCCAGCAGGAGCAGCACCCACTTGGCCTCGTTGTTTCGCTCTGCCATTTCTGCTGGAAGCCACTGATCGAGAGTGGCAGCGACACACACCGCGGCGATCGCTACGGCGGTACCGATGGCGACTTGAACAACGTGTGCAGAAGAAACGATCCGTTGAAGGCGACCCACGTCACCGTCAACTGCGAACGACGCCATATACCGTGCGGCGTTGGAACCGACACCTAGATTGACCAGTGTGATGTAGTTCGCAAGTGCCCAGGCAAAGTCCCAGATGCCGAGGGATACCTGACCGAGCTGTTCATCCACCAGCCGCGGCATGACAAAACCAAGCACGATGTTCACAGCCATGCTGGCCCACGAAACCAGCACGTTCCACGTCAACCGGTCCCGACCGGTGGGATCATCAGTAGAAGTCTTGCTGACGGTTGTGTCACTCATGGCAGAAAGGCTACGCGTTCGTGCCCGATCTTGCGCAATCACGGTTCACGGAATCCGAACAAGGCGCTGAATCGCCCTGAATCGTATTGGGCGTCTACGGGCAGTTGGTGAAAGTTGATTGCTATCGTGGAGAGTCAGTCGGCAAGATCAGGTTAAGGAAGGTCTGATTAATCAGACCTTCCTGCGTGGTGCATGGAAGCACCACCACTTTCCATGCGTGTGGCGCGTGCCTCGCACGCGTATTCACGGGCAAAGCCCGTGTAAACGCAGGGAAAATACGAGGAATCCGAAGGATTCCGACCTGATCAATTCGCAGGAGCGAATTGATCAGAGTTACCTTAACGGAACACAACCTGTGCTTCCGCCGACTCTGAGGGGAGACTGGTCCCATGGCACATCCTGTTGTTCCGCCTTCTGGTGATGGTGGAAGAACTCCACTTATCAGAGAAAAGGCAGGCGAATTCAGCGCCCGCTACACCAATTTCGCCTTGGGCCTGCTGCTCGGCGTCGCGACGATCAATCTGATCGACCGGTCGATCATCAATTTGTTGCTGGTGCCGATTTCGCAGGACCTCCATCTGACCGATTGGCAACTCGGCATGTTCACTGGACCTGCTTTCGGCATCTTCTACGCGTTGTCGCAGATTCCGATCGCGCGTATCGCAGATCGGGCGAAGCGGATCACGATCATCGCTATTGCGCTCGCGTTCTGGAGTTCGATGACGATGGTCCAGGCTGCAGCCGTGGGATTTCTCACTCTGGCCATGGCACGTGCCGCCGTAGCCATGGGCGAGGCAGGCAGCGGACCTGCATCCCAGTCGTTGATCACCGACCTCTTTCCACCGGAGCGACGTGCACGGGCGTTTGCGATCTTTGCGTTTCAGTTGCCGGTCGGTGCCGCGATTGGTTCGCTCATCGGGGGATGGGGTCGAGAGTATCTCGGCTGGCAGCCTGTACTCGTGATCGTCGGCATTCCCGGTTTAGTACTCGCCTTGGTGGTGTGGAAGTGGCTTCGTGAGCCTACGCGGGGCTACTGGCAGCCCCAATCGCAGGTGGTCGCCAATGCGAGCTTTGGTGAGACCGTGCGTTTTCTGGTGAAGCTGCCCGCTTTTCGACACACCGTGATCGCCTACTCGATCTGGGTGATTGCGGTGAGTGCGCAGAGTTTTGATGTGGTCTTTCTGGAGCGCAGCTTTGGTTTGAAACCCTCGAGTATCGGCACGTTGGTGGGTTTTGCTGGGTTACTCGCGATGACCGGGTACTACGCCGCAGGTTGGATTGCAGATCGTCTAACGACACGTGGATCGGTTTGGGCGCCGCGTCTCCCGGCCATCTTCCTGTTGTTGCATCTCGTCGTCGCGCTTTTTTACTACAACGCTTCGGATGTTTCCGCGGTCATGGTGCTCGTCTGTATCGGACCTCTGATCCCGGCAACGTTGCCACTGGTGTTGAACAACATTCAGAGCCTTGCTCCAGCTCACATGCGTGCGCAGGCGGCGGCGCTGCTCCTCACCACGTCGACGTTGATTGGCATGAGTCTCGGGCCCCCGACGGTGGGCTTCTTGTCGGATTGGCTCTCGGCCGA
The DNA here is from genome assembly GCA_005799745.1 of Gammaproteobacteria bacterium. Classification (GTDB taxonomy): domain Bacteria; phylum Pseudomonadota; class Gammaproteobacteria; order Pseudomonadales; family Azotimanducaceae; genus SYFY01. The sequence goes on from SYFY01000192.1 coordinate 67,325, forward strand.
CCACGGTAAAGAGTCCATGCGTTATGCGCTCATGTGCATGGTGACGGTAGGCTGGACATGGGCGGCGCTACACTATTGGCTGGCGTCGCGTACCTATGCGCGTGATCTTACGGCCAAGGATCAACTTGCTGCTGATAACGCAGTGACCGCTGGAGCAACACCCTAATGCATCACCACCACCCGCATCGAACCATCGATGTCCATGCGCACTTCCTGCCGCCGGTTTATCAGGAAGTGCTCCGAAGCGGCGGATTTACCTCGTTGGACGGTGGCGTACCTGTGCCCCAATGGTCACCGGAGCGTGCGTTGTCGATCATGGATGAACTGAACATCACTGCAGCGGTCCTCTCGGTCTCTTCGCCGCATGTTTCTTTCGTAGATACGAAAGCAGCCATTCAACTTTGCCGACAGGTCAACGACTACGCAGCAGGGCTTCGTGCGCTGCATCCGCAACGCTTCGGTGCTTGCGCGATCCTCCCGCTGGCCGACATGGCAGCAAGTCTGGTGGAGTTTGATCATGCTTCGTCAGTGCTCGGTCTCGATGGCGTGGGACTGCCCACGCATGTTGATGGTCATTATCTGGGCGATCCCTACTTCACGCCGTTGATGGAAGCGATGAACGATGCCGGAACGACGGTGTTCATCCATCCCACCGTGCCGTGTTGTTTTGAAACGCTGGGGCTTGGGCTTCCGGGCGGCATGATGGAGTTCACCTTCGACACCACACGCACGGCGGTGAGCTTGTTGTACGCCGGAGTGCTCAAGCGGTTCCCACGTATTCGTTTCATTCTGCCTCATGCGGGCGGAACGCTGCCGTTTCTCGCGCCGCGTGTGTCGATGGTCGGGTCGATTCCGATTCTGAAAGAGCGTGCCTTGCCGCAGGCCGAGGCGCTGGAGTTGATGACGCGCTTTTTCTATGACACGGCGCTGTCGGTAACACCACGACAAATCACGTGTTTGCGCGAACTCGCACCGATCAGCCAGATCGTGTACGGATCGGATTTTCCGTTTGCAGACGAGAATCGTCTCCGATCCGCTGAGGCTACACTCGGTACGCTTGGATTCACGGATCCGGAGCTTCGGCAAATTCGGTTCGACAATGCTGCAGTGCTCTTTGAGGCGCTGGCATCGAAAATCACTGCGCACTTGTGAGCATCCTGCCGACCGCCTACATTCCCTGACCGAAAGGCAACGACACATCGATTCGTAGCAGAGCAGTAAGCAGGGCGGGGGAGATCAAGATGGCGGGCATGCTCGCGCCGTATACCGTACTCGACTTTACCGATGAGCGTGGCGAGCTGGGGCCTATGCTCATGGGCGACCTTGGCGCCGATGTGATTCGTGTGGAGCCACCTCAAGGAGTCAGCGCGCGACTTTGCCCCCCATTTGCACCGGACGGCGATACATCGCCGATTCGCAGCCTGCAATTTCTGGCGTTTAACCGTAACAAGCGGTCCATCGTGCTCGATCCCAAGCGCGCGGATGATCAAGCCGTACTCGCCGAACTCATTCGTCGCGCTGACTTTTTGTTTGAGTCGGCGCGGCCGAGCTTTCTCGCGGATTTCGGAATCACCTTCGACGCAGCGAAGGCGCTCAATCCCAACATCGTGTTCACACGACTCACCCCGTTTGGCGATAGTGGACCTCATGCTCATTTGCATGCGTCCGACCTGGTGATTGCATCTCTGGGTGGACCGGTTGCACTGCAAGGCCAACCGGATCGGGCGCCGGTGCGGATCAGCGTGCCGCAAGTCTGGCGACATGCGGGTGTCGAAGCGGTCGCCGGTGCCATGGTCGCGCATCGACGCCTGCTGCAGGGCGCTGGCGCGCAGTTTGTTGATCTCTCTGCGCAGTCCACGATGACCTGGACGATGCTCAACGCCATGGATGCCTATGCGATACAGGGCTTTGATTTTGAGCGCGGCGCTGACGTGGCGCGACTCGACATCCTGCATCCTGTAAAAGACGGCTGGATGCTCGCGATACCCCACAGCAAAGTGATGCGGCCGATGACGGAACGACTCATCGAAGAGGGTATTGCTGAAACCTGGCTACGTGACGTGGATTGGGTGCACTACGACCAGAACATTGCTGATCCGAAGCAGAAGCCCCTCAACCTGGCTGTCAGTGTCCAGCTGCTGCGTACGCTATTTATGCGTTACCCGCGGCAGCACTGGTTTGAGTACGGGCTTAAACACCGCATTACGTTTGCTCCGGTAAACACGCTGGAAGAGCTTCTGGCGTTTGATCATCTGGAGTTTCGCGAGTACTGGCGGCGTCTGCCGGCAGGTGGCAAAGCCTCGGTTCGTTTCCCAGGGCTGTGGGCGAAAACTCGGACCGCCCCTCTTGAGGTAAAGCGCGCCGCGCCGGCATTGGATCAAGATGGTGCTCAGATTCGTGCTGAGCTGAAATCGACTCGACCCACAGCTTCACCGCCACCCACGAAAAGCGAGGTGGAGTTACCTTTCGCGGGTGTACGTGTCGCTGATTTCGCCTGGGTGGGTGTGGGTCCGATTTCGTCGAAATACCTCGCAGATCACGGGGCCACCGTCGTGCGGGTTGAATCGGAAAACCGACCCGACGTGCTTCGCGCTAACGGTCCGTTTAAGGATGCGGTCGCCGGTTGGAACCGCTCGCAGTTTTTTGGTGACTTTAATACGTCGAAACAAAGTCTGAGTCTCGATCTCAAATCGCAACGCGCCATCGATATCGCCAAGAAGTTGATCGCTGATTCCGATGTATTTATCGAGAGTTTTGCGCCGGGTGCGGTGGATCGAATGGGTCTCGGCTACGCCGAAGTGTCGAAGCTGAACCCGGGCATCATTATGGTGAGTACGTGCCTCATGGGGCAGACGGGACCTGCGGCGCCCATGGCCGGGTATGGTTATCACGCGGCGTCGATCGCAGGATTTTATGAAGTGACCGGTTGGCCTGATCGACACCCAACGGGACCATGGGTTGCCTACACCGACACCATCGCGCCACGTTTTGTATCGATCCTGCTCGCGGCTGCCCTCGACTATCGACGTCGAACCGGAAAGGGTTGTTTTCTCGACGTCGCGCAGATCGAAACCGCGCTGCACTTTTTGGGGCCGGAGTTACTCGATCTTGAGATCAATGGCTTTGCCGCAAAACGGAATGGCAATCGCGCTCGCTGGACTGCGCCGGAGGGTGCCTATCCTTGCAGTATGCAAGACACCTGGTGTGCCATCGCTGTGCAGAGTGATGCGCAGTGGCAATCACTCTGTTCTGTATTGGGTCGAGGCGATTGGGCGGATGACGTGGCCCTTAAGACAGTTGAAGGCCGCCACGCTGCGCATGATCGAATTGACGCAGGTCTCGCGGAATGGACGAAGCAACGAACCTCACGTGAAGTGATGGGTGTTCTTCAGGCTGCAGGCGTTTCGGCAGGTGTAGTTCAACGCAGCAGCGAGTTGCTCGCTGATCAACAATACGCACATCGGCGATTCTATCGCTGGTTCGATCATCCCGAGATGGGGCACATTCCGTATGCGGGACATCAGTACCTCATTTCGGGCTACGACAACGGACCTCGTGGTCCCGCGCCTTGCCTGGGTGAACACAGTTATGAGGTGCTGACCGAGATCATCGGTCTCGATGGTGATGCAGTTGCTGCGGCCTACGAAGAAGGGCTGATCGTTTGAGTCTGAAACTTAAGGTGGTTCCACAATGCGAAAGAAAATCTTGATCGTCGTAGCCGTGCTTCTGGCGCTGGGTGGCGCTTACTTTGCGCAGATGATGTTGCCACGTGGTGCGCTCGAAGGCGTTCAGACTGAGGTTCCTTCGGAGTGGAGCGGTGTCAATGTCCCTGATGTGGTGGAGCTTGAAACCAACCCCACTGATCCTTATTCGGTAAAGATCTGGGTGGTGCCTGTCGGTGATCGCATGTACGTGCATGCAGGCGATAACTACAACCAGTGGGTACAGAACATTGAGAAGGATCCAAGCGTGCGTCTGCTCGTCGAGGATCAACTCTATACCCTCCATGCTGGACGCGTGACTTCAGCGGAGGAGTTTGCGGGGTTTGCCCAAGTCTATGAGCTTCGTTATGACAGAAGGCCGCGGAATGAGAATGTTGATGAGGTCTATCTCTTCAGGATGACGGCGGGGTCGTAACCGTCATTGAACGATCAGGTGTTTACGCCCACCCGGTTTTATAATCCGCGCTGAATCCCGGCCCACGTACGCGCAGATGGTGGATTTTCCAGATGCCATCCTGCTTGCGATATTCCTCTTGATACCGCGCCGCCTGCCACTTCGCTTGATTGCCTTCGCGAAAGGTAAAGGGGCCAAGGAAGTACCACGTCCCCTTGGCAGTATCCCCATTGACCTCAATGCGCGGGTTCATGGTCATATGCTGAGAGAAAGACATCATTTTCTGAAAGGACGTGAAGAGCTCACGCAGCCCTTTGTGAGCTTCAGCCTTGCCGATGCCACGCCCTTCCCAGATGCAGTCTTCGGTGAAGATCGTGACGATACGATCAGGATTGTGGTCGTCATCGCAGATCTCGCAGTACATGGCCTTGAGCTGTTTGATAGCCTCGATGTCTTCCATGCGGGTGAGGCGCGCGAGGACGTCGGCGTCAGTCATGGAAAGTTCCTGCGATGATCACGATTTGATCTGATCTTCCGTCAGACCACCCCGCCTCGCAAGGCTGAGGTAGGATTCGAACAGAGGTAACCTGAGCTCGCGTGATTGGGATCAGATTCGGGACCTTGCTTACGAGGTACGAAACGGTTGATCGCTGTGGATCTCGATACTCTGATTTAGGCCAGGCCTGACCTATCGGACCGTCCTGTTTGGCGCAAGGAAGCGCCAACATTAGCTCCTTGGTGTTCGTTGGTTCCGCTGCTCACCAGTGCGCGAATTCGAGGACCGATGGTCCAGGACGCCCGAATTGCGGCGTTGTGTCTGCAACATGGCGTGCGTGAGGGCTTCGGTGTCGGTGTGTGATGCCTATGGTGCGCCCGGATGCGCGAGATTTTTCAGGGACTCTCTGATTAAAGTCTATTTCCGCCATAACTTCGTTAGTCGTCGCTCTGAAAAATCGCGGATTTACTGCATATCCGCGATTTCCCTCCGCTCCTCCAGCCTCGTTCTGACGAAAATATCCGAATAATCAGAGTTTCCTCAGGAGAATGTGGCGCGTAAACGGCCCAACCGCCTTGTGGAGAACTGCCAGGTTTTCATAGCCCAATGATCGATACAACGCAGCGTTGTGGTCATTCAGTGTCTCGATCCAGGCATCTGTGGCGCCACGTTCCATCGCCGCGGCTTCGATCTGCCGCAATGCCTCGCGTCCAAGACCCTTCCCGCGCAGATCGGCACGCACCCACAGGTAGTTGATGAAGAGGCGCTGGTACTCGGTCCGGCCGGTTGCGCCTGCTGGGGTTCTCGCCGGCGAAGGCGGCGCGTACAGTGGAACGCGTTTATAAACGCCTGAACATCGGCGAAAAGGGGAGAACAGCGTGAAACGAGGGTTGTTGATCGGCGTTGGCGCAGTGTTCGTGCTGCTTCTGGTCGTGAACTTTGTACTGACTCGACCGGCATTTGACGGAAAATTGTTGGGAGAACCGATTGCCGATATCGAAATCCTGCCAAACGAACTCGGGCTGACGTTGGCACGTGTGGTTACGGATGAAACCACCAGGCTCGTGATCGTTCGTCGTGCTTCGGCAGAAGGACTGCATGTCATCGATGTCGGTCGCTTAATTGAACGAACGATGGATGATCCACTCGTCGCGATGACGATGATGGGCTACGACGAGCTCGACTACATCGCGCGTAACGCCGGCGAAAGCGTCGTCGCATACGAGACGTTGACGACACCCCTCGTCGAAGGTGAAACACCGATTGCTGCGGGCACCAACTACAAGGCCCATGCTGAAGAGACCGGCATCGAAGATGGCCCGTTCCTGTTTCCGAAACTCTCGGCACCCACAGCGTGGAACGCACCGGTGCCGAAACGTGGGCGTATGGATTACGAAGCTGAACTCTGCGCGGTGCCGTTGTCGTCAGTTACGACGGAACGCGAGGCGCAATTCGCCTACGTACTTTGCAACGATTTCACTGATCGTTGGCCACTCGTGCGTGATGTGGATTTCGATCAACCCATGGGCACCACCGGTTTCCCTGAAGCCAAGGGCGGTGAAGGCATGATGCCGATGGGGCCTTTCCTCATCGTGCCGCGTGATCACAAGGCCTTCTACCCGGATATCGAACTTGAGCTTTACGTGAATGGTCGCCAGCGGCAGAAGTCGAAAGCTGGCCTCATGATCTGGTCGCCACATGAGATTGCGAAGAACGCTTTGGCGGCTTGTGAGCGGGACTATCTCAAAGGGGAAGAGAAGCTGAAGCTCACCTCCTGTGAAATGATTCGGGCGGGAACCATTCTGTTGACGGGAACACCGGAAGGCGTGCTGTTTCATCCGGCTACCATCTGGAATCCACTGGCTTACTTGCGCAGCGGTGATGAGGTCGTGCTCAAGGCGAAGTACTTCGGCGTGTTAAAGAACCGTATCGAGTGATCGCGCTAAATCAAGAAGGCCTGACGAACCAGGCCTTTCTGTGTGTGCTGCCTTGTTTGCAGCTACCGTGTATGGACTTGTCGGAGGTTCAGAAGAACAACCGGTAAGTCACACCCACTGTGCGTGGCGTATTGGTGTGGAAACCCAGACGTGCACGACCACCACGCTCGCGATCAAATGCGAGTTCGGCGTTTTCATCCGAGAGGTTATTGACGAACAGCAGGGCTTCCCATGCTTCCGTCGCAAAACCCGCCTGGACGTTGGCGATGCTGTACTCGGACAGTTCAAGGTTCAGGTCCGTGGACTCGTTGCCCGTAGCGCCAGCAAACGGCAGACGGGAGCGGAACACACCGGCACCTGCAACCTGATCGCTCGGTTGGGTGATGTGATCACCGACCCACTGCACGACGCCGGTTACGAAGAAGTCAGAACCTCCAAAGAGTTCTGTCGGCGTTGTCCAGGTTGCTCCGGCGATCAACTGCACTTCGGGTACCGAAGCGAAGCGGTTACCTTTTTCTACTCCACCGAGAATGCCGCCGGTGGCTGCACGCACGGTGGTATCGAACTCGGATTCAACTACAGTGCCCGAGAGGCTGAGTTCGAGTTGTTCGGTCGCATCAAACGCGACTTCGAACTCAAAGCCAGTGGAGTGGGCTTTCTCGACGTTGAACGAAATCCGCGATGAGCATGAACCTGCATCAAGAGTGACCTGCAGGTCTTCGATGTCGGAGTAGAAGATCGCAGCAGCGAAACGTACCCGATCAAACTCGCCTTTGATGCCCAGCTCGTAGTTCCACATGGTTTCATCGTCATAGGCCTGGAAGTTGCCGAATGTCGCACGGTCACCGGGCGAGCAGATCGACGCGTTCAGCGGGTCGTTTACACCGCCGAGACGAAAACCTTGTGCAGCTTGAGCGTTGATGGTGACGTTGTCACTCAGGGACCACGCAGCCAGCACACGTGCGTTGATGCCGTCCGACGATGTTTCGTCGATCCGTCCCAGGTCGCCATTGGCAAACAAGCCGCCCGAGGTGATCGAACGTTCTTCTTCGAAGTCGTAATAACGACCGCCAACGGTGACGCTGAAGTCATCCGTCAGGTCCCACGTGACTTCACCGAAGAGCGCGAGCTGTTTGATGTCGTAAGGCAGGTCGGAGTTAAAGGGAGAATCGACGCCAAAGCCGTTGGCTACGGCACGTGAAGTACCTGCGCCAAAACGAAGGTCAGTGAATACATCATAGCCGGGGGTTGGCAGGCGCTGGGCGTAAACACGATCAACTTCGGAATAGAACACACCACCGACCCAGTGGAAGGGACCATCACCGTTCGAGCTGATGCGAAGTTCCTGAGAAAGCTGCTCAAGATCCGTGGTATCCACCAGGTTTGAGGGCAGCAGTGCTGCGGCAGGTGTGTAGCCCAGGTCGATGGTCACCGAAACCGTGAGTGCACTGCCATCGCGGCTGACGAGGATGTCGCGCTCGAGGTAGCTGGTAACGGAAGTGATGTCGAAGGCGTCGAGACTGACTTCAACGGTCAGATCTGCGAGCAACGTTTCGTCTTCGAAGCCTTCACGCGAGAGCAGGAACTGTTCACGTTCTTCCATACGAATCGCGGGACGCGCCGTGGTGAAGGGGTTCACATACAGGTTGAACGATTCCTGACGGTTGAAGCCGTCGGTCTCGATGTCCTGGTAAATCACGCGAGGCGTTATCGCGATCATGTCGTTCGGTTCAAAACGCAGCGAGGCACGTACGCCGGAACGGGTGCCGTCGTTCACGTCCTTTACACGACCGTCATCGGTGAGGGCGTCGATGAAACCGCTGTAAGCCGTGCTGTAACCCACGACGCACAGCGCCAGGGTGTCTGCAATCGGAATGTTGACCATGGCTTTCATCGAGCCGCCGACATCACCGTCGGTGACCTTGTTCATGCTGCCTTCGACGGACGCTTCGAATGCTTCGGCGTTCGGCTGATTGGTGATGTAACGGATGGTTCCGCCGACGGAGCCTGAACCGAACAGGGTCCCTTGGGGACCACGCAGGGTTTCAACGCGGTTCAGGTCATAGAGGTCGAAGTCGGGTGTAAAGAGGGAGAGTGAAACGACGGATTCGTCGAGGTACACGCCCACTTGTTCTTTAACGCCGGGCTGGTCACGGACGATCTGGCTAGCTGACACGCCACGAATGGCGACCTGGCTCTGGCCGGGCCCGAGGTTCTGGATCGAAAGGCCGGCGATGTTGCGCGACAGTTCTTCGATGGTTGAGGCGCCGGAGCGCTGGATGTCTGCACCGGTTTGGACGTTCAAGGAGAACGGCACGTCCTGGGTGGTGGTTTCGCGTTTTGTCGCCGTGACGACGATTTCTTCGATGACGCTGTTGTCGGCCGCCCAGGCACTGGTGCTGGGGCGAGCACCGGTGATAGCGCCAGTGCCACAGCGGCCTGGATGCGTCCTTTCTGGATGCCCCGGTTCATGGGGAAATCTCCATGTCGGTTAGTAACTTGGCGCTTGATTCCCACGGGGTGTGTCCTCGTGGAATGCTTGCGCGAATGGTCGTTTTCACGAGGTGTGTCCTCGCGGAGTGGCGCGGATCTTAGTGGAGTTGTTTCAAATTGCTACTACTGACAATACTGAAGATAAGGTGTAGGGCCTGCGGACTGGTTGGCGGTCCACGTTGAGGTGTTCAATGCAGCGTCGCAACGCGAACCTTAGGCAGACGGAGGACAAGTTTGAACATTCAGGCGTTCACCCCCCAACTTCGAACGACGGACCTCGCAGCAAGTATCCGGTTCTACACCGAAGTGCTGGGTTTTGATGTGGTCTTCCGGTTTCAGGACTTTTACGCCGGCCTGTCTGTTGGAAATCAGCGCCTGCACCTCAAGCAGGTCGATGCGCCTGACCCCCCATCGCGGATGTGCGGGCGGGCGAACACTTCCATCTGTATCTGGAAGTGAAGGATGTTGAAGGCTTGGCAGAGGCATTGGTACGAGGGGGAGTCAAGATCGTGATGCCGCCATACGACACGCCCTGGCAGACACGAGACGTGGTCTTTGAAGACGACCAAGGGCACACCCTGTATGCGGGGCGCCCTCTTCAGTAGGAGCGACTTCCAAGTCGCGATGGCCTCCTCAAGAAAAGAATCCCAGCTGGCGTCGCCCCTACTGGACGCCTTCGTTGGCTTTCTCGTGCACGGTCCACTCTTCAATGTTCCGGCCGTATTCGATCATCACGTGTTTCTGATACGCCGGTCGCGCGGTTAGGCGTGTGTACCACGCTTCCAGGGCAGGCAGTGACGGGCGCTCAATCGGCATCGTCATGTACCGGAACATCATCGCGCCGATGGCAATGTCGGCAGTGCCGAGTGTTGGACCGCTGATGAAGTCCCGGCCTTCCAACTGCTGATTGAGCTGCGCAAAGATGCGGCCGCTGTCCTTGGTGCTTTTCTCGATCTTTTCAGGGGTCGACGGCAGACCACGGACCAACATCTGAAACAGCGGGAAGTAGGCATTCGAGATGTCGCTGCGTTGCCACTCCATCCACATTTCGGAGGTCGCGAGCCTGACAGGATCATCCGGCCACAGCGTGCCTTGGCCGTAAGTTCTCGCCAAGTAGCGCACGCAGGCGTTGGACTCCCAGACGACGAGATCACCATCACGAATCGTCGGCACAACTTTCACGGGGTTCGGGTAATCCGCCGGATACCCAAACGATCCGCCCACATCAAGGCGGTGATAGGGCAGCCCGAGTTCACCGAGTGTCCACATCACTTTTTGTACGTTGGCGGAATTGCGCCGGCCGAGAACGGTAATCACATCAAGGCTCCTGAAGATCGGGTCGAATTATGCGTTCGATGGCGGAGACTGTCTCTCCTCTCACCGGACAACTTTATACTGTCGAGAACCTCAGATTCGGATACCCCATGGAACTCTTGCTGATCCGGCATGGACTCCCGATGCATGTCGAAAAACAGGACGGCAGCCCCGCCGATCCGCCGCTCTCGGATATTGGCCGCGTGCAGGCGAAACAAGTGGCCGAGTGGCTTGCGCGTGAAAAGATTGATCGTCTCTATACCAGCCCCATGGCACGAGCCGCTCAAACTGCAGAACCCCTGGCTGAGAAATTTTCCCTGGCCGCCGAGCCTCACGAAGGTGTCGCTGAATATGATCGCAAGTCGAGCGAGTACATCCCGGTCGAGAAACTGAAGGAGATCGACTACGAACGCTGGAAACGGTTGATGTATGGCGACATCGATGCCGACTTTCATCAATTCGCCCATACGGCGATTGAGAGCCTCGAAGGCATCGTCAAGGACAATCCTGGCAAACGTGTGGCCGTGACCTGTCACGGTGGTGTGATCAATGTGTGGACGGCCCATGTGATCGGTTTGGCGCCACGTATGTTCTTCAATCCGGACTACACCAGTATTCATCGGTATATGTGCGCAAGCAGTGGCGAACGCACTGTTCGAGTGCTCAACGAAGCAGTGCATCTGCGCACCACGTTACCGGTGCTCGGCAAACACTGACAAGGTGAAACACGGAGCGACCCAATGGCAGAAATCAGCGAAGCCCTTACGGAGCGAATGCTCAATAGGCTTGGATTCGGTGCGCGACCTGCGCTCGATCTGACAGGATTAACTGCGCTGTATGACGCGTGGTGTCGCAAAGTCCCTTTCGACAACGTACGCAAGCGAATCCATGTGGCTGCGCGCAATCCTGCACAGCTGCCCGGTGATTCTCCTCACGATCTTATCGAGGGGTTTCTTGAGCACGGTGTTGGCGGCACCTGCTGGTCGCTGCATGGTGGCCTCACCGCGTTCTTCGCTGCGTGTGGATTCGATGCGAGACGCGCCATCGGAACCATGATGGTGGCCCCCAATCTGCCGCCGAATCATGGCAGCGCGGTGGTCATGCTGGATGGCAGACGTTTTTGGTCGATGGATGCATCCAACACGGCGTGCCCATCGAGTTGCAAATGGGCGAGGCTATGAAAGTAGAGCATCCTGCCTGGGGAGTTCGCGTGAGGCCCGATGGCGCGAAGTGGCTCGTGTGGTGGCGATCACCACTGGCGCCCGATGGATTCGACTGTCGTATTGATTCACTCGAAGATGATATCGCGAGCTTTCGCCAGTTTCATGAAAACTCACGAACATGGAGCCCTTTCAACTTCGGGTTATCCGTGCGCCTACTCCGAGGAGATGGCGTGATTGGACTGTCGCAAGGTCTCCGCGCGGACATTCGTGGTGATGGTAGCGTCCACACAACACCGCTCGATCATGCTGGGCGTATCGCCTTTCTTATGGACGAACTTGGCGTGAGCGAGTCGTTTGCAGCCAAGATTCCGGAAGACGAACCTATGACTCCGCCGCCGGGCAGTGCGACTGCGGCTCGTATCGCTGGCCGGGGTTAACCAGAGCCCGTCGGTTCATGGGTGCTCATCAGATGGGATCATCAACCTGTATGGTCGATAGCTCGGAAAAATTGCGTTACATCAGTCGGAGCAATCCAGAACTACTTGTTCAGTGTTGTCGAGCTGTACGGAAAATCGTTCTCCGCTGGCGCGCGCCTTGCAGCACTTTTTTCCGCAGTTAGCAACGAGGCGAGCCCCCTTGGAGTTGGCGCATCAAACAAATCTCGCAGCGAGATCTCGCTTCCCGTAAACGATAACAAACGACTGCACACACGCATGGCCTGAAGCGAATCACCACCGATTCCGAAGAAATCGTCGTCGTCACCAATGGTGTGAAGACCAAGCGTTTCGCTCCAAACCGATTTGATCACGGCGATTGAGTCTTGGTCGCCTGCATATGGCGGTGCAGGGCATACGGGTGATGCAACGATATCCTCAATCGCGGTGTTCGACGTCGAACTCATCGCTGCCAGTGCGGATCGATCAACCTTGCCAGATGGAGTGCGTGGTAATGATTCGTGAACGACGTATCGACTGGGATGCATATAGGACGGCAACGCTTCAACAAGTCGCTGCTTAAGGCGTATGACATCGACGGAGCCTCCTGCGGGTACAAGATGGGCGACTAGCCCGACATCTGTTCCGGAATCGGTCTCCCCTGGCTCCACTCTGGGTGCGACGACAACCGCATCGGTAATCGTTTCCAGTTGTTTGAGAGCGATTTCGATTTCCGCGAGTTCCACACGATACCCACGCACCTGAACCTGATGGTCGATGCGGCCCCTGTATTCGATTTGGCCGTCAGGTAACCAGCGACCGCGATCACCCGTCAGGAAGTACCGGGGATCATTGGCAGCACCTTCGTGGAATACTGCGGCGGTCAGGGATGGCTCGTTCCAGTAGCCCAGTGCGAGGCCCTCGCCAGCGATGACGATCCGTCCGGTTTCGTTTTCAGCAACCGGGTGGCCTTGATCATCGAGTATGCGGACGGTGACACCCTCGACGGGAAAACCTGCAGGAACTGGACCCTGCGGTTGGACCGCACCGGTGCGTAGGAACGCCTGGCAAAATCCGGACAACTCAGTGCACCCCAGCTGGTTAACGACGACTGCATGGGTTGGCAGCGACCTCTGGCACGCGGCTAGGGTATCCGCTGAAAGTGCTTCACCACCGAGGTGTATGAGGCGCACGGTCTCGAAGTGAACCGAGCGCTTGGTCGCATCGAAAAGGGTAGCCGCCAGAGATGGCGTGCAATGCAGGACAGAAACGGCTGCGTCGCGAATATCCGCCGAAGCGGTATCGATGTCCAAGGCAGCGACGTCGACGGGCATGAGCGCTGCCCCGGATACAATCGACCGCACGATGTCCGTCACACCGGAGATGTGGATGCCACGCGAGAGCATGGATAGCCGATCTGAAGGATCAATCTGAAGGGCGCGCACCGAACGAAGACCGTGGGCTACGAGGTTGGCCTCGCTATGAACAACTCCCAGCGGCTCGCCCGTGGACCCGGAAGTAAAAACAATCAGGGCAGGTTTGTTCGGATCCGTTCGTCCGGCGGCGGCCTGATCGTGCGGGGAGATGTTGACCTCGTCGCTGTTCAAAGCGTCGATGTTGACCTCGTCGCTGTTCACAATGGGGCAAGCGCACTCCGGCACGAGCGCTGCGGTCGTGTTGTCGACGAGGAGACACCCGGGTTCGATGGCCTGAAGAATCCGGCGCTGTCTGACTTCGGGATAGTCGGTTGCAATAGGCGCGAACACCCGCCCACTGTGCAGCGCTGCCAGCATCGCAACCGGCACGCTGGATTGACTCAAGAGACTGGCAACGGGTTTTTTGGTCGCATCAGCTGCGACTATTGCGCCGGCAAGCTTGGTGACGTATCTAATCAAGCCGACCCACGAGATCGACTCACCGCGTCGGTGGATGGCGACCGCTTCCGGTCGTTCAGCGGCATGCTGTTTAACGAAGTCCAGTAGTTGAGTCCGCTCTGTTTTACAGACTGTGTACAGCGTCTGACGATGGCTGTTGGGGGCAACTCAGATGGGTTGCCAGGTGCCAGTCGTGATGCCTCCATTGTTTCGTCGGCGAAGAATGCCGATTCGAGTTCTGCACCCAGTTCTTCAGCACCCACCAACCTCGCCAACTCGAGCATGTGCGGGCCATAGATCCTGCGAGACTGTGCGCGGGAGTCGCTGTTCGGCGCGTACCGGTTGCCGAAGTCGAGATACTCTTCGAGTTCATTGGCCAGACGCATCCATACGAGGCTGCGCTCGATATCGCCCTCAACTTTTCGGCTTCCCCGACCAAGCCTGAGGTGTTCCGGAATTGCACCCGGTTGCCGCCAAGGCAACTTCGAGTAGCCATAAACCAGGTTTTCGGCAACGTCGCCAAGCACTTCTCTCATGGTCTGACGGTGCGCTTCTGTCGCCCCGACCATCGTCGATCCAATTGCCTTCGGCATACGCAGAATGCAGGACCGCAGCGGTGACTATCGGAGCGGTGCCGCCATGTCGGGCGAGAATGCTCGCGACATCGGCCAGGTGCGCGGTAAACGGCTTGCCTGATCCACGCGTTAACGCACCGAACAAGGCGTTCGCCAAATCGAATGTGAGGCGGAGACGAACCAGCTCTGGCTGCGTGTAGCCAAGTGTTTGTAACTGCGTCAGCAACTGTGGGAGATCTTGTGCGTAACCGTGGCTCATTTGGCCATCACCGCGATGCAGTCCGGGATGTGAGCATTGCTGGCCCGACGTGCTTCACCCGACATACCCACAAGAACACGTCGATTGCCCTGGAAAGGGTCTCGACCGTGTGAGCAACGCATGTTGTCGAGAATGAGCATGTCGCCTGCACGCCACTTGAATCGAGCTGTTTCCGCGTCATACACATCAGGAATGGCAGCCACAATCTCGTCGTCGATTTCTTCACCATCCCCGAACACGCAGTGGCGTGGAAGTTCGTCAGGTGCAAAGTTTTTGCGAAAAGCCGCGAGAAGATCGGGAGGATGACCGGTTATGTGGATGGCATTCACATGATTGAACCAGAGCGGTTCGCTGGTTCGCACGTGACGTACCACGGCGGGATGGACTGATCGCAGTCGCAGGCCGCCGGCACCAATCCACTCGGGCGTCATTCCTTCAGCGCGGCAACGTGTTTAAACCACAGACGGATCGCTGCTGTTGAAGATGTCTTGCCAGGGTGGCGTCGATCCAAAGCCGAAATTTCTGAGGTATGTGACACCACGGCGTTCGAAGGACGCTCGAATATCCGGATCCATTCGATGATATATCGACCGGTTGTCTGCGATGGGTGTGCCGCCGCCTGAAGTCGCGACAACCTCCGCGAGAAAATAGATGTGCATGGGCCAGCTGACCGCGAATGAACATTCGCTGTGCAATCGAAGAGCCAGTCCTGCGGAGTACTCTGTACTTGTTGTTATCCGGCCGCCCATTGGTTTTCGGCGAGCAACAGATTGCAGGTCTCCGGGATATTCCACTGCCGGTCCAAACAAAGATTCGATGCTGCGCTCGAGCCCGGACGCGCCGTTCACGTCAAAACCACGCAGCAGCACGGCGCCAGTCTCATCCACGACTCGAACCACGTCCTCACGAAACTCCTTCAGCCATGTGGCAAGAGCGAGGCCCGGTCGGGGTGCAGAAATGACCCAGGGATTGACACTTTCGACGGATGTGTCGAAAGGACCAGTGGCCTCACTTTCGGAGTCCTGACTACCTTGCATCCCGGACTTCCATGCACACGCCTCCAAAGAGGGATATTGGTTCGCTAACAGAGTTTCTTGTACCCGTCAGGAACCCATCCGTCCATGAACGGGTATGCATAAACGAGGGTTGCAACTGCGGACTGTGCCGCGAGACCAGCAAATTCAGACCTTCCGCCAGATCGGGCCGCGTGCACGCACGGGATCGAGCAGCGACCAGTCGCCTTCTGTCACCTCAAATCCTCTGGGGAAAGGTGGTCGTGGCTCCATGTCGAGTGAGCGCATGACTCGATCATCACGGTAGTAGCAACGCGTGACCGCCGTAACAAGTTGGCTCAGGAGCAAGGCATGATCCTGGCGCAGTGTCGTGATCACCTTGGCTTTGCTGGCTGGGTCCAGTTCTGCGAAACCCTGGTTACTCAGTTGATCGACGATACTCAGTATTCGTTTGATGGCCGGTTCTTCCCGGCCGAGGGAACGCACGATGTCGGAAAAAATCACTGCATCATCGGCACCAGGCACGTCATGTTCTGAGCTTGCCGGGATCATGTGGCTAACGATCACCCGTAGCAGGTCGGTTTCGACCCTGGAGAGTGAACCTTCGATACGAATGGTGTCTTGCATGCAACCGATAGCTCAGTCGAAAAGATTGGCAACCCGCTGCTTGATGTTGTCAGCAACATGCAGCGCGATGGCCTGAATGGTTGCCGTTGGATTCACGCCTCCCGAGGTGACGAACA
>SYFY01000193.1 GCA_005799745.1 Gammaproteobacteria bacterium
GGCGCTTGGCGCACTGAAGGGTGTGTGTATGGAGCTCGACGACTGCGCCTTCCCGTTGCTTCGCGGTATCGTTCCGACAGACGATCCGAACGTCGCCTTCAAAGACACGGACTACGCGCTGCTCGTAGGTTCGCGTCCACGCTCCAAAGGTATGGAGCGCAAGGACCTGCTCGAAGCCAATGCTGCGATTTTCTCGGTGCAAGGCAAGGCTCTGAACGCGGTCGCTTCCCGCAAGGTCAAGGTGCTGGTTGTGGGTAACCCGGCCAATACGAACTGTTTGATTGCCCAACGAAATGCGCCGGATCTTGATCCCCGCAACTTCACGGCGATGACCCGTCTCGACCATAACCGTGCCTTGGCGCAGCTGGCCCAGAAGACCAATGCTCATACCACTGATGTGGCAGGCGCATGCATTTGGGGTAACCACTCGGCGACCCAGTACCCTGATCTTCATCATGCGACGGTGAGCGGCAAGGCGGCGTTGTCCCTGGTCGATCAGGCCTGGTATTCAGGTACTTTCATCCCAACGGTTCAGCAGCGCGGTGCGGCCATCATCGAAGCGCGTGGCGCCTCCTCAGCTGCATCGGCCGCCAATGCCGCGATTGACCACATGCATGACTGGGCGCTCGGCAGCAATGGCGTTGTCAGCATGGGTGTTTATTCCGACGGTAGTTATGGGATCGCCAAGGGGCTGATCTATTCCTTCCCGATTCGCTGCTCGGGTGGTGATTGGAAGATCGAACAGAGTTTGGCAATCAATGACTTCAGCCGTGGCAAGATGACCGCGACGGAGACTGAACTCGCGGAAGAACGCGACGCAGTAGCGCATCTTCTTCCCTGATCACCGCTGATTCCAAAAAAGGCTCGGCTAACCCCGGGCCTTTTTTTTCGGATCATCCTGACGACACCTGCAAGGGGCCGCTGATCCTCAGGCACGAACGTTCTGTGGGGATTCCGTGGCGAATTGATGGACTCCATAGCTTGTACTCCGTCATGCCCCTTAAGGTGACGTGTCTCACCGATGGACCTGTCAGCGTGATCCGTTTATTCAATCGACGCCGCTCACTGCGATGCAAATTCATCCTGCCTGCACTGACCGAAGCAGAGAGTCCGTTGTGGCGTCCCATCAAGTATTCACTGTTCCCTCCGCTGGGGTTGGCGACACTTGCAGCATTTCTAGCAGAAGACGACTCCGCAGAGATAGTTGATCAGCATGTACAAACCCTTGAACTGAACGACAGTCCTGACCTCGTTACGATTCAGGTGTACATTACCAACGCATCACGCGCCTATCACATCGCTGATCACTACCGACGTCAGGGCGTGTACGTGATTCTTGGTGGTCTTCATGTCACGTCGTTACCTGAGGAAGCCGCGCAACATGCCGACACGATCGTGCTCGGACCCGCAGAAGAGAGTTTTCTACGGTTCCTCGAAGACTTCAGGTGTGGTGAACCTCAACCGGTTTATCGATCCAGTGTGCGAACACTTGTTGGATTGCCACCTATTCGTTGCGATCTCATTGATCGCAAGCTTTACCTTGTCCCGAACTCCATCGTCGTCACCCGTGGCTGTCCACACCATTGTGACTTTTGCTACAAGGATGCGTTTTTTGAAGGCGGGCGTTCGTACTACACCCAACAGGTAGATTCCGCGTTGGCAGAAATAGAGCGTCTGCCGGGTAAACACCTCTACTTCCTTGATGATCACCTGTTGGGACAACAACGTTTTGCGAGGGAACTATTCTCGGGGATGCGCGGAATGGGTCGTATCTTCCAGGGTGCGGCGACCATCGATTCGATCTTGCGAGGTGATTTGATTGAGCGAGCGGCGGAGGCAGGACTACGCAGCCTCTTCGTGGGCTTTGAGAGCCTGCAAACCGAGAGTCTGATCTTTAGCAACAAGCGGCAGAACCTGGGTCGAGACTACCAACAAGCCATCAAGCGGCTGCATGACCTCGGGATCATGATTAACGGCAGTTTTGTATTTGGGCTCGACGGTGACGATGAAGGGGTATTCAAACGGACCGTTGAGTGGGCGATTCAAAACGGGATCACAACGACACCCGGCATGTTGTTTTCCTGCCGAAGCAGATGACTGCAGATGCCCTTAAATCAGGTTATGACTGGGCGTATCAAGAGTTTTATCGCTGGAGCAACATTGCGCGCAGCAGTCTCTTTCACGGCATGACAAAACATCAGCTCAAACATTTCTTCTACGCAGGTGGCTGGAAGAAGTTTGAGCCCCTCTGGAATCTCGTTATCAAGCTGCGGCGTCTCGATCTGATGACAGCGGTTCTGGAGGCCGTCCTGTCGCGTGTTACCCGTCAGACAATTTCAACGGAAGACACCGATTCCAAGCGGCCGGCACGGCTCAGGCCCTCGTGAGTTCCATGTAGTTTGCCCTGGGTTCGAATCCTACAAACGTTTTGCCAAGGTCCTCATAGTGCCGATAGGAGATCAGTGCGTGATTCGCCGCCTGATGCGCATCTCGCAGTTGCCGCTCGAGTGGACTGTCCATGCGACTCCCTGTGGTGCCGGCGGTGTTGTTGAGCATGTCGACGACCTGCCTGCAGGATTGTGCAGCGTGCGCACATGCGAGCAGCGCCGGCCAGAAGAAGGACCATTCCGGAGCGAGTCGACCACCTTGTGAGGGCAACGGTCCTAAATGAGCTTCCAATCGATCCTGTGTATCGAGCACAAACGTACGAGCGGCCAGCAGTGTTGCCTGTGCTTCACCGATGCGGTATTGCACTTGAGCCTGGTCTTTGAGCATCGAACCCGCCCCCCACGGTGTTTTTTCCTGAGCGAGTTCGATAAATGAATCCAGCGCACCGCGACACACACCCAGCGCCACTGCGGCCTTGTTGTAGATCGCGTGTGTGGGATTGCGATAGGTCGGATTCTCGAACATCTCACTCGGTCCCAGTGATCGAAAGGGCAACAGATGTTCGGGCGGAACATAGCGTTCCGTCATGCGCACATCGTGACTTCCCGAACCGCGCATACCTGCAGTGTCCCACGTGTCGATGATCTCGAATTCTCCGAGCGGAAACATGAAAGAGGCCTGAGCAGGTTGACCCGTCGCCGGATCGACGGTCATCGCACCCATGAGAAAGTTCCAGGTCGCGTTGTGACATCCGCTGGCGAAGGAACCCTGATAGTTGATTCGCCAGCCTTCGCCGTCTCGTCGCGCTTCGCGACCTGGATTGGGGCCGTTGGCAGGTCCGTGGCCGGAGCATACGAGCACGCTCCAATCGTTGAAGATACGGCTGATGAGCGATGGGTCCATGCGGCGAATGATGAGTGCGTTGATCTCTGATGAAATCTGTGTGCACCAACCTACCGAGCCGTCGATAGCGGATGCTGCCTCGACGATTTCAATCTGATCCCGCGCCCGGAGGTTCTCGCCACCGAGTTCGAGCGGTAGCGCAAATCGATACAAACCCTGTTCTGCCATGAGTTGTGAAGCCCAGGCTGGCAGATGCCTGAGTTTCTGCGCCTCATCACCCGCTGCACGCAACTCGCTCTTCATCGCGGCGATGCGCTGGAGAATGGGCGTTTTCGTGATCACATCCCGACGTTTCAGAATTTCTTCCCGGACCATGGTTGCAAGACTCCGCATCAGTACTTGTTGGGTGTAAGCCCGAATCATACAGCGCCGCCGTACAATCGGACCGAAGCGTCATTTTCGGGGAGAGAAGCGTGCGTGGACTGGAAGGCAAGGTGATCATCGTGACAGGAGCGGGCAGCGGCATCGGCCGAGGCATTGCGCACCGGCTGGCAGAGGTCAATGCCCGGATTGGCATTATCGATTTGAATGCGGCGGGCTCAGCAGAAACGGTGGCGTTGGTGGAAGCAGCTGGCGCACGGGCGTTTTCTGCACTGGCGGATATCGTCGATTACGCTGCTGTTGAGCGCGCTGTAGATGCCATCGAAGCCAACCTCGGACCCGTGAGTGGCCTTGTCAACAATGCCGGCTGGGACCAGGCGATGCCGTTTCTTTCCACCAATACGGATCTGTGGAAAAAGATCATCGACATCAACCTGTATGGCCCTCTCAATCTGCACCACATCGTGGTGCCGCGAATCATCGCGCAGGGTGGCGGACGCATCGTCAACATTGCTTCAGATGCTGGTCGCAACGGGAGTTCCGGTGAAGCGGTTTACTCCGCTTGCAAGGCAGGCGTGATCGCCTTCGGCAAGACATTGTCTCGGGAGACGGCGCGCAAGGGGGTCATCATTAATACGGTGTGTCCGGGGCCATCGGATACCCCGCTTTTTGCGAGTTTTGCTGGCGATGGTGAAGGCGGCGCGAAACTTCGGGCGAGCCTCGAGCGTTCGATTCCGCTAGGTCGATTAGGACAACCGGAAGATATCGCCGGGATCGTCGCGTTTCTGTTGAGTGAAGAAGCCAGATTTATTGTTGGGCAGACGATCAGTGTTTCGGGGGGGTTGACGATGCATGGGTAGCACAACATTCCTGGAGAGTAGCTTGTCTGCCTTGCTGCGTGCTGTTGCGATTTGCCTGGTTGCCGTCACAGCTATGCGCCCTTCCAGTGCGGCGGAACCAATGTTGGACAAGGATGTCCAGAGTTCGAAAAATCCGTTTGTTTTGGCAGATCATCCAAAAACCCGAATCTGTGCGGACCCTTATCAAGTCGGGATCCTCAGCAAGGCACTGCGAGTTCAGTTTGAGTCGCGCGGGGAGCCTTCGGCGGATCTGGAAGAGGCGGTCGCACTGGTCAGAATTGTCGCGCCAGCGGTTGACGAGCAACGAGTGCGATTTTTGGCGTTCAACGTCGCTACGCTGTGGGATCTGTGCGCCCCGGCTCAAAGCGCTGATTTCCTTTTCTGGCGGGACGCACTTGGTGATTGGCGCCTGACAAAGGCACCGCTCGCTGAGTATGTTGAAAGCTACCTTGCAAGCCTGCCCACAGCGATTCGCAGCTCAGCGGTAGGTGCCTACGTTCTCGCAATTCTCGGTGATGTTCGCGAGTACGGTGGACGATCAGGCCGCGAATTGTCTGAGGAAGCTTTCGAATTGCTGATTACCCACGGTGACCCGGACAACAATCTGGGGCTTGTCTCCGCGTCCTTGATTGTTCAACGGCAAAAAGGAGCACCGAGGCAGGAGTGGCTTGATGCCTACGCCAGATCCGCCGGAGAGTCCGGAGAGGTTTGGGATCAGATGCCTGTGGTGAAAGTAGCGCCTGAGTACCCCACTCGAGCGCTCTTACGACAGCAGTCCGGATACGTTGTGCTGAGCTTTACTGTGGATGAAACCGGACGTGTACGGAATCCTGAAGTCGTGGAGGAAAGTCCCAGGGGTCTATTTACCAAGGCCGCGATATCGGCAGCGCGGAAGTTCCGTTATCTACCGAAGGTTGTTGATGGGAAACGTGTGCTGGTAGATGGGGTGCTTAACCGCATCAACTTTGAGACGGACTGAGCAACGGCACGACGTGCCATGAGATTTTCGGTTGTCAACGACCCTGGAAATTTGGCGTTCGTTTTTCCCTGAATGCCAGACGTCCCTCTGCACCATCTTCACTCTCTCTGACGCGGAGCAGCAGATCACGACTGATCGCACCGGCTTCCGCGGGGCTCTTGTTCAACGTCTGCATGGCGAACTGTTTAAGAGTGGTCACTACGAGGGGTGCCGAGTTCGTGAGAATCAACGCCATCCGCTCCGCCTCCGCGAGTTCAGACCCGCGAGGCACGACTCGATTCACCATGCCGACTTCGAATGCGCGCTCCGCGCCGAGATCTTCACCGAGCAGCATGAATTCCATGGCGATCTTGTGGGGGATCCGCGCAACGGCACTCGCGATGAGACCCCCGGTGAAACCCAGTTGGGCCTCGGGGTACTTGAACACGGTGTTTTCCGATGCAACCACGAGATCACACATTTGCACGATCACGTAAGCACCGCCGATACACCAGCCATGCACAGCGGCGATGACGGGCTTGGACACCTCGGCACCAATGGAAGGCACACCCTGCCACATCTCGCGCGGTGGTTCCTTGATGTCGGCGCCGACGGAAAAAGCACGATCCCCCGCAGCATGAAGGATCGCGACCCGATCGTCGCTCGCTTCGAATCGTCGCCACGCTGCCTGTAAACCTACGATGACGGCTTCATTAAGCGCGTTCAACTGCGCAGCGCGATTGATCGTGATGGTTGCGATACGGTTCGCTGACGAATAGGCGACGACGTCGCCCACGTTATTTGCCATCAAGCCAGGCGTTGAATTTGGGTTCGCGTTTTTCATTGAAAGCACCAACGCCTTCTTTCATATCAGGATGATGATCAGAAATCGCTGTTTTTGCGGCGATGTCATCAAGCGCCTGTTGCCAGGTCTGTTCTGCGGCGTTGTAGAGCGAGCGTTTGAGCAGTCGCATGGAGACCTGTGGCCCGGTGGCAAACTCCCTCGCCCACGACATTGCTGTCGTCTGCAGGTCCGCTGGTGCAACCACCTCGTGAACGAGGCCAATTTCGTGAGCTTCCTGCGCAGTGACAATGCGCTTACGCATTACAAAATCCAGTGCACGAGAAAGTCCGAGCAGTTGCACCAGCAGAAACTGTCCACCCTCGTCCGGTAGTAGACCGAATCGCAACGTGGCGCTGCCGAGACGGGCTGATTCAGAGGCAATGCGGAAGTCGCAGGACAAGGCGAGGGACAATCCGGTTTGAATCGCAACACCATTGATCGCGGCGATGGTGATCTTGTCGAGATTACGAACGGCAGTGTTCAACGCCTGAGAAATCGTACGTAGTCCGTTGTAGGTGCCTAGCGCGTTGTGGTGTCCCGGCGGAATCGATTGGACGAGTGGGGTCCCGCCGAGTTCTGCGCCTTTGTACGCCTTGAGGTCATCACCTGCACAGAACCCACGACCTTGACCGGTGAAAACAAGCACACGCACGTCATCGTTCATCTGTGCCTGAGTGACCGCTTCGATAAGGTCGCGCTTGATGGCGGTGGTCATGCCATTGAGGCGTTCCGGCGTGTTGAATTCGAACCAGGCGATGCCGGGTTCGCGCATCTCTACTTCAAAGCCCGAGAATTTTCCGGTGGGCATTCCCATGACAGTTTCCCTCCCCAGTAATTTTGATTTCAGTCGCCCATGAACATGTGCCAGGTCGCGAGGTCCTTCACGCGCATGTACGTGTTGATTCGTTTCACTTCCTGCATCGTGGCATTTGGAATGTGTGCGTAGTTGTGGCCAGGTAACAACAAAGTGTCGTCGGGAAGCTCCGCGAGTTTCTGCATGCTCTGGAACATGTGTTCAGAGTTTGATCCGGGTAGGTCGACACGGCCACAGCCTGTGATGAACAGCGTATCGCCGGAAACCAATGTGCGTTTGATGCGAAAACACTGGGAACCTGGCGTGTGTCCGGGTGTATGCAAGAACTCGACTTCAACGTCACCAACAGCGAGTTTGTCACCGGAGTTCACTTTCACGATATCGCTGTCAGAAAGCCCTGTGACTTTTTTGAGCCCCGTACACTCGTCGCAATGGCAATAAACCTTTACACCACGCTTGGCGATGAGCTCTGCCACGCCTTCGATGTTGTTGCCGCGAAACGACCCGCCGCAGTGATCAGGATGGTAGTGGGTGATGAGCGCCGCAGTGAGTTTGTAGTCGCGTTCGTCGATGTGATCAAGAAGTGCGCCGATGTCCCATGCCGGATCGACGATCGCGACTTCGCGGGTCTCGCGTGAACCGATGATGTAGGTGTAGTTCTGCATCGGGCCGATCTCGATCTGCTCGATGATCAGCTCCTTTTCGTAGTCAGGAATACTCATCAAAAAACTCCGGAATGAGGATGCCGCACCCTATCACAGCAGGTGGATAGGCCTACAGACTGACCTACAGCTCGGGGGCGGCGATCAGCAATGCACTGTCAGCCGCAGAAGTTTCCAGACGGGTGATTGCGAGGGCTTCGTGAGGGATGAACGCCGCGCATTCCGCTTCGAGTGCAAGGTCGCCAACGCGGGCTGAACCGCCAACGGCCATGACCACAGCGTATGGAATGTGTTCTGGCAGGCTGAACACACCGGCATGATGCTGCGTACGCCAAACGTTGAAATGATCGAAACGTGCGATACGTTCAATGCCCTTCGAAATCACTTCAGGTGGCTGCACGACACCAGGATCGAGTGACATGCCGCGAATTGCGGTCTCAGTATCCCAGTGATCCTGAGTCAGGACTTTTTGCGCGAATGAAACGATGAGCCGTTCATAAGTTGCGGTCTGAAACTCAACCACCCGCACACCATGTTGCAGTGCATGAGGAAACCAGATTGGCACGTGCACCACCTCACCCACGCGCAGCGGGCGAAGATGCGTAAAGGACTCCATCCGCTTGCGTAGCGCCATTTCCTGCATTACAAGGAAAGGTGATTGAGTCCCTGCATCGATGGCGCGACGAACTTTTTCGTAGGATTGCACAGCCTTCAGATATTCCGTGCGCAACGCCTCGTCACCGAGTTCTGCCCGCTTCTCCTGGGACATGCCGAACCGGATGCCTCCCAATCCGTTAGGCCACGCAGCGGCGTCGACGTGAGTGACGATATAGACCTCCCGTTTCTCCGAGTGCACCTCGAAATACAGGTCACCGCTGACAGGGTCCGGTTTTGGATCGAGAATTTTCAGCAGCAGAACTGATTCGTTCGCTGAAGCGGCATGGGTGTCGTGCTGCAAGTACGTGGAGATGGGTAGTGCTTGACCGTCCGTAGTGAGCACACGACTCTCGCCGCGGACCTCCATGCCGGTAAACCAGATCTCCTGGCCCCAAGGTTTGGGCACAGAAACGGGGACGAGACGGACGGGCTGCGTGTATTGAATCTTCATGCAGGGATTTTCCGGGAAATGTCCAAATTCAGCCAGCAACGGAAAATCGTTGAGATTAGTCTTGCATTCAATCCGGGAAGAAATAAGCACGCTTTGATGTTGTCCGACGAACTCTGTGAGCGCGCCCGCCAGGCGAGAGATCCATATTATGACGGCCGCTTCTTCATCGGCGTGCTGACCACGGGAATCTACTGTCGTCCGGTGTGTCCGGCGCGCATGCCGAAGGCAGACAACGTCCGTTTTTTTCCGACGGGAGCGTCGGCCCAAGTTGCAGGTTTTCGTCCCTGTAAGCGATGCCGCCCGGATACCGATGCTCCGCCACCTGGAAACGCGCGCTTTACCCATCCTGTGCAGCGCGCGCTACGCATGATCGATGCGGGTTTTCTCAATCAACAAAAAACTGAAAATCTGGCGACGGCTGTCGGGCTCGGTGTTCGCCAACTCAACCGGTTGTTTCAGCAGGAGCTGGGTTCTACACCTCTTGCGGTCGCGCGAGCCGTTCGCGTCCAACTCGCGAGACGGCTGATTGATAACCCCGGCCTCAAAATGACGGATGTGGCGATGCATGCGGGCTTCGGCAGCGTGCGTCGGTTCAATGACGAGTTTCGTGCCGTGTATCAGGTTCCACCGGGTGAAATCAAACGACGGGGTGGCTCGGAATCCAGTGGAATCAGTCTTTCACTGCCGGTGCGTGCGCCTTATCACCATGCGGCAATTCTTGAGTTTCTGAGGGGGCGAAGCCTGCAAGGCGTAGAAGAAACAGAAGGCCGAACCTATCGGCGCTGCGTCGTGGTTAACGAGGGAACGGGTACAGCGTGGGTGGAGGCTGAACTTCACGATCAGTGCCTCGTGGTGTCCATTCCCGATCAAGTCACTGAACCGGTGCATGCCATCGTTCGGCGGCTCAGACGAATCTTTGATCTCGATGCGGATGGTCCGGCCATCGATCAACAACTTCGCGAGGACCCCTGGTTGGCGCCGCATGTGGATGCAGCGCCGGGACTTCGGGTGCCTGGCGCGTGGGACGGCTTTGAAACGGCAGTGCGTGCGATTCTCGGACAACAGGTGAGCGTTGCACGAGCGAGGGATATCGCGCAGGCACTGGTGAATCGTTTCGGAGCAGGACAGTTTCCTTCAGCGGCGGTACTTGCTGATGCGGATGTGGTCGGACTTGGCATGATGCCTGCTGCGCGTTGTAATGCTGTCCGCAACCTCGCACGAGCAGTCGTCGACGATCTGATTGGCCTCGACGAATGTGTCGACGCCGACGAACTCCAGCATTCGCTCACATCGATCAAAGGGATTGGTCCATGGACCGCCGGTTACATCGCGATGAGGATTGCACGTGATCCCGATACTTTCCTTGATTCGGATTGGGTGATACGTAAAGCGCTCGAAGATGCACCCAGCCGTACACAAGCGGATGCATGGCGTCCGTGGCGGGCTTACGCTGTGATGGTGCTTTGGAACAAGGTCGGGTCAGAACGACAAGAGCAGCAGCGTT
The DNA here is from genome assembly GCA_005799745.1 of Gammaproteobacteria bacterium. Taxonomy (GTDB): domain Bacteria; phylum Pseudomonadota; class Gammaproteobacteria; order Pseudomonadales; family Azotimanducaceae; genus SYFY01. The sequence goes on from SYFY01000193.1 coordinate 10,363, forward strand.
CAAAGTTGAACAGACGCGAAGATAAAACATGATGCGATTTACCTACATGGACACGCCCATTGGTCCGCTCTTGCTAGCGGGTGAAGACCATCTCGCGCGGGTCAGTTTTCCTGAAGGCAGCAAAGCGTATGCACCCGATCCCAAGTGGCAGCGTGAGAACGGTGCGTTTCCAGAAGCGAGAAAACAGCTCGGTGAGTATTTCGAAGGCAAACGCCGGGAGTTCACGATGCCACTGGATGTCCGGGGAACCGAATTCCAGAAGCGGGTACTCGATGCGCTGCGAGGTATTCCCTATGGCGAAACACGCAGCTACAAAGACATCGCCATGCGTATCGGTTCACCACTTGCCGTGCGTGCAGTGGGTGCGGCAAATGGCAGCAACCCCATACCGGTGATCATTCCCTGCCATCGGGTGATTGGCAGCAAGGGCAAGCTCACGGGGTTTGGTGGTGGATTGCCGACCAAAAAATATCTGCTGGATCTCGAGCAAGGCAGAACACCCTTGTTGTAGCGGCGTTCTCCGCTGTGACGTCAAACAGCTAACCGTCGAAACTCGTCGAAGTATTCTGGGAAGGTTTTCGTCACACAGCCCGGATCGAGAATCGTGACCGGCACGCCACTCAGTGCGAGCAGCGAAAAACACATCGCCATACGGAGATCGCCGTAGGTGGCGACGGTTGCTGGCGAGAGTTTTGAAGGAGGGGTAATCGCGATGAAGTCTGTGCCTTCTTCAACAGACGCGCCGAACTTGCGCAGCTCCGTTGCCATTGCAGCAAGCCGATCGGTTTCTTTCACACGCCAGTTGCCGATGTTCCGAATGACTGTCTGACCGTTGGCGAAAAGCGCCAAAGTTGCAGCGGTCATCGCTGCATCTGGGACGTGATTGAGATCGATGTCGAGACCTTTGAGTTCACCCGGCCGCACCGTAATCCGGTCAAGGTCGATCTCAACTATGGCGCCCATACGTGCGAGCACATGGGCAAATGACACATCCCCTTGAATGCTGCGCGCGCCGATACCACGCACCGTCATGCCTTCGCCACGAATCGCGCCTGCTGCCAGAAAGTAGGAAGCGGATGAAGCATCGCCCTCTACGAGGAAGGTGCCAGGGGAGATTAACGGCTGTGGATTAACGCGGAAGCGTTGGTAGTGATCGTGCGTCACTTCCACACCGAAGCGTTCCAGCAACTCCAGCGTGATGTCGATGTACGGCTTCGAAACCAGGTCGGATGTCAGCTCCACTGTGGTCGCTGTTTGTGCCAGCGGGAGCGCCATCAGCAATGCGGTCAGGAATTGGCTGGAGACGTGTCCGGCGATGTGGGTCGTACCACCCGTCAAGCCAGTGCCGGTGACTTCAAGCGGTGGGAATCCATCCACACCGAGATAACGAATATCGGCACCGAGTTCCCGCAGGGCCTCAACAAGATGCCCCACAGGCCGCTCGTGCATGCGTGCCGTGCCATCCATTACAAACTGACCTTGTCCCAGCGTGAGCGCAGCAACCAGGGGCCTGAACGCGGTGCCAGCGAGTCCAAGGTCGAGCTGGTCCGCTTGATCCCGTGTGCAGAGCGGTCCACCAACGCCATGCACCAGCACGTCATCATCAAAGTTCTCGACACGCACGCCGAGCCGACCAAGCGCTGCGCGCATGACCGTGGTGTCGTCGGATTCAAGCAGGTTGATGAGCCGTGTTGTCCCATGAGCTTGGGCAGCGAGCAGCAACGCACGATTGGAAATGCTCTTCGAGCCCGGCAGATCAATGCTGCCTTGTAGTGCGGTGATCGGTGCGAGGTGGAGTGCGTCCATGGCCGCGCACTTTACATGACGAGGCGGAAACACACGACGGCAGGTTGCCGAAAAGCCACATCATGTCGGTCAACTGTGTGCGTTAGGCACTCGCGGAACCAGCTCGTCAATGAAGGCAGCCAGATTCGAGGCCACGACTCGCAGCGGCTTCTTCCCGGGTGGTTCGAGCATCACCGCGCCGGTCAGATTGTCGACGGTGAGCTGGAGGTCGGAACCATTTTCTGTACAAGCGATGAAAAGGGATAGCGGCGCGTTAGCGCGACGTTGCGCCACAACATGTCCGATCTGGTTTTCCACCATGCGATCTCCATCCGCCGCATTCCAGAGCTGCAGCAAAGTGAGTGCGCCGTCGGGTGCTGCGGCTTCGAGGTGTGCGCTGAACCAGCGTCCCCACCAGGTCTTGAGGTCAGGGTGAAGGGTGGTTTCAAGGGCAGACTCAAGCCGGGCGAGAACATGAGGGTCATCCCTTCGAACCGGTTGCCAGGTGACTACCGATCCCTGATCTCCTGGTTGTGGTTCACCCGTCTCACAGGGCGAACGCCAGTCCGGATCGAAGGGTTCAATCAACGGGTGAATGGACTTTCGATAGTCGCTGATGAAATCGTCGAGGGCGTCGGCAAGTGTGCGCATGCGCCCATGCTAGTTGGGTGGGGGCGGAACCTCGAGTGGTGCATCCAGCGTGGGTGGATTTAACGGATCCGGCGGTTCGCGATCATGGGGTGGGCCACGGAATCCAGGTGGACCACGACGTAAAGACTGATCGAGCGCCTGCCTTTCCTCGGGTGTGAGCGCCTGCATGAGGCGGACAAAGGCCTCGGCACTGCTGGCCTGGTTAGCCTGCATATGGGTCTGCAGGGCGATGAGCGCTTCCCTCAAGGCTGCTGGATCGACGGGATCTTTGCGGATTTCTTCACGCAGGCGCTTCTGCAACGAACGCATTTCACCGATGGCCGGTCGCGAGGCGTCTCGAAACTCGTCAAGCGCATTAGTCAAATCCTTGCGCCGCGTCTCCGGCAGTTCCTGGGTGAAATGAGCGAGCCCCATCATCGGATTCATTCGCATCATCGGTGGTCCACCGTAGAAGCGCTGCCCGATGCCAATACCGACGAGCAGGAGATTCAGTGCCAACGAGATGACCAGTGCGATGATCAGGCCATTTCGCGTTCGGTTATTCATAGTGGGAATAGACCTCATCCAGCAGGAGCCCTGCGACATTCCAGGATGCATCATCAACAACCGGCAGATTCATACCGAGCAAGGTGCCGAGCGCGAGGGGTGCCACGGACAACAGTGCAGGTCGCCAGAGTGCGGCTGTTAGCCAGTTGAAGAACTGATCGACGGCAGACGGCTTCTCGGTCGTCGCCTGTGCCAGGATCCGGCTCTTCAGTCCAGGCGCGACGGCGTGCTCGAGCGCGTGAAGTTCTGCATAGATTTCCCGGGAGTATTCGAGCTGACGTGCCGCTTCGCTGGATTCGCGAACGAAGGCGAGCATGGCATCGCGATGGTTCTGTGGCCAGGCAGAATCCTCAGGACCATGGCGGTCGAGCAACTCAAGGAAGGTTGTCAGATTCATGGAATGGCTCGTCGTGTGATTCATGCCGCTGAGATCTCCTTGCTACGTTCCTGCTGCGCGCGCTGCCGAAGTGCACGTCGCGCTCGCGCGATCAGTGATTCCACCGCGTGAGGTGTCATGCCCATCACGTGGGCTGTTTCTTCTGTCGAAAATCCATTGATTAAGGAGAGCGCTACGGCAGTACGCTGGTTGAGAGGAAGTGTGTTGAGCGCCTTGTTGATCAGTAGCGCCCGATCTTCACCCTGCTCATCCTCTCCGGTATCTGTCACCACGTCGGCGTCGTCGTCGAGTGACTCCGCGGTGTCGCGCCGCCGCCATGCATCCACGAACGTGTTGTGCGTGATGCGATGCAACCACGTGGTCACCCGCACAGGTCCCGGTTGCCAGGTCTCCGCCCGTTGCCACACCTTGAGAAACGTCTCCTGCGCGAGATCATCGGCATCGTTTCGTGAACGCGACAGGCGAAAAGCGTAGGCGTGAATCGGGCGCAAGTGGCGTTCGACCAGATGTTCGAACGCCACGTGATCGCCCTTCTGGATGCGCGCCATCAGCGACTCGTCGGTGAGTTCCAAACCTGGACTTCAACCGGCGCCGCTCAGGCTCCAGCGCCTGCTGGTCGGCCTGCCTGGCCCGGTCGACCTGTGCCGCGGTTCTGCCAGTGGGTTTTGCGTTCTTCGCGTGTCACGGTGCCATCACCATCGGTATCGAGTGCTCGGAGACGCTCCACAGGATTTGGCATCTCGTCGCTCGACAACGAACCATCGTTGTTGGTATCGAGCTCGGCGAACACCGCCTTGCGGAAGGCATTGCCACGAGCGACTTCCACTCGATCTCTGGTGAACTCGGAGCGTGACAGTGTGCTGCTGTTGTCCGAGTCGAGCTCCGCGAAGACCGAGTCTTCAACGGTCTCGAAGTCGATATCGAAGTCAGCGCCCATCGCACCACGCATGCCAGGACCTCCCATTCCAGGACTAGGGGGTCGGCCATGGAATCCTGCCTCGTGTGGACGACTCGCTTTACCGGCAAGGAACTCGGCCAGGCTGATGAGGCCATTGCCGTCGGTGTCGATTTTGGCGATGCGCTCAGCTTGTTTGGCTTCGACATCAGCGATGGTGACATCACCACCCCCGTTCGAGGAAGGAGCAAAGGGTGGCCGCGCCATGGCAGAGACGCTGAGGGTCAGTGCGGCGGCACCAAGGGCAATCATCAGGGGCTTCTTTGAGAACCGGATCATTTAGGACCTCCTTCAGTTAGGTTCCGAATGGTTTTACGCGGAGCCTGCGGATTTCCGTCGCGCTCAAAATACCTCATTAGCCTTGGAGTTGTGTTCTCGGATCGCCGCTTGAAGAAAGTGACCTTACACTCCCTGCATACGGCTCTTCGGGAGGGGTCATGAACGCACCAGCACAACACACGGGGGTCGGATCACGTTGGCCAGAGGTCATCGTGGGTCGGCTGCCAGAACCCACGCAAGACCTGAGCACCGGTCTTGCTAACCTGCGCGAATTCGGAGTTACGATCTATCCCAACGCGCTCATGGGAGACGATTTGGCCTACGTGCGGGAAGCCTTGTTCCGGGAGGCCGAGCGGGATCGCCGTGCCGCGCGCCACGTACCTCACCCGTTTGATGCCGAAGCCTCCACCAACGTTCGGGTTTGGAACCTGATCAACAAGGACCCGGCGTTCGAGCGGCTCGCTACGCATCCGCTCGCCATGGATTACGTGCGTGCGGTGATCGGGTGGCCTGCGCGTATTTCGACATTGTCCGGCAACATCAACTATCCCGGCTCCAAGACCTGTGTTTTTCATGCCGATCAGATCTGGGCGTCTGAACCGTGGCCGAGCTTCCCGCTCGGCGTGAACTGCGGCTGGGTCCTGGATGACTTCACTGCGGAGAAAGGCAGCACACGACTGGTACCCGGCAGTCATCACATGAACCGGCTGCCAAAACCGGACGAGATGGATGTGCCTGCCGTTCAGGTAGAAGCGCCTGCGGGTTCACTGCTTATCTTTGAAAGTCGCATCTGGCATCAGACTGGAGCGTTCACCGCCAAAGCGGGGGTGCGGGCGGCGATCTTCGGGTTCTATCAAAAACCTTTGTATATGCCGGCGGAGAACTGGTTTGTGCAGATGAAGCCGGAAGTGTTGATGCGGGCGTCCGACGAGCTCCTTATGTTGCTCGGATTTAAACAGCCGGGGCTCGGCATGGTGCAGTGAGGTATCGGTTAAGCGTATCGATCATGCGTCGACGAGGATCAGATCGCTGGCGTTGGTAAAGCGCCAGCAACGAGAAACCCTTCGAATTTATAGGTGAGTGCACCTCGCCCCACGTTCAGATATGTCACTTGATCGGCATTGGTTTCGCAAAGCCACGAGGATTGCCATGAGGGATGTGGGTGTGTGAGTGCAGCTGGATCAAAGAGTGCTACGTTTAAGCCGAATTCCGGATCACGCGCGGAGGTATATTCGAAGGCCAATACTCCGTAATCGCGCATTGCTGAGCCGAGTGTTTGAGTGAGCTGATAGTCATCGATTCGGGTGAGTTCGGTGCTGATCCGATCAAATGGTGCCGCCTGTAGTCGGATTCCTGCATCGGTTCTATATCCAGCACCGAACGCGGTGTGTTCTGTTGTGAATGACCCTGATGGTGGCGGCACGGTCATGCCGGACCAGAACACGAATCGGTAGTAGGCCGTTTCCGCCAAGGCCGTGTTCAGGGTTAACGAGCCATAGAAAACCCCTCTTTCGTGTCGACGTCCAAAGCGGCTGCCGTGGCGGAGTGGAGGATAACGGAAGGGTGTTGAAAGCAAGTAGTGAAGAGCGGTGAGTGGGTCTTGCAGCGGTGGCTTGTTGAGTTCCAATAGCTGTTCGAGGAGCGCCTGTTCGACAAGGTTATCAACCAGCTGGTTGGTTGCGATCTGTTCCTGACTTTCGACGACTCGAATCGGTTCACCACCGAGGGAAGTGATCCAGTCCGAGCCGTTCAGTTCACGCCAGGGATCCACGGATTGAGGGTCTCTATGTGCTGCGTGTGGCAGCGATCAGACCTTGCCTCTCATCGCGTCCAAATACTCGACGACGCGAATCAAGCCCGTCACGGACTTGACCTGGATTGCTGGCACGCCGCCAGTGTGACGATTCAGTGTGTGCATCCAGTGGGTGATGTCCTCAGTCTTGCCGCCGACGAGCACGTGCAAACTGCGATAAACCCGGATCAGTAGCAGTGCTAATTCGCCTGCTTTGCTTTCAGGGTCGATGCCGCCACGTCGAAACACTGTTCGATCACGACCGATGATCGCTCCGAGCTCGTCCTGGTTGAGCCCGAGCAGCTTGCCGGCGTTTAACATTGCCTTAGTCAAAGTTTCTGAGGGGGCGGGGCTCGCAAGGGTTAGGGCGGTCATTGTTCGATTGGGGGCTGCTTCACAAGTCGCTTTTTTAACCCTGAAATGGTTAAAACGCAACATAATATTGTACAAATGATGCAAATGCCTTATTTGGGTGGGTCCGCCACCTCAAAGTGTACCTCCGTGATCCAAAACGTCTGTTCTCCGGACGGCGCCTGGATGCTCACCTCATCATCGACACGTTTGCCGATCAGCGCGCGTGCCAGAGGTGAGTCGATGCTGATCCATCGATTGGGGGTGTCGATTTCATCGGCACCGACCAGTCGATAGTCGACCCTTTTACCGTCTTCATTTTCCAACGTGACCCACGCGCCGAAATACACCTTGGACGTATCCCGGGGCGGCCGATCCACCACTTTGAGTGCATCCAGACATTTGGAGAGGTAGCGGATGCGAGCATCCATCTCCCGCTGCGCCTTGCGCCCATAGATGTAGTCGCCATTTTCTGAACGATCACCGTTAGCCGCAGCCGCCTGTATGCGCGCGGTGAGCGCAGGCCGTTGTACCTTCCAAAGCTCTTTGAGTTCCGCCGTCAGCCGAGCGTGACCGTCAGAGGTGATGTAGGGCGATGAGTGTTCGCGCGGCGGGCGGTATCGGGTCATGGGTTGATGGGTTGCACGACGTTCGTGGGAAGTCGCCGGAGTACAACACAGCCACAGGTCTCAGGGAACCGCGCCGGGCGGTCCTGTTCCGGAGCGGAGAAACAAAGGGTCAGAAGCGAGGCCTTACCAGGCGCAGGCACCACGGTCGATTTCGACCAACACTTCTTCGCGGTAGGCGGACGAGGTCCGTTCGAAACAGTCGCCATTGCGATCACGGAACAACCGTCGACCTTCCGCACCACGAACGATTCGGGTTGAACGCACCACAGGACCGGATTCATAGACCGATTCACGGTAAACCGGCTGCCGAGAGATCCGTGGTTCGCGCCGGCTTTCATGAATGGCGTGGGTGACCAGTGATCCGATCAACACCCCATCGATCAATGCCAGACCTTCATTGTTGCGATTGCGGCGATGGCGACGGTCATAGTGATTCCGGCTCCAACCATCGTTGTAGTAATAACCGTGACCTTGTTGGGGATGGTAGTCCCACCGATTGTCCCAATGTCGACCGTCGTCCCACCGATCGTGGTGGCGATAGTGGTCGTTCCAGTCGCGATGTCGTGCTTCAGCAGGCAAAGCCAATGCGAACAGTACACAAGCCAGAAATCCGAACGCGATGACGTTGCTCATGCAAAGCGCCTGACCCTGATCAGCGCTAATGGATCGGGTTTTTGGCTGTTCGTGGTTCGTCATTTGATGGCTCACGGATTCGCTCCTGCGAACGATACTCCCGAACTTTAGCACCGCGGCCTGAATGGCAAGTGAATCGGTTTGTTCGGTCAGACCCGTCGAAATGTGCGAAGCAACGCGGATTCCGTTGGTCGCGTGATGAGGCCCTGGTCGGTGATGAAGCCAGTGATCAGATTCACCGGGGTGACATCGAAAGCCGGGTTGTAAACATTGACCTTGGCTGCATGGGTGCCGAGCACTTCTTCTGCGCCACGAGTTTCAATGACGATAGTGCTGCCATCCTTGGTGTCCGGATCGTAGGTGGTGGACGGACAGGCGACATAAAAAGGGATGCCGAAGTGATGCGCGAGCACCGCAAGGCCCAGCGTACCGATCTTGTTAGCGGTGTCGCCATTGCGAGCCACTCGATCAGTGCCAACGATGATGAGGTCGATACGCCCGGCTTCCATCAGCGATGCGGGTACATGGTCACAGATGAGCGTGACTTCGATCCCCGCGGTCGAAAGCTCCCAGGCGGTGAGGCGCGCGCCCTGCAGTAATGGTCGGGTTTCGTCCACCCACACATGGAATTTTCGGCCGGCACGATGGGCGAGATAGAGCGGGGCGGTTGCAGTTCCGAGCGCGGAAACCGCAAGCGCTCCGGCGTTGCAGTGCGTCAGGATGTTCGCCCCTGCTTTGATGAGTGGCATGCCGAACTGACCAATACGTGCACAAATACCACGATCTTCGGCATGTAGACGTTCCGCTTCTTCGAGTAGCAGTTCAGGTTCATGGGTGTTGAGCGCCAGCAGGCGATCAACGGCGGCGGCAAGGTTGACCGCCGTAGGACGAGCGCCTTTGAGGCGCTCCGCATGGGCATGGAGAACCCCGGTGCGTCGTTCCACTGGAACATCACGCATGGACATCGCGAGGGCATAGGCCGCTGCAATTCCGATGGCCGGTGCACCACGGACCGCAAGCGTTCGAATCGCCTCGATGGCGTCGTCCAGTGAATCGATCTGCCAGTAGTGCACTTCATGTGGCAGTTTGCGTTGGTCGAGGAACGCGAGGCGGCCCCGTTCAAAGCGGATGGTCTCGGGGACACGGTCAGGCAGTCGATTCATGATGGCCGTTCCACCGCACGAGCAAGTACATCGAGTAGAGCGTGCGCGGCACTGTCGGGTGAATCTCCGCACGCAAAGACCCCGTCTTCATGACCGAGCGTGGTGAAAACAAGCGGACGCACAGTATGGCGCGAGAGCAACTCGCGCACGTGGCCAGCAAGTTCAGGCGTACCGTAAGGAACCTGTGCAGGCGTACAAGGAAGTTGGAGTTTGGTGGTCTGTTGCCAGATGTCCGGGCTGTGCACGTGCAGTACGCAGCTGATGCTCCGATCGGCCGCATAAACCATGGCGTGGGTCATGGCTTCCGACGATGGCGGCAGACGACCTACGGCGGATACACAAAAATCTTCAAGCTGAATGTCCTGCACGGCCGTCCACTCATCCTCGCTCAAAACGGTTTTGCCACCGGTCTGCGAAGCGGTGATCAGAAAAGCGTTCGAATCGGAGAAGGACCGTTGGCTGACGTTACCGAATCCATAACCGTCATAACGGTCCGGGCACTGGCCGACCAGTGAAAGCCGATGCAGAATGCTGCGCCAGGCGTTCAAACGGGAATAAGTCACTGCCGATGTTCCCGGCGCGGGAGCATCGTGAAGTTGGTACTGGAATCGGATGACGCCTTCTGCGGCCGACATCGGACGCCCGGGTAATAAAGAGTTTCGATAGCATGCGGCGGGGACCGATGGAGATCAAGAAAGCAGCGGGCGCGTTAGGCGTCGAAGTTCATGGCGTTGACCTCGCCAATATGGCCTCGAGTGATGAGGTCACACGGCAGGTTCGTGGTCTCGTCACGGATCACGGTGTCGCGTTCTTTCGTGATCAAACGATGTCGATGCAGCAATATGCATCGAGTGCACGCAAACTCGGCGAAATCCTCCCGCACGAAGCCTATTCGACACGGAGCGACGAATCGGCGGTGCAGATTCTCGAAAGCACCGCTGAAAAGCCCAGCAAGATTGAAGTCTGGCATTCGGACATGACGTTTTCGGCAACACCGCCGCATTTCACCATGCTGTATGCCGACATATTGCCGACCTTTGGTGGCGACACGATGTGGGCGAGCAGCAACGCTGCGTTCGCCGCCTTGTCAAAACCCATGCAGGACTTTCTGCTGCCCTTGCGGGCGACCCATGACTTCCGGCATGGCTTCCAGGAAAGCCTTGCGGAACCCGGTGGTGCGGAGCGACTCGCACCAGCGATATCAGCCAACCCGCCGGTGAGTCATCCGTTGATTCGTACCAATCCCGAAACCGGTGCCAAAGCGATCTTCGTCAATCCACTCTTCACGACAAAGATCGACGGATTCAAACGCCATGAAAGTGAAGCGCTGCTGGCGATGCTTTACGCTCATATGGTGACACCGGAATTCACAGTTCGACTGCAATGGCGACAAGGCACCGTGACGATGTGGGACAACCGCGTGACGTGGCACAAGCCGGTGAATGACTACTTCCCACAACACCGTCGTATGCTTCGCATCACCATTCGAGGAGATAAGCCCGTTTGAGCGAAGAAAGGTCCGGGACAGAAATGCACAGCGGCCAGTTCCGGCTGCTCGGTCAAAGACGGTTTGCACCACTCTTCTTCACGCAGTTCCTCGGTGCGTTCAACGATATCGCCGGACTTGGATTTGAAACCCGCGCCATTCATGCAGTGCAAGTGCCGGATCCTTCGACCGGCGCAGTGGTCACGCCGCTGTTTCTGACGTCCACGTTCGCCCAATCCGCCCCAGGGGTTCACCAGGGTTACGAATACAGCCGCTCGCACAATCCAACACGTGGAGCCTATGAAACCTGTGTCGCCAACCTGGAAGGCGCTCGTTTCGGCTTTGCATTTGCTTCAGGTTGTGTCGGTGCGACTACGGTGATGCACCTCCTTTCCTCGGGCGATCACGTGGTCTGTTGCGATGACATGTATGGTGGAACGCTCCGGTTGTTCGAGCGTATCTTCCGCAAGCTTGGAATCAGCTTCGACTATCTCGATCTCAGCGAACCGGAAGCACTCAAGGGTGCCATCCGTCCCAACACGAAGCTTCTGTGGCTGGAAAGCCCAACCAATCCGCTGATGAAGCTGGTGGACATTCGGGCGCTCTCGGAGATTGCCCATGCCTCCGGCATGAAGGTCATGGTCGACAACATCTTCATGAGTCCGTACTTCCAGAGGCCTCTGGAGCTCGGTGCAGACATGGTGCTGCACTCTTCCACCAAGTACATCAATGGTCATTCTGATCTGATCGGTGGTGTCGTGATCACCTATGACGTGGAACTCGCAAACGATCTGCGATTCACGGCCAACGCCATCGGTGGGGTGCAGGCCACCTTAGATGCGTGGCTCTGTCTGCGCAGCCTGAAGACCCTCGCCGTACGTATGCAGGCCCATGAACGAAATGCAGCAGCGGTTGCCAGTTACCTCGAATCACACCCACGCGTGAAACGTGTCATGTATCCGGGTCTTCCCAGTCATCCACAACATGCGCTCGCACGTCGACAGATGACGGGCTTCGGTGGCATGTTGGCGATGGAACTCGATGGTGATCTTGAAGGCGCGAAACGTTTCTTGTCAGCGACATGCATCTTCACCCTCGCGGAAAGTTTGGGGGGCGTGGAATCACTCATCGAACATCCGGCAATCATGACGCACGCCAGTGTTCCCAAGGCTGTTCGCGAAAAAACTCGGTATCGGCGATGGCCTCATCCGTGTCAGCGTTGGCATCGAGACGTGCGCCGATCTCATCGCGGATCTGGACGAGGCGCTCGGAGCGATTTGATCAAGTGACACAACGCGTCGATCTGCAGTTTCTCTCCCGAGATGTACGTATCTATTTTCCGCTTCGAGATGAGTATCCCGTGGACTTGCTGGTTCAGGGCGGGTTGGCTGAAGAAGACCATCCGGATCTGTCCCAGAAGCCTTTCCTGCGTGTTGCGAAGTGTCGAGGCGAAGTGGTCGGCGTCTACTACAGCCGTGTGATCACGCCGACACGACATCAAATGGAGTCGCTGGCTGTGAATCCTCCGTGGCGCGGCCGAGGTATCGGTAGCTGGCTCGTTGGACATGCGCTCGGCGTGTCGGAGTCACGGGGTGCGAAGGAGCTTGCTGCGCGCGCAAACACATCTGCCGATGGTCTGTTTCAACGGCTGCATTTTGTCCGGGTCTACGACAACTGGCAGATGAACATCGACCCGGAGTAGTCGCCGCTTCAGGTCGGTAGATTGTCTGTGCGTGCTGCACGACCGAGATAGCCGCCGTGGTGGCGCAGTCCGTAGTCGGTGCGTGTCACACCTTTGTGTTCGAGCAACGAGAGCGCCACCGCATCGCTTATCGCGAGCATTACTGCCATCGAAGCTGAGGGTGTCAAACCGAGCGGACAAGGCTCGGTGATGACGCCCATGTTGAGCACGACGTCCGCATAACGGCGCAGTTCCGAGTCCGGATGTGAGGTCACCCCGATGATGTGCGTGACGCCCATGTGCTTCGCGAGCTCACACACCTCCAGCACTTCGCGACTTTTGCCACTGGTGGAAAACGCGATCATCACATCATCTTTGGAGAGCAGTCCAAGATCGCCGTGGGCGGCTTCTGCGGGATGCAGGAAATCCGCGGGGGTCGCTGTTGAACACAGCGTTGCTGCGAACTTCTTGGCGATATGGCCGGCTTTGCCAATACCCGTGGCGATCACCTTGCCTTTGCACCCTGCGAGCAATCGAACCGCCGCTTCGTATTGGTCATCGATACGAACAGCATTGATGGCAGCCGCTTCTGCGACGAGCACCGCTCGCATACGTTCCTGAATCTGCATGAGATGACCGTGCTTCCTGCCAAAGGTGTCGCGATGGTGGCATCGAGACGCCTCCTGCTCAAGCAAGATGATCAGTGCGCGAGTAGCGCGACTTCGGCCTGCTGTTTCGAAGCTGCGAATACGCTTGCCAAGAACGGCTGCACCACCCGTGCTGCGCCGATCACAGTTGGATGGTCATCATCATAGAAAAGTGCGGAACCCTCTAAAACAGCCGGGCATCCGTTGCCGTTGTCGAGCGGACACAGGGCAGGTGTTGGATCAAACAAATGGATGCGCGAGTGGGACTCGAATTGTTGGAACTCACGGAGAACGTCAGCGTGCCGCGCCAGCCACAACGAGCGCGGCAGCGGCGGGATGGCATCGGCGGTGGGTTTAAAATCCGGAGCCGAGGTCGCCATACGTGCCAGCAATCGCGCCACGTCCCATCCCTGTTCGGGCAAGGGCAACATCACGAAGACGTGTCGGTCTGGCTGATCCAGGCGCTTGATGGCGCTGAGGTAAGCATCAAGCACTGCTTTTGCACGGCTTTCGATCGGGGCGTCATAAGAAAGTCCATCAACCGAGTATCTCTTGCCGCTGTGGGGCTCGACACCACCTTGTCTGTTATTGAAACCTGTGTCTTGCAGGTAGTAGGACCACCGGGATACCACCAGGACCGTGTCGATCTCACGATGCTCGATGTCAGCGAAGACGTTTTCCCAGAAATCTGCGCAGCGGAAGTTATCGGTGGTATCGACGTTGATGGAGAATGGGCAGCCGAGTTTTGTGTATTGAATGAACGATTCACCACGAGCCCGAAGCGTGGATTCAAGAGCAGGAACCAGTGAAGTTGCGTGACTGTCGCCAACGATCGCGATACGTGGTGGGACAGCGGCGCCTTCGATGCAATCGGCCAACGCGTGCTGGTCTCGATTCCGCGAACACCCACCATCGTCGCGCAGTTGCTCGTGTTCACTGACTTCGTTAGTGATGGCGAGAACCGGCGCAGCAAGCTTTTCAGGAATACCTTTGGTCAACTTCAATCCAAGGCCTGCGGCGATGAACAAGGTCGTGCCAGCAGCGGCGGTGACGAACACCGCTCGTCGCGGAAATTTCTCTCTGTTGCGCCACGGCTGCTCAACGAATTTCCAGGTCAGGAAAGCCAGCACCATCGTCGATGCCACCAGCACCGGCGGCAGCCAGGTCGCTTGTGAGAGCGGGTAGAGATAGTTCGCGAACGCGAACATGGGCTGATGCCAAAGGTACGCGCGGTAGCCGATCAACCCGACAAATACCACTGGCCGCCAGCGCAAGATTGCCCGCACCGGAGAAGGGGTCATGCTGCCAATGATGATAGCTGCTGTGCCCACTGTGGGTACCAACATCAGTGGACCTGGAACGGGTGTGGTCTCATCAAAAACAAAAACCGCATAAAGGATCGCAAGAAATCCCAGGACACTCAGCCACGGCCCGTATTGAGGGCTGATCTACCGATCCCCGGACGATTGCCAAATAGCCAGTAGCGCACCGATCAGCAACTCCCAGCCTCGAGTCGGCAACAGATAGAAGGCAGCAGTGGGTTTGTGGGTTGTGCCCCATGAGGCCATCGTCAGGCTAGCGAGGGCCGCAATGATGAGAACACAAGTCATCACCTGCGTGCGTAGTCGTGTCAGGAGCAACAACAGCGGCGGGAAGAGCAGATAGTACTGCTCTTCCACGGCTAGGCTCCAGGTATGCAGGAGCGGTTTGAGGCTCGCATCACCTGAGAAGTAGTCACTCTCTCGCCAGAAGAGCACGTTGGAACAGAAGGTCGCGACGGCGATCAGGCTTTCGCCAAAGTCGATCATGTCACTCGGTAACAACCAGGCCCACGCAAACGGCAGGGTCACGGCCATGACGACAAAGAGCGCGGGAAGAAGGCGCCGCGCACGTCGTTCGTAAAACGAAACGATAGAAAATCGATCACCGCTGATTTCGGCGAGGATGATCCCGGTAATCAGGTAACCATTGATGACGAAGAACACATCGACGCCAACGAAGCCACCACTGAATGCCGAAAATCCGGCATGGAAGAGAATGACGGGAAGAACCGCCAGGGCGCGCAGGCCATCGACTTCCGGTCGGTAAGCGATTCCGTTCGCTGGAGAATGCCAGGTCATCGTGGCCAGGTGTTTGAGGGAACGGCTTCAGTCTATCGGCCCCACACGTCATCACCGGCGATGCGGTGAGGGTAGGGAGACGTGGTTACCTTTCGGTTGTGAACTGCTTCTCCTCTTGCCGGGGGTCCTGCCGAGTGCACTTCCAGCCGGTGGAAGTGCTGGCTTGGGGGTGCGTGTTCAAAGACACTAGCTCGCATTATTCATGAAGGGTCGTCGCGAGGGCGCACGCCCAGTGTTTTCGCTGCTATAGGCGTCCGCAGCAGACAATTCATGAATAATGCGGGCTAGGAGTCTGCGCGGCAGAAGGTACCGCCGCAGCCCGTTGATCTTCTGCCGCGCAGGCTCCTGGATAAACGGATACACGGATAAACGATCAACCCTATCGAGGTGGAATACACTCGCCTCCGAGTTCACCTGAGGAGTCTCATATATGGCTATTTCCCTTTATGACGCCACCGTTGTGTCGTTTCTGCAGACTGTCGGAGCAGCGCGCGGTTTTCTGAAGAAAGGCGCAGAACACGCACAAGCCAACGGCATTGCTCTGGCAGACATCGTGGAAACGCGGCTGACTCCGGACATGTTGCCGTTCCGTTTCCAGGCCATCTGTATCGCCCACCACACCCAAGGCGCGATCGAAGGTGTGAAAGCGGGTGTGTTTGCACCACCGTCGGGCGGCGACGGCCTTGATTACGCAGGCCTACAGAAGCTCGTCGACGACGCCCATGCGTATCTGAGTGGTCTCGTACCTGCGGACGTGAATGCCCTCGAAGGCAAGGATGTAGCCTTCAAACTCGGCCCCAATACGATGCCCTTCGTAGCGGAGGGTTTTCTGTTGTCGTTCTCCCTGCCGAACCTGCATTTCCATGCAACGACGGCGTACGACATCCTGCGAATGAAAGGTGCGCCGATTGGCAAGCGTGATTACATGGGGCGGCCACGTCTGAAGGCCTGATCGGTGAACGCGACTGATCTGATCGATGTAAAACGCTTCGCGCACTGACTGAAGCAGTTCCCGGAGAGTTCATTGAGACAGCTCGATCAGATCAATGCAGTGCTACACGCGCATGGCGCGTCCAAGCTGCATGCTGATCAGTTCCTGCGGCAGTGGGTGACTGCACAGCCCCAAGCAGCAGGACGGCGGTCACCCGAAGGCTTCTTTCCGAAAGCGATGGTTGCGGCGTTGCCGGAACTTGAAGACACACTCGACCGTATCGCGACGCTTCGTTCGGAACATCCAAGCAAAGACGGTTCGAAACGTCTTTTGGTCGGATTGGCCGACGGTCAATCCGTAGAAAGCGTGTTGCTGGCACGTGATGGTCTTTGCATATCGTCGCAAGTGGGCTGTGCGGTCGGTTGCCAGTTCTGCATGACTGGACGAGATGGATTGTTGCGACAACTCGGCAGCGCGGAAATGGTGGCGCAGGTGGTGCTCGCGCGCCGCCAACGTGTCGTCAAGAAGGTCGTTTTCATGGGCATGGGCGAGCCGTCGCACAACCTCGACAATGTTCTCGACGCGATTCAGTTTCTCGGGACGACCGGTGGCATCGGTCACAAGAACCTCGTTTTTTCAACGGTCGGTGATCCCCGGGCTTTCCAACGTCTGCCGGAAGGGGTAGTGAAACCCGCGCTCGCTTTGTCACTGCACACCACTGATGCCGCGCTTCGCGCCCGTTTGTTGCCGCGCGCACCCGTGTATGAACCTGCCGAGCTTATTGCACTTGGTGATGCTTACGCACGCGCGACCGGTTATCCCCTGCAGGTGCAATGGACTTTGATCGAAGGTGTCAACGACAGCGCGCAGGAAGTCGACCGCCTTATCGAATTGATGCAGGGGCGTTATGCGATGCTCAATCTCATCCCCTGGAACAGCTTGGATGGACTTGAGTTCAAGAGGCCTTCTGCTGAACGGGCTCTAGCCATGGCGAAGGAAATTCACTCACGCGGTGTGTTGACCAAACTGCGCCAGTCAGCAGGGCAGGATGTTGACGGTGGATGTGGACAACTTCGTGCGCGGGATCCCGGCTCAAAACAAAACCGGCGGATGAATCTGATTCCTGTCTGATCCTCAGCCTTGCAGGAGGTAAGATTCAATCGAACCCTCCTGACCAAAAACCGAATGCCCTCCCGATCCACTGATCACGATCACAGTAAAACCTCGAAGCCCAGCGCGAGAGTTTTGCGTGTCGTCCGCCAGTCGAAAGCCGCTCTCAGCAAGGCGCAGCAGCAATTCAACAAGCTGCTGAGTGAAGTACAGCGCCTGCGAAACCGGCTAACTCTGTGGCAAGACTTTGATGTTCGCCAGAAGCAGCGTTTCGTTGCAGAACTTATGCCACGAATGAACCAAATCAACCGCCATAGAGGTGAGTGGATTCTGCTTTGTCATGAGATTTTGGAAGGGCGTTGTGATGAACCTATTGCCCAGAAGGTAGAGCGCAAACGTCTACTTTCGCTGGTGCAAGTACTGTTACGAACTTACCTCGAATCGGAGGACAACCACGCCGCTGATGTGATCGCGGTCCATGACTTTTACTCCGGTGTGTCTTACGCACGAATCTTCGAGGAAGAAGTCAGAGACTTTCGATATGACGCACGTGCGATGTTCGGGGTCGATATCCCGGAAGATATTGCTTCTGAAGATCTCGACGCTTACCTCGCGAGTGAGCTGGCACGTCGGGAGGACGCAGGTGAATTGGGTGGAGCGGGTACGAAACGTTCAAAAAGTAGTCGAGGGCAAAACCCACAAGGCTCAGCGTCGTTGTTTGATGATTCGCCCCCGGATAAGTTTCAGGATGCGAAGCAGTCGCTGCGTGATGTCTACCGAAAGCTTGTCGGTGTGTTGCACCCGGACCGTGGTACGGATGACGCTGATCGCGAGCGCCGCCATGGGTTGATGTTGCGCGCCAATGCCGCGTACGAAAGTGCAGATCTGTTTGCGCTCTTGCGGCTGCAGGTGGAGATCAATCCGGATGCCACAGGCAACGCGACACTCTCGGCGTCGCATCTCAAGCTCTACAGCCAGATGCTGCGTAAGCAACTCGATGTGTTGAAGGGTGAGGTGGACGCGATCACTCACAAATACCGGGAAGCGACGATGGATTCGCGGAGTGCGCTGACTCCGGAAAGTGTCGAGCGGCATTTCTCACAGACCGTTGAAGAGGTGAAACAGGAGCAGTTGGCCCTCGATGATGTGATCGACGGTTTTCAATCGGTGGCATGGCGCAAGGCCTGGCTCAGGGACTGGGACGATGGCCTTATCGATAACGTTTGGTTCAACTATGGCAGATCGCCTGAAGAGAACTTCGAGGAAGATCTGATGGAAGAAGCATTGGCGACGTTTTGGGAGGCTGAGAGAAACAAAGCGGCACAAGCGGGTCGTGGCAAGAAGGCAGGCAGCGATAGACGTGGCAAGAAGGCGAGGTAAGGAGATCTTGATGAATGTTCTTCCGAGTGCCGTACAAGTCTCCCTGCTGTCCGGTGTTCGCCACCTGCCGGACAACGTCACACTCGAAGGCCCTGACGATGCACGTATGGCGCAGTCGGTGACACGTATTCTTGGCATCCGGCGCTTTGAACAGAATGCTGACTTCGTGATCCATTGGTCCACAGCGACTCAGTGGCCGATGGCTGACGAAGATGAGGGGTATCGTCTCCATGTATCGGCAGCCGGCATCCGCGTGGATGCGTCATCGCTGCACGGTGCGCTGCACGGGCTTGCTACACTCAATCAGCTGAATCAGAACGGTACATTGCCGTGTGTGAATATTGAGGACGCGCCGCATTTTTCTTGGCGTGGGCTGATGTTGGACCCTGCACGTCGGTTTTTGCCGATCGCTCTTCTGCAGGAGGTGATCGATGGTCTTGCGGCTCTCAAACTCAATGTCCTGCACCTGCATTTGTCGGATGATCAGGGTTTCCGGTTTGAATCGAAGGCTCATCCCAAACTCGCCTCGATAGAGCACTACACCCGGGCCGAGTTGAAGGCGTTGGTTGCATACGCTGCAGATCGTGGCGTGCGCATCGTTCCGGAGCTCGATATGCCTGGGCACGTGACAAGCTGGCTCGCGGCTTACCCTGAATGGGGGAATCAGCAAGTTTCGCCCACCCAACGATTTGGTGTTCATCCAGGGTGTCTTAACCCAGCCGATGAGAGGGTCTATACAGCGATTGAGTCGCTGCTCGAAGAAGTCTGCGCCGTCTTTCCGGATCGTTATGTGCACATCGGCGGTGATGAAGTGCACTCTTCATGGTGGCGTGATGATCCCGCCGTTCAGGCGTTTATGAAGCAACAAGATCTTGCCGATACGACCGCGCTGCAGGCGTACTTCACCCGTCGGGTGGTGACGATGTTACGCAACCGGGGTCGCGAGGTGATCGGTTGGGATGAGGTGCTGCACGCCGACCTGCCTGCTGAGGTGGTGGTGCAGAGTTGGCGAGGCGCCACTTCCCGGGATCGCGCATGTGCAGCGGGCCACTACTGTATTGTGTCTTCAGGTTTCTATCTCGATCTGTTCTACCCGGGTGATCTACATCGACGTTTTCGCCCGGACTTATCGGAGGCTGATCTGGTATCGCAGGAAGATGGGTTGCTCACCGACGCCCGTTTTCAGCACGTCGCAGAAGGCATGAAGTGGACACGTGCCTGGCGTGCGGTGCAGCCCATTGAACGAACGTTTCCACGCGGAAAGATTCTCGGTGGCGAAGCGTGTCTCTGGGGTGAACTGGTGGATCGTGAATGTCTGGATGGTCGGCTATGGAGTCGCCTGCCTGATATTGCGCAGTGTTTCTGGGCGAAAAATCCTGAGCAGGACGATGAAGTTCTACGGGAACGTTGGCCAGAGATCGTGCGCACAGGTGTTGATCGAAATCGATCACGGCTTGCGAAAGTTGTACAAGGTAACGCGACCGCACTCGAAGCCCTTGAACTGTGTGAACCGGTGAAGTGGTACGCGCGGCTACTCGGTGAGGTCGCCCTCAATGCACGGATTCGCGGTTCTGAGATGCCACAAGCCCGCCCCTATGGTACGGCGACCGAACTGAATCGTGCCGTCGATTTCCTAACGCCAGAGAGCCTCTTGTGTCGCGATGTACGGCAATGGTCAGTTGATACTGTCGCGAGAAGTTGTGCTCGTTGGGCGAAACTCGATGGGCTCAACGATGTGCCTGACGATGTACGACCTGTATTCGGCGCTATCGCTGCGGCAGCCCGCACCTGGCTCGATTGTTTGTCGGGCGATCTGTCGAAAGAAGAAGCCAGCCGTGTCATTCGTGAGCTGTATCGTCCCTATGGCGAATATCTGCCGGCAGTAGCACTAGTGCTGATCGAACACTTGAAGTGAATCCACTCGAGCTTTTTCGTGAGTATTGGGGAGACGCTGGTACGCTCGCGTCTCTCGGTGAAGGCCACATCAATCAAACCTGGAAAGTTGAAGCGGCTGACGGGGTCTGGGTTCTCCAGCAGATCAATCGTCATGTGTTCCGTGATCCCGGCCGGGTGATGGGTAACCTGCAACAAGTACTCGCGCATGTTCGAAGCGTGCCGTTGCCGGAACTTCGTACGACTCGAACAGGCGCAAACCACGTGGTTGTGAACGACGAGTGGTTTCGCGTATGGCGATTCGTTGAAGGTGGCGTTGTCAAAAAACAACCGGCAAGCCTTGGAGAAGCCGAGGTCGCAGCGTCTGCGTTCGGCGGGTTTATCGCAGCACTGCGAGATCTACCCGGCACGTTGTTACCGACCATCCAGGGGTTCCATTCGCTGGACTATTTCTATCGACGTTACAAGACGCTCCACATCAGCTCTCAATACGATGAGTTCATCACGCGTTGCCTTGATCGATCCATCCTGTTTCGGATGGGAATGGGTCCGATTCACGGCGACTGCAAATTTCAAAATGTGTTGTTATCCGAAGACGGTTCGAAGGTGCTTGCCATTCTTGACCTCGATACGTTGATGCAGGGGCATTGGGGTTTTGACTGGGGTGACCTGGTGCGCAGTGCCTTCGTGGCGCAAGGTGCGCCGGAAAAAGACATGTACCTGGCGTTGCTGCGTGGTTTCGCGCCGCACATCAAACTGTCGAATGAAGAAGTGTTTATCTATGCGCCGGCCTATGTCGCCTGCACACTCGGTGTGCGTTACCTGATTGATCATCACGAAGGAGATCCGTGGTTTCGCGTTGAAACACACGGTGACAACCTGATCCGCGCCGAGCGCCAATTTCGATTCGCGGCTGCCTGTGAGGCATCGGCATCTGAAATCAGGCGCTGGGTTGAGAGTGAGATGAAGCGTTAGGCTTGCGAAATGACGGTGCTACGAAAGTGGCTGATCTGAATCTCTTCACCATCGTTGGCGTAATCACCGGCAGCGCGTTGTTCGCGAAAGTGACGCCAGTTGATGGATCGGTAGCGCGCCTTATCTACCTGATCAGGAGGTAGCAACGGCAGATAGTCAAAGTCGGCAGGCGGGTTCAGAAAATACGCTGTTGAGTAACGCTCCTCACGACTATTGGCGAGCACTCGATGCAGCGGAGCAGGAAAGCGATCGTTAGACCAAACCTGCACGACGTCACCGATATTCACGGTGAAACATCCCGGCACAATGTCGACGTTGATCCATTGATTGTCGTGCAGCACCTGAAGTCCGGGGATATCTGCTTGATCGAGAACCGTCAGCGCCCCGGCGTCGGTGTGATAACCGATGCCGAGGTTGCCCCTTTCAGGAACTGTTGGGCTGTCGGGCGCAGCTGGCGTGGCGCAGAGTGGGTAGTGGTTGAGCCTCAGAAAACTCGTGTGATCAGCGAATGCCGGGACGATGTTGGTTTGAGAATGGCCAATGCTCTGCACGATCAGTGCGAGCAAGCGCAGCGACAGCGCATGTACGGTGGCAGTGTAGTTTTCGAGTGCTGAACGAAAGTCTGGAATCGACGTCGGCCACTGCGGTATTGAAGTGCCGTATTCCGGACCTACGTCGAAAATCTCCTTCCAATCTCTCACGTTCTTTGTCAGTTCACGATCGAATAATCCCCACGGATTGAGCCGTGTACGCGTAACCACTTCTCGAACTGCAGCAGGCGCAGAAAAGAACGAATGACTCGCAACTCTTAAACCCGTCACCAGCTCATCGGGCACTCCGTGGTGCTTGATGTGGAAAAGGCCCCAAGACTCACAAGCTGCAGCGATCAAGTCGGGATCGGGCTTGGAAAGGTCGATGATCGGAATGGCGGGCGCAGCACTCATGAGGCTGCTCAGCTGGCGACGTTGCTCAGGACCATGCGCACAACCATCACCACAGCCAGAACAAACAACGCGGTGAAGAAGATCCCCATGATGATGAACTGACTGGCTTTGCCACGTTCGAAGTCGCGCTCGCGATTGGCGCTCGACTGCACACCAAAGGCGGCTGCAACCGTACTCATGAACACCTGCGGCAGCGTCAGTGGTTTTTGGTTTCTTTCGTCTTCGTTTTGTTTCGAGTCGTCCGTCATACGTACTCGTTTTCTACTCGCGTCATCCAGTAATCGGCGTCCCACTTTTCATCGCCGGTCAGGTATCGCCACAGCTGGATGCGATTGATGTACTCAAGCCGCCCAGTATCCGCTTCAAACCAGGGTTCCGGATTCATCAGAATCGATTCGATGGTCTGTTGATTACCGGGTGCCGGATTCCAAAAAATCGGCCGTGGTTCAGACTTCTCTTCGAGATCTTGAGTATCCCAAAGCCGTGTCTGTCGTTCAGTAGGGCACAATCTGATTTTGAACATGTAGCGCAGCCGCTCGGAATCGTTTCGCCCACCACCGTGCCAGATGCCATGGTGCAGAAACAGTAACGTGCCCGCCTTACAGACCATGTGTTGTTGTCCCCGCACGTTCTGATACCGCGCGATCGCGGCTTCACTTACCACACGCAGGTGTGTGCCGGGAACGAAACGTGTACCGCCCATGTCGCGCGTAACGTCGTGGGGGTAGTACATGATCTGCACATCGAAGGCGCGTCGTGGATCAATGGTTGAATCCTGGTGCGTATGCTGCGCAACGTGTGGTTGTCCCGCCGCCGCATAGAGACGACCTGGAAAGGTGATGTGCAGAAAGTGGTGATCGACCACCGGAGCTCGTCCCAGCAGACTCTCGATGGCGCCACGCACAACCGGTAGTCGAAGCAATTCGGCGACGGCACTGTCGTGTGGATAGGCAGCATCCATAGGGGTACCTGGATTCACCAAGGGAATCGCTGAGGAGCGCATGATCTTGCCGTAGTGATTCCACAGGCTGTCGACGTTCTGATCGGGAACGTGTCCAACGTCTGCGAGAAATCGTTGGTTGAGCGATTCGGGCACGACCGCGTCGAGGCGGAGGCACCCGCGGGCGGCAAACTCTGCCATTTGCAGCGTCGACAGACGCTGTGAAGCTTGCATGTTCATGGAGTCCTCTCCGTCTGATCAGTGTCGATCAGCTTTTCAAACAGGAATTCATACTTCAGGTAGCCAACACGGAATTCATCTCCCGCGCTGTGCTGTTGCAAAGGCGAGGCTTGAAAAAGTCGCCAACCGTCGCGCAGCGCAGCGAGACCCGTAGTGTAGGGTGGCTCGTCGCTGTCACCCGCGTCGTGGCGGGCATTGCTTGCACCTTCATAAATCGACCATGCGATGGTTCGAGAGTCCAGTGCCGAGGATTCGAGGTACAGCACAAGCACGTTTTGTCGTATGTTGCTCATGCATCCGAGCTTATCACGAGGTCTCCCAAACTCGATCCATCCTGTCTATCAAGAGGATTCTGACGTTGCGCGAACTTATCCTGTTGCTGGCCTTCTCAGCACTCCTGACGGGTTGTGTCGGCGGCGACTCACCGCCACAACTCAACTCCGGCAGCGGCTATGGTTATCCTGATGCGGCGAAACAAACCGGTACCGAAGGCAAGGTGACGGTGCGGTATGACATCGATGTAAACGGAGTGGTGCACAACGCGGTGGTGGTCGCTGCAGATCCACCCGGTGTGTTCGATGAAAATGCACTCAAGACCGTGCGAAGCTGGAAATTCACACCGCGCCGGGTAAACGGCGGGGCGGTTGTACAACGCGGATTAACCAGCGACGTGACGTTCAAACTCTCCGGTGAGGACAAGTACAAGGGCTACTGAAATGGTGGATAGATCTACGGGTAAAGCAGCGATTTTCTTGAGTGTTGGCTTGGCGCTTGCGGCCTCACTGCTGCTGGCCCCCGAATATCCCTTCGCAAAGGACTATTACGGCTACGGTCTCAGAGTCACGGCGCGAATTGCGTTTGTATTCTTCATGCTGGCATACCTCGCACGCCCAATGGTAAGTGTCTTGGGCCAAGGTCAGTGGCTCGTCCTTCATCGCTGTTATCTCGGCCTCGCTGCAGCGATCGCCCATACCGTTCATTTCGCCTACATCGTGCTCTACTTCCAGGAAACGGGAGAAGAGATCGAGCTCATCACGATCATCTTCGGTGGTCTTGCGTTTGTGCTCTTCTGGTTCATGTCGTTGACCTCAAATCGCCTCTCGCAGCGGGTGTTGGGCGCTTGGTGGGGACACCTTCATACCTTTGGCATGCACTGGATATGGATCATCTTTTTCCAAAGCTGGTTGGGTACAGCGTTCGTGATTCCGTGGTACTGGGTGTTTGTGGCCTTGTCAGTCTTTGGCCTTGGTCTGCGGATCGCAGCCTTCGTGAAGAAGGCGCCCGTCTGCGCACGTGGCGGGATGAGGACCTGATGCAGATTGGTGTCACGCTTCGCAACATGGGTCCGCAGAGCCGGCGGGAAACGATGCGTGCTTGCGCAGAACACGCTGAGGCGCTCGGCTTCGAATCAGTCTGGATCACCGATCACATTGCGATTCCACCCGATGATGCTGAAGGCAGCGGTGGACGTTATACGGACCCGCTCACCACGTTGGCCTGGTTAGGTGGCATGACTTGCCACATTCGCCTCGGTGTAGGCGCACTCATTCTGCCATATCGACCCACACTGCCGACCGCCAAGGCCATCGCGACCGCGCATGAACTTACGGGTGAACGCCTCGTTGTCGGTGTTGGGCTGGGTTGGATGGATGCGGAGTTCAAGGCACTCGGCATCGAACGACGCCAGCGAGGGCGAATCACCGACACACAGCTTGAATTTTTGAACCGGTGTTTTGCTGAGCCTGTAGTTGAGCTCAATGGACAACCCTTCATCTTTGATCCAAGACCCTCGAAGCCCCCGATCTACGTCGGTGGACGTGCCCCCCATGCACTCACGCGTGCGCTTCGTTTTGATTTGGGGTGGTTGCCAATGGCGCGAGATGCCGCAGGTCTTGCCGTTGATCTGGCGCGCTTCGAGCAGCTTGCAGCGGACGCCGGTAAGGCGCGTGGTCCTGTTACAGCTTTTGCTGCGCTCCCTCTGACAGAACCTGATCACGCGCAGCGGGAAGTCGAAGCGTTTGAACGCCTGGGGGTCGAGCGATTGGTTTGTGCGCTCCGCTACAACGACGCCACGGAGTATCAGCGTCAGTTAGATCAGCTCGTCGTCGCGATCCATCGCTAAGAATCTGGCCGTCAGTTACCAGGACCAAAGCGTGACCGATCCAACGAACCCGGGTTCGCACCAGTTCTCACCGAAGCATTCATCGCGACTTTGATCGGTCCCTAACCACTGCGCACCAAAGGTCAGCTTCCGCCAATCCAATTCAAGCCCGATTGCGCCGTAAAAACGATCAGGTCGTTCCCGGTTGAGACCGTAGCCGAGAAGGCCCGTAGCCCTGAGCGTTTGAGAAAACCCGTACTGGGCTTCGAGCCGCACCTGCGACTGGGCGCCGCCGGCATAAGGTCCACGTGGCGTGTGGGTGAGGGAGGCTTCGATCCAGGACGTGTTGATGTAGCGCCGCGCCACGACTTTGCCTTGCCAGAAGTCATAGGTGGGTCCTGGCACGTGTTCATCGAAGGAGAGGTGCATGGCCTCTGCGCGATATTCCATGGCGTCACGCAGGAAGGATCGACCAGCGTAGAGATCCAGTTCACCACGTGTTTTTTCCGGGTCGTTGAAGTCCACGCTACTGGCCCATGCACCGCTATACCAACCACTCGAATGTGTGACGTGCACATAACCTTGTAGCGCTGGTTTTCCATCGGAGTTGCTCGCGCCGTTGAATCGGTAGTCGGAGGCCAGGCGTAGCGCCGAATAGACCCCGAGGTTGGGTGGATTACTTTCGGCAGCCACCGTACCGGCAAGCAGCGTCAGCAACAGAAGAATCGAACGAAATACAAACATGAGTGATGTCCATCGGCAGTTGCAGCCAACCCTGATAGGCTTGTGTTATCGACGGAAGTGATATTGCTAAATAAATTATATTGATTTTGTAGGAATCAGGAAGATCGACGGCTCGCTGCTACTGGTCTTTCACTCGTTGCTCGCTACCCGATCAGTGACGCAGACAGCCGCAGATCTCGCACTCAGTCAGTCAGCGGTGAGCCATTCCCTTGGGCGGTTGCGGGATATGTTCGATGACCCGCTGTTTCTCCGATTACAGCGGGGACTGGAACCGACCCGTCGAGCACTGGCACTTGAACAACGTGTGCGTGAACTTGTTGCCGACCTGGCGATGCTGGTGGATGCGCCGAGGACGTTTGACCCTTCAGCTTCGACGCGATTGTTCAGGATCTCAGCGCCAGAGTTTGTTTCGGTCACCGTAGGAAGCCGTGTGTTCAAAGCGCTGCTGGATCTAGCGCCGGCGTGCCGTCTGCAGATCGTGCATCTGAGTGACGATGAAGCGCGAGAACAACTCAGGCGTAGCTCACTTGATCTCGCCATTGGACGATTTGTGTCCGCGGAAGGTAGTCCGTTCAAACGACAGCATTTTTATGACGATGAATTTTGTGTCGTCGCGAGGCAGGGTAATGTACTCGCGCCACAGCGGATGAGTGCGGCGGCCTATCAACGTTTAGTGCATGTTTTCGCCGAAGCGGACAGCGAGATTTCCCGCAACGACAGTTCCACCGACATGGACGGGTTGAAATTCATGGTGGTACCTCATTGGCTTACTGCACTGGCCATCGTCGCCGATTCCGACTTCATTGCCACATGCCCAAGACGCTTGGCGGAGAGTCAGAAAGACACCCTCGGGCTCAAGATTTACCCGCTCCCGTTCGAGGCGGAGCAGATTCGCGTGTCGATGTTGACGCTGCAGGATTCGCGTGACCCTGCCACCAAGTGGTTGTCTGAACTCCTGCAAACCAGCGTGGATCAGGCTGCGGTGAAGGTCAGTGCGCCGCGCGCAAAAAAGCGTATTCGCCTTTGAAAGTCGCAGCTTCTGCACCGCCCGAAGGAATGGTCGCAGTCAGAGGAAATCTCGCCTTGCCGGATTCATTAAGGCGCGTGAAAGCAGCCTCTTGTTCACCAAACACACACGTCGCGACGAGGTTCTCTTTCACCGGCTTCGCATAGTCTATGTGGCCACTCGCAAGAACGATGGAACCTCTAGCGCCGCGCATCGTGGTTTGCAGATGAACTATGCTCCAACATGTGAGCGCACACACGGTGTAGAGACTTCCGGCGAACGCCGTGCCATGCAGATTGATATTGGGCTCAAGGGCAGCTTCGACGATCAGGACATTGCCATCGAAGGACTTCACCCTTGCCTGCATCGCCTTGGTGATGGGAATCTTGCCGTACCAGGTGGCTTCGAGTTCGGCGATCAGCTCATCAAAAACTTGCGGCATGACTGGTCTTACTCAATGGAATAGATGATTGAATGATCAGCGTCTCGCACATCGAAGAAGATCTCTACCAAGTCACCGTGCAGGGCGAGCGACCCACGGTCCACGAGGTGCGTATGACACAGGCGACCTATCGGATGCTCAGTGGCCGGCGTTGCACCCACGAATGGGTGCTGGTGCAGGCGTTTCAATTCTTGCTCGAGCATGAACCCAATACGTCAATACTGCCGGTGTTCGACATCATGGACATTGAGCGGTTTTTCCCAACGTTTCGTGCGGAACTTGAGCGACGTTTGAACCCTCCATAGCCGCCGCTCTTTGTAGGTCTTTGGTTACCACTTGTTCCAATGGGTAATCTTCGACACCGGCGGCCGCGAAGCGCGCTCGAAGTCTTCGCCCTTGGTAAAGGCAACCGGCAATAGCGCAACCTGCAGGATGTTCTCCGGCAGTCCAAGAATCTCTGCAGCCTCTTTTTCGAAAGCCAGGTGCAAGGTCGTCAGCGCAGTGCCGAGGCCACGTGATCGCGCGGCCAATTGGAAACTCCAAACTGCCGGGAAGATCGAACCATAAATCCCCGCGTACATGGCCGGCGGTGTATTTGCCGGCGGACGGCCTTCGAGGCAGGGGATCAGATGCACCGGTACTTCGTGCAGATGCTCCATCAAATAGATCGCACTCGAGAAAACCCGTTGTTGCTGTGCATCACCGGAACTCTTGGCCTGTTCACCTGCTGCGGTGAGATAACCACCTGCCGCTTTGCGGTAAAGATCTGCCAGTGCTTTTTTCTTTGCGGCATCGTCGACGACGACCCAACGCCAGCCTTGAGAATTCGAACCGGTCGGCGCTTGCACGGCGAGTTCTAGACACTCTTCGATCAGTTTGCGAGGTACGGGCTTGGTGAGATCGAGGCGCTTGCGCACCGCACGAGTGGTCGACAGCAGTTCGTCGGTAACCGACAAATCAAATGGCATGGTAGGTCCCCCTAAAGGCTCAGCCGAGAAGGCAGGTGGCCTTGTTTGAATGTGAATCCAGGAACGTGCAGTGTAACCGACGAAGAACGGGAGTGGGTTCATGGGGCGCCAGTTGATCGGGCTACTGTTGATTTTGATGACATCGGGGCCGGCGATGGCGGAATCGCTGGCGTCGCGCATCCGCGTGGAGGCGGAGCGCATTGAGCCAAAGGTGATTGCGTGGCGGCGTGATGTGCATCAACACCCGGAACTCGCCAACCGTGAACATCGCACGTCAGCACAGATCGCCGATCACCTTGAATCGTTGGGTCTCGAGGTGAAGCGTGGTGTTGCGCGTACGGGTGTGGTTGCGATCCTGAAAGGAGCGAAGTCGGGCCCTGTCGTGGCACTACGAGCCGACATGGATGCGTTACCGGTTGCCGAAGAGACGGGCCTGCCTTTCGCCTCGACTGCGCGCGCTGAATACGAAGGTCGAGATGTGCCCGTGATGCATGCCTGTGGCCATGACGCGCACGTGGCCATTCTGCTGGGTGCTGCGTCAGTGCTTGCATCGATTCGCAGCGAGTTACCTGGAACGGTGAAGTTCATCTTTCAGCCTGCAGAAGAAGGCGCGCCGCGGGGTGAAGACGGTGGTGCTTCACTGATGATTCGCGAAGGTGTGTTGCTAGCCCTCAATGTGGAGGCCATCTTCGGTCTGCATGTGGGTCAACAAGGTCCTGCGGGTACTGCGTCGTGGCGAGCGCAGGAAGCGATGGCGAGTGCACAACGGTTTGACGTCGTCATAACAGGCCGACAAACACATGGTGCACGGCCGTGGGATGGTGTGGATCCCATTGTGATCGGCGCGCAGATTGTCACAGCGCTGCAAACCATCGTCAGCCGCGATGTCGACATCACCACGGCGCCTGCGGTGGTGACGGTGGGGATGTTTGAATCCGGTGTGCGCAACAACATCATTCCTGACACGGCGCGCCTGTCAGGCACCATTCGCAGTTTTGATCCAGCCACACTTCGAGTCATTCACCAGCGAATGCGGGGTATCGTGGCGGGTATTGCCGAATCTATGGGTGGATCAGCCACCCTTGAAATCGAGCCGGGTGTGCCAGTGACTTGGAACGATCCGGATCTCGTGCAACGTATGTTGCCGACGCTGAAGGCGGTATACGGCGAAGATCGTGTGATGCCCGCGCCGCTGAACACCGGCGCTGAGGACTTCGCGCACTATCAGAAAGCAATTCCGGGCTTTTTCTTCTTTATCGGTGCGCGACCGCAACAC
The DNA here is from genome assembly GCA_005799745.1 of Gammaproteobacteria bacterium. GTDB lineage: Bacteria > Pseudomonadota > Gammaproteobacteria > Pseudomonadales > Azotimanducaceae > SYFY01. Next base: position 40,428 of record SYFY01000193.1, read on the forward strand.
GTGAGTCCGCAGGAAGCAGTGCCGAATCACTCGCCGCTGTTCGACATCGATGAAGCGGCACTCCTTCCAGGTGTGATACTCATGAGCCAACTTGCGTTTGACTACTTGTCGGGCTCTCCGACAAAACCCTGAATTGTTTCAACGCCACCAGAGGTAGGTTTCGGTGCTTGGCCGAATCGATTTGAGCTGTGGTCGAGCCACGCTTGTTCGGCAGGTGTAGAAGTTCGTCCGAGGATCTCGTTGCGGTGGGGAAAACGGCTGAACTTGGAGATGATGCGGTGATGTTCTTGCGCAGAACGCAGATAACCACCCGTGATATGACGCATGCCCTTCGGAGTAGTGTCTCGCAAGGCTATAAATAGCTGGAGCGAGTACGTCTGATCTTCCATCTTCTCGGAGTGCATGAAGGGCATGTAGAAAAACGCGCGTTCATCGAAGCTGAGTTCCGCGTCGAGGTGATGGCGAAGACCCTCGGCAGCTTGCCTTATCGCCAAAGGGTCGAAAGAGAATGCGCGAGGTGTTCCGCGATACAGATGGCGCGGCAGTTGGTCCCAAAACAGAATCAGTGTGAGCGCATCACGCGCCGCGGTGTTTGGCGTGATGACGGGCTCCTCCATACTCTCAAGAGTACGCCCGAATTTGTTGTGCAATTCCATGTCGAATGCGGGGTTGTACGTGAACCAGCTTCGACGAAAAGTATCGTCGGCCCAACCGCAGGGGAGTTCACCGAACCAAGTCCGGTGGAGCCGGCTGTGAGAGTCTGCAGTATCGAGCATAGGCACTCCGACAACGTGTCAATCATGAGTGAACTCGCGGAAGTCCTGCCCATTATGGTCGTGGTGCCGCAAAATGCAGGTAAACAAAGGCTTAGTTAGTCAAGTGTCACAGGCCACCACCAGCCGCCCTCCAGCCAGCTCAAGGCCCAACGTCGCCGAGATCGAAACCAAGCTACATGGTATGGCGGTCCGAGATGCAGTGTTCCCTGTTTCGATGTTCTTTGGGCTGTACTACATCGGTGCGGCCGTCGCCCACCAATTCATGCAGCAAGGGCTGGCCTTGCAGATTTTTCCGCCGATCTGCCTGCTCACCAGCGTGCTCTTTTTCGTCACGGCATATAAGTGGAGACGAGAAGCACCGAGCCTCGATGTGATCGTCGGCTGGTTTACGACCGTCATCGCGGTCAACAACTCGGTCGTGCTCGGCGTCACCGGTCAGGGAGATGCGTTTTTTGCGCAGCTTATAAACCAGATCGGTCTAGGATTGGTTGGCGTGAGTTGGCGGGCTTTTTTTGGCAGAGCGGTGTAGTCGCCATTCCGATTGTGGTTGGATCTGTCTTTGGGCCTGGTATCGCGGTCACCGGTTCACCGGTGCTGCTATATGGTTCCTCGCTGATGTTGGCTTACATTTCGCAATTGCTCTCGTTCCGATTTCGCGAGCGGTTGGCGGAGGCGGAGGCAGAGAGTGAGCGGCAACGTCAGGCCGCGGAGACCAATCTCGCGCGCTTTAAAGAAGAGGCGCGTCGCCGTGAAGAATTGCAAGAGAAACTGTCACATGCAGATCGTCTGGAGAGTCTCGGCATTCTTGCTGGCGGAGTCGCCCACGACTTCAACAATCTTCTCGCCATCATCATTGGGCGTACCAGTGCGCTCCAGCAGCAAAATTTGCCAGAACAGGTCGGCGGAGAAGTCGATTCCATTCTCGAAGCGGCAGAGTGAGCAGCGCTCTTGTCGCGAGAATTACTTGCTTATGCCGGTCGAAGTGCGCTCGTTACCATACCAGTTGATTTGGTCAGGGAAGTCACCGCAGTGGGTCGGCTTGCAAGAAGCACGTTGCCCCAGAACGTCGAACTGATCGTCACCGAGGCGAGGCGCGCGGAAGTCGTTATCGCGGATCGTGGTCAGATTCAGCAGATCGTGCTCAACCTCATCATCAACGCTGCCGATTCGATGACCGAACTTGGCAGTTCGCTTCGTGTCGAAGTCGGTCGAAGTGAGCTCGATGCCGAAGCGGCTAGTCAGCTTGAACCACCACAGATGCGAGAAGCGGGTAGCTATTGTTTTGTGCGGGTTGTAGACCAGGGTGTAGGCATGACACCGGAAACTCGTAAACACATCTTTGATCCGTTCTTTTCCACCAAGCCGAACGGCCAAGGTCTTGGGTTGGCGGCGGCGCTGGGCATAGCACGTGTTTTGGGTGGAGGCTTCGATGTCTGGTCGGAGCCTTCACGAGGTAGCCGTTTTACGTTGTATCTCCCGACCAGTGCTGCGGAGGTTTTAGCCGTCGAACGGCCAAAACTCGGAAAGAAACTGACGCAGGCACCCAGAGTCCTTGTGATTGATGATCAGGATGCGGTGAGGGAAATGGTGTTAGCGGTCCTCGTGGGTTGCGGTTATCGCGCGTGTCCGGCTACCGGTGGTCGTGAGGCGGTCGCGCTGCTGCAGTCAGAGCCTGAAGAATTTGCGCTCGCCATTGTCGACATGAGCATGCCGGACATGGACGGTGAAGCGCCGTTCCATGCGCTGCGTACAATCCGTGCTGATCTGCCGGTGCTCCTTTCGAGTGGATTTGATGCCCACGAAACGGCGGCGCGGCTGGCCGGTACCGAAGGCGTTTCGTTCCTTCCGAAGCCTTACCGACTGAGTGAGCTACAGGCGCGGGTAGAGGCGCTGATCACGCCATTGCTCTGAACCTGTTGGTGCCCTTGTTAGAAACCCCAACACTCGAGATCGTTGGCGAAGATCAGTGATTTCTTGAAGTTCTTCGTGATCGCTTCCGTGCTCAGGGTTTCTCGTCCACGGGTACGCTCGGCACGTTGGCCAAGAATCAGCGTGCGGACATTAGCCTCGGCAGCAACCTCGCCGATCTTGGAAGGCGGTGCATAGGTTTCGCGCAACGTTCCGCGTGTGGCTTCAGGAATCGCGTGAGTGGCGACCAAGGCGTCCGCTGATGCTGCAAACTTCACCAGGTCGTATTTGTCGTGGCTGAAGGAACCCGCAAAGACAAAGGCGATCTCACCCACATCCACACGCCATGCGAGCGCTGGACGATCGCCGTGATCAACGGCGATGGCAGAAAGCTGCAGATTTTCTGTGCGGTATCCGGCCCAACGACGTTTGCCAGAGGTCGGTACCTCGTCGACGTCGAGGCGATATCCAGCGAGCGTGCGAATTCGTAGCAGTCGTGCAAACTCAGGCCACGCGCCTTGTTCGCCAATGAGTCGATCGAAGAAAACTTTCGTGCCGATATAGGTGCCTCGGCCATCCGGGCCAAAGATCGGCAGAATCCGGTCCCTTGATGTGGCGAGCGAACCTTGAACGAATTCCGGCAGCGCGCTCGTCAGGTTCGGTTGAATGCTGGAGAGAACGATGGCATCGAGGTCTTCGAACTTGCCACCAGCTTTGGCGAATTGCGTCGTACTGCCGGCGCCCGCATCTACCAGCAGGCGTGCTTTGTCATCAATCCACACGACATAGGATGGCCCGGCCCAATCGGTTGAAAGTTCACCACTACCGGCCCCAAGAATTTCCAGCCAGACGCCCGACTCACCACACTGTTTGCTCTGCTGTGTGAGCCCGATTGTTGGCACCAGGAGGACTAGGAGGGTGATCAGTAGGGTAAGGAGTAAGCGCAAAATCTGAAGCACTCCGTCATGGGGAAGCAACGATAACAGAGCGCGAACATGACCGAGAATGATCAGCCTGCTCCCGGCTTGTGGTTGAGCAGATAGTGCTGGAGGATAGCTGCCGAGGGGATGAAACATGAACACGCCGATCAAACTCAAACCAGGCGACGCTCGTTATCCAGGCATCAGTGTCCAGGACCTGCTCGATCGGGATAGCCGCGTGGTGCCCAACTATCTGCGTGAGCAGTCGTATTCCTTTCTGGGTGACGAGGACATTCCCTATTCACGTTACACATCCCCGGAGTTTCATGATCTTGAGGTGAAGCACCTGTGGCCGAGGACATGGCAGTGGGCGTGCCGTGAAGAGCACATTCCTGAACCCGGCGACTATCACGTTTACGACATCGGACCGTACTCTGTCATCGTCACACGTACGGAGTCCGGAGCTATTCAGGCTTACCGCAATTCCTGCATGCATCGCGGTACGAAGCTCAAGCCTTCTTTTTCGAGTGGCCATGGGATGTCGCTGCGTTGTCCTTATCACGGCTGGGACTGGCGTCTCGACGGCACGCTCAAGTCGTTTCCCTGTGAGTGGGATTTTCCGCATGTGAACCCGGATGATGTTGGGCTCTCACGGGTTCGTGCGGAATGCTGGGGCGGGTTTGTTTTCATCAACCTCGATGTAAACGCGAAACCGCTTCAGGAGTGGTTGGAACCGCTGCCTGCTCATGTTCAGAGCAAGACCTTTGAAAATCGCTATATCAGCCACCACGTCCAGAAAGAACTGAACTGCAACTGGAAGATTGCCTCCGAAGCGTTCCTCGAGGCGTACCACGTCATGGAGACGCACGCGCAGTTGATGCGCACCAATGGTGACGCCAATACCCAGTACGATATCTATGGCGACTATGTCAGCCGGCTGATCAACGTCGCGGGCATTCCTTCTGCCTACTGCATGGAACCCCAGAGCGAACAGGACATCCTCGATCTCTTTTTGGTTGGTGATCGCAGTCAGGTGAGTGAGCGACTAACGGTTCCGAAAGGGGGTACGGCCCGAGCTGTGATGGCGCAATTTTTTCGCGACAGTACGGCAAAGGCCGGTTCTGATCTTGGCGCTGTGAGTGACTCGGAGATCGTCGACTCCATCGCCTACTTCGTCTTTCCGAATCAGCAGTTTTTTGTGGGCCTGACGTTTCCCATCGTTTATCGCTTCAGGCCCTTAGGTCTGCATCATAATCGGACGCTGTTTGATCTGATTCTCCTGGCACCACGACCCAAAGACGGCACAGTGGTTGAGCCTGCTGAGCCGGTGTGGCTGAAGGCGGAGGAGTCCTATTCGACGGTTCCAGGCATGGATCCCTACGTGGGTCATGTCTTCGACCAGGATACGGGCAACATGCAGGCGGCCCAGGAAGGGGCACAGACTGCGCTGAAAGGTGGGGCGACACTTGCGAATTATCAAGAGATTCGTATTCGCCATTTCCATCAGACACTCATGACCACCATTCGAGAAGGACAGGAGAAAGAAGGCTCATGACCAGGGTCCTCATCACCGGCTCAGCCCGTGGCATCGGGTTCGAACTTTGCAGGCAATACGCCGAAGCGGGCGACCGCGTCTATGCGACCTGTCGCTCGCCCGCGAAGGCGACCCGTCTCAACGCGATTGCTGCAGCGTCGCAGGGGCGACTTACTGTGCATGCAATGGAAGTAGGCAACAGTACTTCCGTCAAAACATGCCGAGCAGAGATTGGCGATACACCCATCGACGTGCTCATCAACAACGCGGGTGTATGGGGCGGCCTCGATACACAAGTCTTCGCCAACATGGACTACGACAACTGGGCGCATGAGCTGAACGTCATGGCCATGGGGCCTTTCCGGGTTATCCAGACCTTTATGCCGAACGTGCTCGCCGGGCGGCAGAAAAAGATCGTTACCATCTCTAGTCAGACAGGCGCGCACGCCTACGACCACGTCATCGGCTATTCCTATGCGAGCGCCAAAGCGGCGGTGAATCGCCTCATGACCGGTCTCGCCACGGAGTTTCGTGAGCAAGGCGTGATCATCGTACCGATGCATCCGGGCTGGGTGAAAACCGAGATGGCAGGTGATGTGGCCGACATTTCTCCAGAAGAAAGTGCCACCGGCGTGCGCAAAACCATCGCCGCGATGACATTCGCCGATACCGGCACGTTCATGAAGTGGACCGGGGACGTGCATCCCTGGTGATACGGTTTCAAATTCGAATTGCGGGAGGCGCAACAAAGTTATGAACGCAGGTTACAACCCCGACTTTAATCCCACCGGTATCGAAGGTGGTGTAGATACCAACAATCTGCCGTGGATCGATTTGCCGCAAGCGCCGGGCCTTGCCATCAAGCCCCTTCGTGCCAGCAGTGAAAGTGGCATGTTCTCGGTGATCGCTCGTATTCGAGCAGGGACAACCGTGCGTGATCTGGTCTATCTCGGTGGTATGGACATGATCGTGTTGTCCGGCGGTATGCGGTATGTAGGCGGCGCACTGGAGAGCACACTCGAACCCGGCACGTGGGGTTATGTACCGGCGAACGCGCGTATCGGTGCACTCACCGCTGACGTCGATACCGAATTTTTGGGCAACTTCTATGGGCCTGTCGCGTTCCTCGGAGACAAAGGTCGTGTCAGCAGTCTGCTCACCGCGCTTGATGTACTCGCTGCGGCGCATGATCGCGGGCTCACGCTGATTCCGAATACGTTGGCGGAGTGTATGCAGCCCCCAGAGGCGAAAAAGTCGCCGAAGTGGCAAGGGCCGCGTGAGCCTCTGGCCATTGCCGGAAACAGCGCCGGGGCCTTGGTCGACAAGGCCGCGTCGGGAAGTTCGGCCAGCCAGGTGCATCCGCACTTCGTGGATACCAAGCAAGTGCCGTGGATTGAAAACCCGTCGGTTCCCGACATGGGCCTTAAGGTTCTTCGTGTCAGCGAAGAGACCGGCATCACCTCGTTGATCGTGCGTCATAACGGGGTTGCTGGACCTCACTACCACCTCGGCGCCGCAGATTTCCTCGTGTTGTCAGGACGAATTGGTTATCGCGCGGGTCCTCCTGAAGGATATGGTCCCGGTGTGTGGTTCTATGAACCTGCGGGTGCACGTCACGAAGCGACTCAACGCGTGAGTGATGAAGACCTCATTTACACCGCCAACGTTTATGGTCCGCTGCAGTTTGACGAAGGCCCAGGTACTCCCATTGTCGCCGTACAGTCATGGATGCAATACAAAGCCATGGCGGATTCAGTTGGCGTCAAACTTGTTCGCAATACCTTTGAGGGTGATGGCTCGCTGCTCGCGTGGGCACCACTTGGTGAGTCCGCAGCTCGGCTGTGAGAAGGATCTAAAGGTGATCGATGCACGGTGTGGAAACAGATGTAGTGGTGATCGGGGCTGGGTTTAATGGCCTCTATCAACTGCATCGCCTGCGCGAAGAGGGCTTCCGGGTCTTGCTGGTCGAGGCCGGCAGTCGACTCGGAGGCATCTGGTTTTGGAACTGCTACCCAGGTGCGCGGGTGGATTCACACGTTCCGAACTACGAGTTCTCCATGGAATCGGTTTGGCGTGAGTGGAACTGGAGCGAACGTTTCCCCGGGTACGCTGAACTTCGAAAGTACTTTGATCATCTCGATGCGAAGCTCGATCTGTCGCGGGACATTCGTTTCAACACCTGTGTCAAATCGGCGGCGTTTGACGGCGCGGCCAATCAATGGCGAATCAGCACCGACACCGGAGATGAAATTCAGGCGCGCTTTGTGGTGCCTTGCCTTGGGTTCGCGAGCAAGGCGTTCGTGCCTAATCTTCCAGGTCTCGAATCGTTTGCAGGCGAATGTCATCACACCGGACTCTGGCCACAGTCAGGTGTAGAGCTTGCCGGTAAGCGGGTCGGTGTAATCGGTACAGGTGCGAGTGGTGTGCAAGTGATCCAGGAGGCCGCGCCACTCGCGTCCCACCTCACCATCTTCCAACGCACACCCAATCTTGCGTTGCCGATGCGCCAAATTCGTTACGACGCAGCTGCGCAGGAGGAACTCAAGGCGAAGTACCCGGAGATGCTCGCTCGTCGTGCCATTTCCGCGACGAGTTACCACGACATTCAGGCAGAACCTCGATCTGCGCTGGATGTAACACCCGATGAGCGTCATCGTCGCTTTGAGTGGGCTTGGCAAGAAGGTGGATTTCATTTCTGGGCGGGCACCTTCAACGACGTACTTTCCAACAAGAACGCCAACGCGCTCGCCTATGCCTTCTGGAGAAATCGGACACGTGCACGCATCAACGATCCAGATGTGGCACGCAAGCTCGCGCCGGATGTAGCACCACATCCATTCGGCTCCAAAAGGCCCTCACTCGAGCAGAACTACTACGAGGTGTTCAATCAACCGAATGTGACGCTGGTTGATGTGAAAGAAACGCCGATTGAACGGATCACGCCGCATGGAGTGCTTACGTCGGAGAGTGAAACTGAACTCGACGTTCTGGTGCTCGCTACCGGATTTGATGCCAGCACCGGTGGCATTACTGCGATTGATTGGCATGGTACTGAAGACACATCGCTCTCGAACCTGTGGCGCAATGGTGTGGTGACACATCTCGGCATGGCGATGCCGGGCTTTCCGAATCTTTTGATGTTGTATGGGCCGCAAAGCCCCACGGCGTTCTGCAACGGTCCAACCTGTGCAGAATTGCAGGGCGAGTGGGTCGTTGAGTGTCTGCGCCACGTGCGTGATTCAGGCTATACGCGCATCGAAGCCACGCCACAAGCCGCGCGTGTCTGGGGCGAACACATGCGCGAAGAGTTTGCTGATTCACTACTGCATTTGGCCGACTCCTGGTACGTCGGTGCGAACGTGCCTGGCAAGCAGCGTGAGCTCCTGTATTACGCCAATACGCAGAAGTATCTGAAGCTCTGTCGGGACGTCGCAACCAACGGGTATCGTGGCTTTCAGATTGGTAGGGGTAGTTGGCGCTGAAGCCCATTTGATTGGCGAAAACTCTCAAACAGTAACGTTCTCTAACGGCGCAGGTAACTTGGTGGCGATCTACGCGAGCCAATTTGTGTTTCTTTTAGGTGTTCTGTATTCCAGACGGTGATCGAGGTGAAAAGTCCATCCTTTGCACTTGAGCTTCGATCGTTATGTCGGTCGTTCACGATCAACGGGTTGAACGTGAACGACCGACAGCCCGAAATAGACACCAATTCGATTAAACTCTTCCACGGTTTTCTCCTCGATCTTCAAGCCTTTACCTCGCGGCTGAACGCGCTGACAAAATCGATCTGCGGTTTGAAGTACGTGATACAGGAATTGGCATCGAAGCCGCACACCACACGCACATCTTTGATTCGTTTACTCAAACCGACAGCAGTACTACCCGACGGTTCGGTGGTACGGATCTCGGCCTCGCCATCAGTAAACGGCTCGTTGAACTCATGGGCGGATCCATTGGCGTTGAAAGCACCATTGGACAGGGCTCGACATTTTGGTTCAGCTTAACGCTCGCAAAAAGCACACATGCGTCCATCAAAACGGCTAAAAGCAGTGCTGAATTGAGCGGCGTGAGTGTTTTGATCGTGGACGATAACCCGACCAATCGGGAACTCCTGCAGGCGCAATTGGAATCTTGGAACATGCGCACTGCTGTGACCGGATCAGGTCGTCGTGCGCTTGAGATGGTTCGCGCCGGCGTGATCAGTGGTTTGCCCTTCGACCTGATCGTGCTCGATATGCAAATGCCGGAGATGAGTGGCAATAACCTTGCCGAGGCCATCTCGTCCGACAAAGACACTCCCTCCACACCGATGATCATGCTGAGCTCCGCTGCGGGTGTGAACGAAACCGGACAAGGACGGCATCCGGCGATCAACCTCTACTTGAGTAAACCGGTGCGGCAGGCAGAGCTACAGTCTTCGGTTCGCGCGTTGATGGCAGCCAGAACGTTGGCAGCGCCCGTTCGAGTCGTACAAGAGCCCGCAGACGTTGTGCAAACGGTGAGCCGTGTTCTCGTCGTTGAAGACAACACGATCAATCAGGTCGTCGCCCAGGACATGCTGACCGAGATGGGCTGTTCGGTGCACATCGCTGAGAACGGCGAAGAAGCCTTGAAGTTGCTGTTGGACCAGTCGTTCGATCTGATCTTCATGGACTGCCAGATGCCGGTCATGGATGGATACGAAGCAACACGACGCATTCGGCAGAGAGAGCAGCAGAGTGAGGGTCGTAGGCGGGTCCCCATCATCGCGCTGACAGCCCGCGCGATGACGAGAGACCGTGAGCGATGTGTCGCAGCAGGGACCGATGACTTCCTGTCGAAGCCATACAACCGTGCCGCGCTCAAAGCGATGGTTCAACGGTGGCTGGCGACTTGACATCCCGTTGATGGTGCGACTATCTGGATGACTCGTCTTTCCGGACGAGTACTGAAGGAGATGCTCGCCATGAATGACCACCGCCACCTCGCAGTGAGCGCTGTGGGTCCGGTTGCGACCGTGACACTCAAGCGGTCGGAGCGCGCCAATGCACTCAGCTTTGATGTGCTCAAGGAACTCGAATTCGTCGCACTGTCCATGCGCGATGAACCCGATATTCGAGTGGTGATCCTTACGGGTGACGGTAAACACTTTTCTTCTGGCGCCGACCTCTCTAGCCCAAGTCCGGGTAGCGGACCGACCGCAGCGCTTCCACTGGTTCAACGTCGTCGCCACGCGCGCATGGGCGGCCGCGTCATCCGTGCCTGGCTCGATATGGATCAGATCAGCATTGCGGCGTGGAACGGTGCCGCCATGGGAGGAGGTGGCTGTCTTGCGACGGCCTGCGATTTTCGTATCGCCGCAGACGATGCCTTTCTGTGTTACCCGGAGATCGACATCGGCATTAACCTGCAGTGGTGGGGGTTGCCGTTGATCACGCGTCTTGCTGGACCTTCTCGGGCCAAACGTCTTGTCATCGGGGGGGAACGCATTGGGGCTGCATTGCTGGAGCGTTGGGGCGTCGTTGATGAAGTGGTTCCTTGTGCTGAGCTACTAACGCGTGCCTCCGAAACGGCTCATTTCTACGCAGGAAAGCCCCCCGTTGCAGCGCAGATGATCAAACGCAGCGTCAATGCCATTAGTGGGGCGTTCGATGAAGCCGTCATGCATATGGACTTCGATCAGAATCTGCTAACCGCAGCCACTGACGATGCGTCTCTGGCGCGGAGAACCTATCGAACACCAGAGACGCCGAATTTCACAGGGAACTGAGTTTTTCGGCTTCGTGCCGACTGCCGAGTTGCCGGGTGGCTATTGCTCGAGGGTGTGGACCGATGGCGTGCGTGTGCTCAAGGTTCCCTTTCAAGATGAAGAGCAGACCACCGGGCGACTCGCCGCAGAACGTATGTCAGGTTGGCCCGGTGTACGTATCCTCGATTCCGATCCGGCGAGCGGCTCGCTCTTGATGGATCAGCTTGGTGAATCGCTGGCGTCAGTGTGGCGACCTGAACGTGATGATGAAGCGATTGACGTCTTTCTCGAGTTGGCTATGGCGATGCGACGAATCTCGCCGATCGACATGATGGGACTAGGAGAGTATGTGGGCACAGGTGGTGCCTTAGCTGCCACGTTGCTGGAAAGCACCACGGCACCGACGTTTCTGCACGGTGATTTGCATCACGAGAATGTGTTGCGTGATACGAAGTTGGGTGGTTGGCTCGCCATCGACCCCAAGGGTCTCTCCGGCGACCCAGCCTACGAGGCGGTTGTCTATATGCGCAATCCAATGGGCCGCATGCAAGATGTTGTCGACATGAAAGCACTGCTCCGCCATCGGCTGGATCGATTGGGAGAAGGACTCGAGGTTGCGCCAGCTCGGATATGGGCGTGGTCCTTGGTCGATTTGCGCGGTGACGCGCTTGAACCAGGCAGCGATCGTTACCGCATTCGGGCAGCGCTTGAATCCCTGACGGAATATAGGCTGACGGAGTACACACTCGAGTAAGTCTGTCGGGGACGAACAAAGTAGCCAGAGACGAACGTACTCGCTGGTCGCATACTTCGGTAGTTGACCTTAAGGAAGGTCTGATTAATCGGACCTTCCTGTGCGATGCATGGAAGCACCACTACTTTCCATACGTTTAGCGCGGGCTTCGCACGCGCATTCGCGGGCAAAGCCCGTGTAAACGCAGGGAAAAATGTGAGGAATCCGAAGGATTCCGACCTGATCGATTCGCAGGATCGAATTGATCAGAGTTACTCTAAGTTCAGTGTTTCAAAAAGGGGAATATCCCAGGGGGACTGTGATGGGCGTTGCTGAAAGACCTTTCGAGATGATTCGCTACGAGCGACCAAGTGCAAACGTGGCTCGCATCATGTTGGCGCGGCCGGAAGCGCGTAACGCGCAAAACACGCAGATGCTCTACGAAATCGATGCCGCTCTGGACGCTGCGATGCATGATGACACGGTTCATGTCGTGATCATTGGTGCCGACGGTCCTCACTTCTCATCTGGCCATGACATCAAGGGCAAGGCCGGACGTGGTCAGCCCGGGGACTTCGGGCCTCCCCGCATGGGCGTTGGTGGATACACCCGTCCGGGCCAGGAAGGTCACATGGCCCATGAGCAGGAAGTCTTCCTCGGTTTCTGCTGGCGCTGGCGCAACATGCCGAAGCCCACTATTGCTTCGGTCCAGGGTAAAGCCATTGCCGGCGGTCTCATGTTGGTGTGGCCCTTCGACATCGTCGTCGCCAGTGAAGATGCACAGTTCTCCGATCCCGTGGTGACCTTCGGTGTGAATGGTGTGGAGTACTTCGTGCACGCCTGGGAAGTGGGCCACCGTAAGGCAAAAGAAATGCTCTTCACCGGTGAATCCATCTCTGCACAGGAAGCCAAGGAACTGGGTATGGTGAATCGTGTGGTGAAACGTGAGGACCTGGAGAGCGCAACACTCGCGCTGGCTGAGAAGATCGCCAAACAACCCAGCATGGGTCTGAAGCTCGCCAAGATGTCAGTGAACCAGTCGCTCGATGCACAGGGCATGTACAACGCCATTCAGTCAGCCTTCGGCCTGCACCATCTGGGACACGCCAACATGCGTATCGTGCATGGTTCGGCTGTGGAGCCCACTGGTGCTAACAAGATTGAGTCGCAGGCTAAGGCGGACCGGCCCAACGTTGACGGATCAAAGGCGAAGAGCGCCTGATGTAGGGGCAGCTTATGATTGCTCCTGATGGTGGCTAACGCCTGCTCGCGTGAAGCCACGCAGATGGTACCGCTTTACTCCCTATCTGGGGCGAGCACCTGCGTTGTCCGCACGTCAGTGGAAAGTGCTCGGACTGATTTTCGCAATCTCCTTCTTCGAAGCCTACGACCTCTCCCTGATGTCGATGAATCTTCGGCAAATACAGACAGAACTCGGTATTGATGAAGGATCACTCGGACTACTGGGCTCATTCATCCGCAGTGGCGCTTTGTTGGCACTTTTTGTCGTCCCCTTTGCGGATCGTTATGGGCGGCGTCGGGTGCTGCTCGTCACCATCATTGGCTATACGCTGGCCACTGCGATGACGGCGTTTGCGCCGAATGTGGAATCGTTTGTTTTCCTCCAGTTTATCGCGCGCATGTTTGCGATTTCGGAAGGCATACTCGCGGCGGTGGTGATCGTCGAAGAGTTCGCGCCAGAGAATCGTGGTTGGGGAATTGGTGCCGCCGCTGCGATTCAAGCGGGCGGTGCAGGATTCGCTTCCATGATGTTCGGGTTTGTCGAATTGTTGCCGTATGGCTGGCGGTCGCTTTATCTGATAGGTGTGATACCGCTTTTCCTGATTGCCTGGTGGCGACGCACGCTGCCTGAAACGGGGCAGTTCACCGAGCTTGGAAACGTTTTGCATAATGCGCCAGTGCCGTTGGTTTCCAACGTGCTCAGGATCGTCCGAGAGCATCCACGCAATTTCCTTCTTCTGGCGATAACCCTTTTCTGTTTCAGCGTTGCTGGGGCTGGCGCGACCTTTTTTGCACCGAAATACCTGCAGGACGTGCACGGTTGGACTCCGTCGGAAATCGCGCTCTTGATGTTCTTTGGTGGTGCGCTCGCCGTAATCGGCAATCCGTTATCGGGATGGCTCAGCGACCGTTTTGGTCGGCGACCAACAGGCGCGCTCTTTAGCCTGGGATTTGGTGTGACGCTGATAACGTTCTATTCAACAGGTGGCTGGATCGCGCCGGTGATGTTGATCGCTGCGCTCTTCTTCACGATGGGCGCGGCAGTGACTCTCAATACCTATAGCGTGGAGCTCTTCCCCACGTCCATGCGTGCCTCCGCCAGTGGCGCGACACAATGTGTGTCTGTGTTAGGCGCAATTGCAGGTCTGATGAGCGTATCGCTGCTCTTTGAGTTCGTCGGCAGCAACTGGGCTGCGATTGCGATCCTTGTGGGTTTCAGCCTCGTGGTCGCGCCAGTGATCTACTGGTTTTTCCCGGAAACGGCAGGCAAGTCCCTGGAAGAAATCGCACCTGAGCGGCTGGTACCGGCGCCGTAAAGATCAAACGATGCGTGGCAGCTCGATATAGACGCTGTCCCCCGGTCGCCACAACTCATGGGCGCGTTTTAAAGCAGCCCAACGACCGAGAATAGGCTGCGGATCGCCGTGCAGCTCCGTGAAACAACCATTCACGGCACGTGTATCGAAGTAGGCCGCGTCCACACCATCAGCATACAGTCGACAGGCGTCGACAAAGCCCTTGGAAATCAGCCGCTGATATTCGGCTTCGAAGTCATGCACGAGTATGGCGAGATGATGAAACCCTTCTTCGCCTTTTTTGAACATGTCGCGATAGATCGACGGTGTGTCGTCGTGTTGCTGGATGAACTGGATCATCGTCTCGCCGAGGTATCCAAACGCGTAGGACACATCGGCTTCCTGATCGGTGCCACGGTAGTGAAAGCGATCCGTCTGGTGGTGCATCGCTTTGCGAAACGGGCCTGCACCGTAGAGGTCGCTCCATTTATGAATGGATGCATCGAGATCGTTGACCAGGAAGGCTTCCTGGAAAAACGGATAACGCGAGATTCGGTCTGACATGGTGATGGACTCCTTTGAGCTATCGATTGAGCACGATTAACGTGATGAAAACCATCAAAACGGCGACGAGACACTCGAGCACAAAGAAGAGTCCCGTTGCGAGAATACGTGACATCAACGTATACGCTGGATTGAGTGACCAATACAGTACTGCGGCCGCAACCGCGACGAGCAGGTAGGCGATGCCGGCATAGAGAGCGGCGCGCTCGCCGTCCGTGGCAGAGCGTCCGGCTGTAATGCCGAGCGCTGTGAGCACGATGACGTCGATGACGGCAGTGCCTGCCAGCATCGCGGCCATGACCAGGGCGTTTTTCACGAGGGCAGCCGTTTATTCCCTTGGCGTCGATTGAAGCACAGGTTCGCTCCACCCCCAAAACACTTGGATACCTCGACGACAACTCATCCAGTCCACAGTTTGACCGCCATCTTCGGTACTATCCGCCGCTTTGCAAACCTCAGGGATTTACTCATGAAGCTCTATCAAGGCGCTCTTTCCCCATTCGCCGCACGGGTTCGTATGCAGGTTTATGCCAAGGGCCTCGATGGCAATGGTATTGAGCTGGCCGAAGCGCCGGGGGGCACCAGTAGCCCCGAATACAAAGCGATGAACCCGACGGGCAAGATCCCTGCACTCGACATTGGCAAGCGAGTGATTCCGGAAAGCGAAGTCATCTGTGAGTACATCGAGGATGTCTTCCCGGCAAACCCACTCAGACCTTCAGACCCGGAACAGCGCGCGCAGGTCAGGCTGTTGTCCCGCTTTGTTGATCTGTACCTCTACCCGCGCATGTCGCCGCTGTATACGCAGCTTGATCCCTCGACCCGTGATACGGCCGCAGTGACTGCAGGTCTGAAGACGCTGGATGAAACCTTTGACATGTTTGAACGGCTGTTGAAGGACGGTGGCTATCGCAGTGGTGCTTTTGCGGTCGGAAATTCGTTAACACTCGCAGATTGCGCCGTCGTGCCAGGCTTTTTTTTCGTGAGCGCGTTGCTCCCGCGGCTCGGACGCACGCCAGCGTTCGCGGGATTTGACACACTGGCGGAGTATTACGGGGCAGCGTCGAAACAACCGGTTGCGGCACGAGTCACCGGTGAGATGGGCAAGGCACTCGCAGCGATGCTCGGCGCATAGGCGATCCATCACATGCGCATCCTCCTCACCAATGACGACAGTCACGACTCGCCGCTGTTCCTGCTCGCGATCACTGTGCTCAAGAAGCTGGGCGATCTGACGGTGGTTGTCCCCGCTGAAGAACAAAGTTGGAAAGGTAAATCGATGACACGGTTCGGTGCGATCTACGCGCAGCGAATCGATCTGCATGGAACGTCTGCGTGGGCGGTCACTGGAACGCCTGCGGATTGTGTGAACCTCGCCATCTACAACCTCATGGAGCAACCCCCCGACATCGTCGTGTCTGGCATCAACATCGGCATCAATACGGGCCTTGGATTCTTCATGGCATCCGGCACGCTCGGAGCGTGTTTCGAAGCGAATATCGCGCGTGTGCCTGCGATAGCGTTGTCGCAAGCGATGACCCGTGAAGACTTCATGTATTGGTCAGAGCATCGAAACCTGCCTGCAGATTCGTTGGCGCGTATGGAGGCGTCTACACGCCAGTTGATGCCGCAGATCTGGGCGGACTACGCGCTGACGATGAAGCAGCCGGTGACGTGGAGCTTTAATCTGCCCGATCCACCCTTCGAGCCGAAGATCATCCGTGCACGACTTGGGCGAACCTACTACCGCCAGTGTTTCCAGCAGTGCGGCGATCAGTACTTTCACGATCTGCGCCCGTTCACTATCGATCAAGCGCCGGATACCGATCAGGTGGTGGTGGCAAGTGGCAATGTGAGCGCTACACGAATCGACATTAGTGACATCGGACAGATGCAACATGTCTGAAACCCCCTGCAGTTTGCGATGGCTAGTCAACTAGCGATGGGTGGCGACGTAAGTGCCGCAGCCAAGTTGCTGCTGCGCGGCGAACTGGTCGGCATTCCCACAGAAACGGTCTATGGTCTTGCCGCCAACGTTTTTGATGTTGATGCGGTGCTGCGTATTTTCGAGGTCAAGGCGCGCCCGGCATTCGACCCGTTGATCGTGCACATCCATGATCGTGCGCAGCTCAGTGCTTTGGTGTCACAGGTTCTTCCTGAAGCTGAAGCACTCATGCGGTGTTTCTGGCCAGGACCTCTGACGTTGGTGTTGCCGAAGTCAGCAGCTGTGCCCGATGTTGTGACGAGTGGGCTCGACACCGTGGCGATTCGGATGCCTAATCATCCGCTTACGCTTGCCCTTCTGCAGGTAATCGACACGCCACTCGCCGCGCCAAGTGCGAATCCGTTCGGTTATGTGAGCCCGACCACGGCGGCCCATGTTGCGGATCAACTTGGAGAGAAGATTCCCTACGTTCTTGATGGTGGTCCATGCACCGTCGGTGTAGAGAGCACGATCATCGGTTGGGAAGACGGGCTGCCTGTGCTCTATCGTCCCGGAGGCTTGCCCATTGAGGAGATTGAAGCGGTGATCGGCTCCGTGCGTCCGCATGTCCAAAAAGTGTTACCCGTCGCGCCTGGCATGATCGAAAGCCACTATGCGCCGCGTAAACCCTTGATCGTGGGTGATGTGGGTTCACTGCTCGTGAAGCACCGCGACAAGTCGATCGGCGTGATTTCTTTCACTAATAACCTCGGTGCTGTTCGGTGCGAGACGTTGTCACCGTCAGGCGATCTGAAGGAAGCAGCGCGAAATCTGTTCGGTGCAATCAGGTTTCTGGACGCCAGTGACGTGGAACTGATCGTTGCCGAAGTGTTTCCTGATCGGGAGCTCGGTCGAGCGATCAATGATCGGCTCAGGAGAGCGTCCGCTTAGGGCGTTGCTTCCTAGGGCTCCTGCTTTGGTCAGATCCCACTCCAGGGTGATCCGATTCGCCGAACACTCACAACGAGTTCGGTCTTTTGCGCGTTGGAATCCCTCCGCTCATGTTCAAAGTGCTTGGAAGGCTCGTCCCACTGCGAGCACAGTATGCACATGAAACGTACGAATCTTGTGTTGAACGAAGATCTCCTTGAAGAAGCCACCCGGCTGTCCCGGGAGAAAACGTATTCGCGCGCGCGGTTGAGAGAGCGCTCGAGGACTTCGTTCGCCGAATAAAAGCTCGGCGCATTCTCGATCTCCGCGGATCAGGGGCTTGGGAAGGCGAGTTGTCCGAGATGCGAGGCGATCTCAAACCGGTGTGAAAGAAGTCGAGATGATTCTGGTCGATACCTCGATTTGGATTGCAACGTTTCGTGCAGCGGTGCCGATTGATCTCCTGGCTATGCAGATATTGACGCCGTCGATTTAGCGCTGTGCTACACCCTGAGAGCGCTGTCGTTTTCGGGAGTAGCATGAGCAGGTCTCTACGCTGACTATCTGAACCCTTCGAGTTGAACAGAGTGAGTGTTCCAGCATGAGTGACGAACAAGAAATTCGAGAAACGATCCAGGTCTACTTCGATTGCATGTATGAGTCGAGTGCCGCCAAGACACACGCGGTGTTCCATCCCAACGCGAAGATCACGGGTTATCTCCCCAACGGTTTGCAGCAAATGACCGTAGGCGATTTTACGGGCTTTGTTGCGGGGCAAAAGCCTTCTGCGAAAGAGAAAGGAGAGAAGGCCCGTCTCGATGTGCTCTCTCTGGAGCTCGCTGGTTCAACGGCCGTCGCGCGAGTGCGCGATGACTACCTTGGCATGACCTTTCTGGACACTTTGTCCTTCTTGAAGGTTGATGAGAAGTGGAGCATCTATAACAAGCTTTTCCACGTAGAAGGGAAATCTGGCTGATCTCTATAAGGAAGATCTGATTATTCAGACCTTCCTGTGTGGTGCATGGAAGCACCATCACTTTCCATGCGTGCGGCGCGTGCCTCGCACGCGCATTCACGGGCAAAGCCCGTGTAAACGCAGGGAAAATGCGAGGAATCCGAAGGATTCCGACCTGATCAATTCGCAGGAGCGAATTGATCAGAGTCACTACAAGAGATCAATTTCCGCGAGCCAGTGAGTAACCACTGCTTCGTCGGGCATTCGCCAATCACCTCTTGGTGACAGACTGACAGTTCCCACTTTGGGCCCCGGCGGCAACGTGGTGCGTTTGAACTGTTGCGCGAAGAATCGCTGGATGAAGACCCGTAGCCATTTGCGAATGGTTGCGCGATCGAACGTACCTGCGAATGCCGCTGTGGCGAGCGCCAACATGCGCGCAGGGCCCGCGCCGGTACGCAGGAGTTGGTACAGGAAAAAATCGTGCAGCGCATAAGGACCAATCAGATCTTCCGTCTTCTGCGCGATCTCGCCGTTTTTTGTCGGTAGTAGTTCCGGAGAGATGGGCGTTGCGAGAATTCGCTCGAGCACGTCTGCCGTAGGCTTGTCGGCGCGATGTTGTGCATACCAACGCACGAGGTAGGTCATCATCGTCTTGGGTACCGACGCGTTCACGTTGTAGTTCGCCATGTGATCAGCGTTAAACGTGCACCAGCCGAGCGCGAGCTCTGAGAGATCACCTGTACCCACCACGATGCCATTCTGCTGGTTGGCGTAGTTAAAGAAAATCTGCGTACGTTCACGCGCTTGGGCGTTTTCGAACACCACATCGTGTGCGGTGTGACTCAGCGCGGCGAGGTGGTCTTCAACCGCCGCATGGATCGGTATTTCCTTCACGGCAATGCCGCTGCAGCTCGCAAGTTGAAGAACACTCTCAAACGTGTGATCAGAGGTACCGGGTCCCGGCAACGTCAAAGCATGTAGCGCTTCCGCCGGCATGTTCAATCGCTTCAGCGATTCCAGACACACCAGAAACGCGAGTGTCGAGTCGAGTCCTCCAGAGAGTCCGATCACCAGTGTTTTTGCACGGCTGGCGAGTACTCGCCGTGCAAGCCCAGTGCTTTGTATAGCGATGATTTCTTCGGCGCGACGCGCAAACTGATCGGGGTCGTTCGGCACAAAGGGATAGGCCGGTATCGCTCGATTCAGTCGATCAATCGGATGGCCTGATTTTGACAACTTGACCCTGGTGAATCCCGTAGGTCGTGTTGCTTGTGCAAAGGTCATGTTCTGCAGCCGCTCATGTCGCAGCCGCTGCACGTCGATATCGATCACTGCATTGTGGGTAACAAAATTGAACCGTGGACTGTCGAGCAGAGTCGAACCGTTTTCTGCCACCAGCAGATGTCCACCAAAGACGACATCCTTGGTGGACTCCATCGGTCCACTCCCGGCATACACGTAGGCACTGAACGTGCGTGCGCTTGTCATGCGCACGAGATCGCGGCGGTATTCAGCTTTGCCGATCAGCTCATTTGAGGCGGAAGGATTGAAGATGACTTCAGCACCCGCGAGCGCAGCATCGGTGGACGGCGGCGAGGGTGACCACAAGTCTTCGCAGATTTCGAT
The DNA here is from genome assembly GCA_005799745.1 of Gammaproteobacteria bacterium. Lineage (GTDB taxonomy): Bacteria > Pseudomonadota > Gammaproteobacteria > Pseudomonadales > Azotimanducaceae > SYFY01. The sequence continues at coordinate 60,566 of SYFY01000193.1, forward strand.
ACCGAAACGGAACGTCCCCTGATCGAAGGTCTGTCGGCGACTGATGCGAAATGTACCGAGCACATCGTCTGTGCAGGTCTCGTCCACGTCAGCACCCGACACGAACCAACGCTGCTCGTAAAACTCACCATAGTTGGGGTGGAAGGACTTCGGCACGATGCCGCGTATCTGTCCGCCTCCGAGAACTGCGGCCGCATTCAACAGGCGTCCGTCATCGAGTTTCCAGGGTGTACCGACAATTGTCGTGATGCCTTTGCAAACCTCTGCCACCGACATGAGCGCCGCACGCGCAGCAGTCAACAAGGGCTCCCAGTGAAAAAGGTCTTCGCAGCTATAGCCGGTTAACGCGAGTTCCGGAAACACCACCACTTCCGCACCCTGGGCGCGAGCCGCTTCGATGCCAGCAACCAGTTCGCGGGCATTCGCTTCGGGGTCGCCAAGCGCAAGCACAGGCACCACTGCGGCGACCCGAATGAAACCATGCTGGCGAAAATCTGTGGTCATGACCCTTCCTGAGCAAGAAGGCGATTTCTGCTACCTGAAACCACGGTCTATTCGACCGCGCGTTTTCCGCACTCGCCTTCGATCTGTAAAGTGTAGAGAATCCTGAGTTCCTGATAAGGGGGAAAGATCATGAACTTTGAATTTTCTGAAGAGCAAAACCTGCTGCGCGAACAGGCGCGAGGGTTTTTGGCTCAGGAGTGCCCACCGGCACGGGTCCGCAAGGTGCTGAACGGGCAGGAAACCGGCGATAACCAGCTCGCCCGCAAGATTGCGGACATGGGCTGGACCGCAACGGTGATCCCGGAGAAATACGACGGACTCGGCCTCAGCTACTTCGAGCTGTGTGTTATCGCCGAAGAAATGGGCCGCGCGGTTGCACCGACGTCGTTCTCATCGTCGGTTTACCTCGCCACCGAAGCGCTGTTACTTGCCGGTTCTGCGAAACAAAAATCCAAGTGGCTACCGAAGCTGGCCAGTGGCGAGGTGCGTGGCACGTTTGCGATGGCAGAAGGGCCTGGCCGAACGGTGCCAAAAAATCTGAACACCACCTTTGCACGAGACAGGGTCAAAGGCGTAAAGGCGCCTGTGGCCGATGCTGCAGTGGCTGACTTTGCCATTGTTCTGGTTAAAGCCAGTGGTGGGGATGGTGCTTCGTTGGTTCTGGTGGACATGAAGGGCAAAGGCGTTTCTCAGGAGGCGGTGTCGATGATCGACCCGACACGCTCTCACTCTGCGGTTTCCTTTGATGGTGCCGATGCTGAACTGCTCGGTGAAAAGGGCAATGGCTGGACCCTGACTCAGAAACTGCTTAATCGTGCGGCCGTGCTGTTTGCGTGGGAGCAGGTCGGTGGTGCCGATGCCGCACTTGAACAAGCCAAGAACTACGCCATGGGTCGTTATGCGTTTGGTCGGCCGATTGCGTCTTACCAGGCGATCAAACACAAGCTCGCCCACATGTACGTGAAGAACACGTTGGCGCGATCCAACTGTTACTACGGTGCCTGGGCACTCGCGACCAATGCGAAAGAACTGCCGCTTGCTGCGGCAACTGCGCGTGTTGGCGCCATTCACGCGTACGAATTTGCCTCCCGTGAAGACATCCAGACCCACGGTGGTATGGGCTTTACCTGGGAATTCGATTGCCAGTTCCACTACCGGCGATCACGCCTGCTGTCGGTCAACATCGGCAGCCTCGGTCAGTGGCAAGACAAACTCGTGGATGCACACGTCGCATCCAACGCGGCTTGAGCAGGAGAACATCGTGGATTTTGAAGACACCAAAGAAGAAGCGAAATTCCGGTCCGAAGTGCGTGCATGGCTGAAGGCGAACGCACCCACCAAGAAAGATCTGAAGGGCCTTGGCGAGATTGAAGCCGCCAAGCTCTGGCAGAAGCGCAAGTACGACGCAGGTTGGGCGTGTATCCGTTGGCCCAAGGAATACGGTGGCCGTGGTGGTACAGCCATCGAACAGGTGATCTGGGGTCAGGAAGAAACGAAATATGCGGTTCCGAGCGGCGTTTTCTCTATAGGCCAGGGCATGGCCGCGCCGACGATGATGACCTATGCGACGGAAGACCAGAAACGTCGTTACCTGCCGAAACTCGCGAGTGGGGAGGAGATCTGGTGCCAGTTGTTCTCCGACCCCGCGGGTGGTTCAGACCTCGCGGCGTTGCGGACCAAGGCCGAAAAGGTCGGTGACGA
>SYFY01000194.1 GCA_005799745.1 Gammaproteobacteria bacterium
GTTGTCAGCGATGACCGCGGGGTTACGTGGGTCATCTTCCGGGATACCGGCCTCAACTTTACCCACCAGGTCAGCACCAACGTCAGCACCCTTGGTGAAGATACCGCCACCCAAACGCGCAAAGATCGAAATCAGTGAGCTACCGAAAGCCAGACCCACGAGAGCGTGGAGCGAGGTGGCTTGATCGACGCCCATGGACTGCATGATGGCGTAATAACCGGCGACACCCAGCAGGCCGAGGCCCACCACCAACATGCCGGTCACTGCACCACCGCGGAACGCGACTTGCAGTGCGGCGTTGATGCCGTTGCGTGCGGCTTCAGCGGTTCGCAGGTTGGAGCGTACGGAGATATTCATGCCGACGTAGCCAGCCGCACCCGACAGCAACGCGCCGATCAGGAAACCAATAGCCGTTTCCATGTGCAGGAAGATGGCGATCGGGATCAACAGCACGACTCCGGCCATGGCAATGGTCGTGTACTGGCGGTTCAGGTAGGCGCTTGCCCCCTGCTGAATCGCACCCGCGATCTCGCGCATGCGGTCATTGCCCTCGGGCTGCGCAAGAATCCAGCGGACCTGCCAGATGCCATAAATAATCGCGATGACTCCGCACCCCAGTGCGAAGGACAAGTACGGCGACATGTATATCCCCTCAAGTTGAAGAAACGATTGTTGTTCTGGGCGACCGACCGTTGAGCCAATCCCGGCGGGCCTCAGTTTATGGGCCTTCTCATGGCCTCGAGGCGCGCCGCTCCGGGTCGGGGCGGCGGATTCTACTTAACCGGGCGGGCTTTTCAAAGCTGAAAGGACGCCCAAACAGAAGACAGACTGAAGCCAACCGTTGGGGTAAGCGAGCGGCGGATCAACCCCGGGCCAGGAGCAGCCTCAGGTCGGTAATTCCGGCGTTGGCGCGTGATACGAACGACGCCATGACTAGGGAGTGATTGGCCAGCAGTCCCATGCCATCACCATTGAGGATCATCGGGCTCCAAACGGTCTGCTGCGAGGGTTCAAGCTCGCGAATGATCTGCTGCAGGCTCACCCGGGCATTCTTGTCGTCAAGCACGTCACCAAAGTCGTGTTCCGCTGCTCGCAGTAGATGGAGCAGCGCCCAGGTATAGCCGCGCGCTTCATAGAAAACGTCGTCCAATTCCATCCACGGAGTCTGATATTTGCCGTCCGCTGGGGCAGTAGTGGACTGGGTAGCGGCCGCGTCCCCGGCGAGGTCGATGTTGAGCTGACGCTTACCGACGCTGGCGGAGAGTCGCTGCGACAGGCTTCCAAGCCGAGTTTCGGCGGACTGGAGCCATTGGGCGAGATTGTCCGCGCGGGCGTAGAACTGCGCGTCGGGTTGGGTCGGATCTGCCAGGCGGCCGAGGTACCGATCGAACTGGCGCATCGCGGCCTCGTATTCACTTTCTGAGGGCGGGAAAGCCCAGCTGGAATTGTCGAAGGCGAATTTGGGTTCCGCTTCGGCGAGGTCCTTATCTTCAACGCTTTGGCTCTGGGAGCGCGAGAAGTCGATCCGAAACGCTCGTAGAGGTATCCCGCAGCTGGGTCAGCACTCCAAACTCCCAGGCGGGTACGTTGTCCATGACCACACCCGGGGGGGAAACGTCATTGGAGAGATAGCCGCCGCGTTTTTCGAGGAGCGTTTCGCCGATGGCGATGGCGGTCTGGGTCATGACGTAACGCGTTACTGCGGTGTGACCTTGAGCGTTGGCTTTTTTGGTGGCCCGCTCGACCACATCAAACTCGGCGGGTTCCGCATCCCACCACCAGCCAACAGCGAGATATCCCACCAGAATCAGCGCGAGGGAACCGGTCGCGATTCGGCCCACCATCGAACCTGAGGTCGATGGCGAAACTGAGCCCGTGGGCGTCATGCTCGGATAGCGGCGTTCCCAGAATTTCCAGTTCATCGCGAACTTACCCCGTCGTACTTTCTGTGCGTATGACCTGTGCGTATGACCACCGGATCAGGGTGAGGCTTCGAAACAGATCAGCTCCACCCCGGGTGGGCTGCCGATGCGGATATTGGCACGCACCCGCCCATCCCTGTCCACCTCGTTCATCTTCTGGAACATCCATCGACCGGTTTCATCGTTTGGTGCGGTAATGGTCGTGCGGCAGCCTCCGCCTTTGGCCTCAGCGCCGAGTGCGGTGAGTTGAGTGACGGTTTCAGGGCTCTCATCCATCAGTTTGACTGCAGCAGCATCGAAACGCTGGAGCTTCCGATTCGCCGAAGCGAGCAGGTTGATCTGGGTTTCGGTGGGCGCAATCGACGGATGGTTCGGCATGATCGCCTTGGCGCGGGCCAACTCTCCCCGAGCTTCTGTAAGTGCCCAGTGGTTCGTGGCGTCCAAGGCCTTGGCGACGAGGCGTTCAGCTATTTTTTCAGGACCGCGCAATCCTTCTTCATTGTGCGGATCTAAGGCCAGAACCTGCTGAAAAAGTTCTTGGGCATTACCGGGCTGTGGCCCGGTTAGATGGTCGTAGCGAATCGCGCGATGGGCCTGATCGAGCAAGCCGCGGATGCGAATTTCGCGAGACTCGACGGAAACGGCTGGTGCCGCTGGAGCGGTCAGTGGACTCGCTGGACGTGCTTCCGTAACAGGCGGCGGCGGTGGGGTCTGGCAAGCGACAACCGCCAGCAACAACGTTACGACCGCGCCATAACCAAGATATGCGCGGAGACAGGAAAGCGAGAACGGAACTGTGTTCATCAGGAAACTTTTCGAATATGACGGTCAAGTAGGAAGAGGGCGGACGTGCTTCACGACTCCGGTGTGAGGTCTGTGTTACAACGAGGCAAGTTTAGGGTGGCTGCCATCAGATATCGAATGCTCAATCGCTTAAGCGGACTTCTTCTTGCGGTTGTGATCGTGTTTGCAGGGTTCGTGCATGCAGCGACAGACCTCTCGAGTAGCGACCCCTTCGCGCAGGAAGATGAGTTCCTGCCCGTTGAAGAAGCTTTTGACTTTTCCCATGCGGTGATTGATGGCGATACGTTGTTGGTCCGCTGGGTCATGCCCGACGGGTATTACCTCTATAAACACCGCTTCGGATTCAAGACTCGCGCAGGTTCGCCGCTGTTACTTGGCGAAGCCGTCGTTCCTGCCGGCAAAGCCAAGGAAGATGAGTACTTCGGTGCTGTCGAGGTTTATTACCACGAGGTCGAGATCCGTGTACCGCTGCTCGGCGGGATCGACGGCCAAGAAGTAGGCGTCGACTTTCAAGGTTGTGCTGACAAGGGACTGTGTTATCCCCCGGAAACCCGGTGGGCGGCCTTGTCAGTTACGTCTGGCGAGAAAAGCACGGACTCACCTGTCCCTGACACATCTGTCCCTGACTCATCTGTTCCCGACGCACCTGTCCCTGGCACTCCTGTCTCTGTAGAAGCAACTCCCGCGAGCGTCGAGGTTTTCGAAACCGAAGACCAGAGCTTCGTTCGCATGCTGAACGATGGCTCGTGGGCAACGGTGCTTCTGTTGTTTTTTATTGCCGGTATTGGCCTTGCGTTCACGCCCTGTGTTTTGCCAATGGTGCCGATCCTGTCGAGCATCATCGTCGGCGAAGGGCCAGACATCTCGCGTGGTCGCGCCTTTACGTTGTCTCTTACCTATGTCCTCGGCATGGCGGTGACCTATGCCATTGTCGGAACGCTGGTCGGACTCTTTGGTGCAGAACTGAATCTGCAGGCGCGGTTGCAGTCACCGCCTGTGCTGGTCTTTTTCGCGGTGGTGTTTGTGCTCCTCGCGTTTGCGATGTTCGGGTTCTACGAACTGGCGCTGCCGTCGTCGATACAAGACCGATTGCAGCGTCTCGCACCGACCCGGAGCGGTGGTAAACACCTGTCCGTGCTAGTGATGGGAGCGGTGTCGAGTCTGGTGGTGTCGCCGTGTGTGTCTGCGCCTCTAGCAGGCGCGCTCGTATTCATCAGCCAAACCGAAAACGCTGCCCTGGGCGGTGGCGCGTTATTGGCATTAGGATTCGGCATGGGCGTACCGCTTCTGATCATCGGTGCGGGTGGTGGTCAACTGTTGCCCCGGGCCGGAAGCTGGATGGATGCGGTCAAGGCGGTCTTCGGTGTCCTCCTCTTGGCGGTAGCGATCTGGTTGATTGAACGCATCGTTCCGCCTGCAGTGAACCTCGCAATGTGGGCCTTCCTGCTCATCGGCTCAGGGGTATGGCTTGGCGCCCTCGACTTCAGTGAACGTCAAGGATGGGCAAAGACATGGAAGGCGGTCGGTGTGATCGCGCTGGTTTATGGGATTGTACTTCTCGTCGGCGCGGCGAGTGGTGCAACCGATCCACTGCGACCGCTGGCATCCCTGACTTTGGGTCCGTCTTTTAGCCCACGAGGAAACGAGGCGACGACGTCCCATGGAGAAGAGCATTGGCGCGCCGTTGGCAGCCTCGCTGATCTCGACCGGGAAATCGGTGCGAGCGGAGGCAAGCTCGTGGTGCTCGATCTTTATGCGGACTGGTGTATCTCCTGCAAAGTCATGGAGCGCCGGGTGTTCCCGCATCCGGACGTCGCACCGCTATTGGCGAAGTTCCATTTGACCCGAGCTGATATCACCGCAGATTTGCCTGAACATGGGGCGTTGCTCGAGCGTTATGGCCTATTCGGCCCACCTAGCCTTGTCTTTTTTGCCCCTTCAGGCGAAGAACTGGCGGCCGTTCGGATTCAGGGAGAGGTGGATGCCGCCCAGCTCCGTGCCCATCTACAGCGGGTGCTCGGTGCGCGCGGTGTCTAACTCCGGGACGGACTGATGCCGCGGCTTTCAGTAAGATGTCCGCCCCGACACGCGGACTGACCACCTGATGGCCAGGATTCTGGTACTGCATGGCCCCAATCTGAATTTGCTCGGCAGTCGCGAGCCCGATATCTATGGTTCAGACACGCTGGCCGACATCAATGCGCGCTTGACGGCGATGGCCGTGGCGAAGGGTCACACGCTCGCCGCCCGCCAGAGCAACGCGGAACACGAGCTGGTTGATGCGGTGCATATCGCGAAAATCGATGGAACGGCCTTCATCTTGATCAACCCCGGTGCGTTCACCCACACCAGCATCGCACTGCGGGATGCGTTCCTCGGAGTCTCGGTGCCGTTCATCGAAGTGCATCTCTCGAACGTCTATGCGCGTGAAGAATTCCGGCATCAGTCATACCTTCGAGATATCGCGCGGGGCGTCATCATCGGTGTGGGCGCCATGGGTTATGAACTGGCGCTCGAAGCAGCGATAGGGCTGCTGGCCAAGCCATGAAGCGCCTGCCGGCCCGGTTCGGTTTGTTTGACAGGAAGACCGCAGGAAGGGTCCCGCCGCGTACCGGGTGATGGACGCCAATCTCACTTCCTGGACCCGAATCACAGTACGTGTCCCGGCCGCGTCGACAGGCGTTGTCGAAGACTGTTTGCTCGAATGTGGTGCGGTGAGTGTGACCCTGCAAGCAGGGGACGCTCAGGAACTTTTTGCCGAACACGGCGGTGATGCACCGCTGTGGGAGCACTGCACCGTCGAAGGACTCTTTGAAGAGGAAGCAGTCGTTGCAGATGTTGTCGCGGCTCTGACGGCCTGTTGCCCCGAAGCCGAAGTAGTTCCCTCCGAAGTGATCACGGATCGCGACTGGGAAGCACAGTATCGACAGTATGCGGTGGATGAGACCTTTGCCGGTCGGCTTCGTTTGGCGCCACGAACAGTAGATGCATCAGACTCTGGGCTTGTTACTTTGCGCCTCGATCCCGGAATGGCCTTCGGGACGGGTTCTCACCCAACGACTCGACTCTGCCTTGAGTGGATTGCAGCAGCAGACCTCATAGGCAAACGTGTTCTCGACTTCGGTTGTGGTTCGGGCGTGCTCGCGATTGGCGCGGCGTTATTGGGTGCTACGCGTGTGGATGCGGTGGACATCGATTCACAGGCGGTGATCTCAACGCGAGACAATGCAGCTTTTAATGGCGTGGATGCTGGCGAGAATTCCCAGACGTTTAGTGTGTTTGAGACACGCGGGTTTGCGCCTCGTACAGGCGGATATGACGTGGTGATCGCCAACATTTTGCTTAATCCGCTGATCGAACTCGCTCCGTTTCTAGTGTCGTGCCTCGCGCCTCGTGGGGTGCTGCTCTTGTCGGGCGTGCTTGCCTCGCAGCGCCCAACGCTGGTTGCGGCCTATCCCTCGGTTCGATTCGAAGAGCCCGCTGTCGAAGAGGGTTGGCTGCGAGCTGAAGGACGGCATCGTGGCTGAAACCATGGAAGACGTTGAGCCGCTTGTTACACGTTGTCCCGAATGTGGTACCCGCTTTCGGGTTTCTGAAGCGCAGTTGCAGATGGCCGGTGGGCGGGTGCGTTGTGGTTCCTGTCTCACCGTGTTCTTCGGTACAGATCATCTGCAGTGGGATTTTGAGCAGACTGCAACTACCTCAGACCCGACAGAGACACTTGATGCCTTACTGAAAGAAATTGATGTTTTTGAAGCGACTGACGACGCGCGTTCGAAACATGACCTGGTTCCGCCTGCGTCCTTAGACGATGAGGTGGAAGAAGCTGGACAAGAAGCCTGGATAGAAGGTGATAGCCAATCCGAATCCGCCGAATCGGTCATCGAGTTCGAACTACCGTTAGATGGGATTGAACCGCCGCGAACATGGGCGGTCGATCAGGCTGCTGCCAGCGAACTTCTATCAATAGATTTGGCCGAGTCGCCATTGAATGCAGAGGCACTCGCACAGGACCCAGTGCCCGCCGCCGTCGAACCAACGATCGAGGCCGTTCTGCCAGCGCCGATGGTGGTCGAAACGCCGTCAATCCCCGTGACCGAAGATCGGTTCGTCCGGCTCTGGGAAGAACCGGCAGAAGAAATCGCTCAAGCACTGGATTCTGAATCGACAGCACCGCCCGGCAATGGAGCGGTGCCTGATGTAGTCGATGAGGAGGAAGTAGTCGTAGCTTCAGCTGCACCGATCGGTCGATCGGTCGCCGGCGCCAACGCCGTCGTCGTCCCCCTTCCGCATTTCCTGAAACTGTCGAGCGCGAGGCGACCCCTGCAGCGCGTATTGAAGTTGCGCTGGCGGAAAATGTTGAGCCGGCGATTCAAGTAGAAACTCCATCTCCGGCGAAAACGCGCCGCTGGGTTCGTTGGTTGGCGGTCCCCATGGCGCTGTCACTGCTCGGCGCACAGGTCGTCTGGTATTTCTTTCCGTCGTGGTCATCCGACCCCGAAATGCGTTGGCTCCCGGTGCGGATTTGTGAAGTCGTGGGGTGTGAGCTGGCGCCCCTCAAGGCCCTTGATCAACTGTTGATCACGGATGTGGTCCTGCGTGGCCATCCAGACACGGCGAGCTTGCGTATCGTCAATGTCCTCTTGGTCAACACCGCGCCGTTTGACCAGGCGTTCCCTGAAGTCGAGATCGCCTTCCGGGCACCCACGGGCGACCTGGTGGCTTGGAAACGAGTGGCGCCGAGTGAATATCTCGCCCGGGAGTCACAGGCGAGGCCGATCATTCCGGCGAAGACACCGGTGCGCATCGAACTTGAGATCGAAGACCCGGGCACTCAATCCTACGGCTATGAAATCAGCTTGAAGTAGGCGCAACTTCCTCCCAGCTCTTTTGCCTACGTCAGCGTGGTATTTGGCTTCTGGATGACTACAATGCGCGGCCTTCCCGACTGGTCGGCAGAGCGTGCAACGCGTCATGAAGATCGGCGCTCATTCCCTCAGAAATAACGTCCTTCTCGCACCGATGGCGGGTTATACCGACTACCCGATGCGCCGCATGGTTTGGGCTTTTGGTGCCGGGCTGACAGTGAGCGAAATGATCGGATCCCAAGAAGATCTGTGGGATACACGCAAGTCCAGCCTCCGGCGAATTCATGGCGCCGACTGTGGTCCAAACGTGGTGCAAATCGCTGGTAGCGAACCTGCGATGATGGCCGCAGCGGCGCGCCGTCAGGTTGAAGCCGGCGCAGAAATTGTGGACATCAACTTCGGCTGTCCTGCCAAAAAAGTGTGCAACAAGGCCGCAGGCTCAGCGCTCCTTGGCGATCCCGAGCTGATCTCCCGGATCATCGATGCCGTGGTGCACGCCGTCGACGTTCCGGTGACGGCAAAGATTCGAACCGGGCTTTCGCCGGAGGAGCGTAACGGCACTGTGGTTGCGAGGGCTGCAGAAAACGCAGGCGCCCAGAGCCTTGTCGTACACGGCCGCACTCGCGCTTGTCGTTTTATGGGCACAGCAGAACATCAAACCGTTCAGGCCATTCGCTCCACCGTGCGGATTCCTGTTATCGCCAACGGTGACATCAACTCAGCTGCGGACAAATCGCGCATCCTCTCGGCGACGGGTGCAGATGCCATCATGGTTGGACGTGCAGCGGTAGGCGCGCCCTGGCTGCCTGGCGTTCTTGCAGGCGCCTCTGAACCTTCGCGTCGGAAAAAAGCCGAAGCGATGCTCGAACATGTCGGACTCATCCACGCGTTCTATGCCCCACAGGAAGGCTTCAGGCTTGCGCGCAAACATGTGCTCGCCTATCTCAAAAACCTTGAACTCGACGCACACACCCAAGCGTTTCATGCGCTTGATGATGGGTGTGCCCAGCTGCACTTTCTACACATATTGACTGAACGGGAGATCCCTGCGTGAAACCGAGAACCGCGCTACTCAGCGTGTCCGATAAAGCTGGACTGATTGACCTAGCCAAAGCGCTTGCCGCCGAAGGTGTTGCGCTGTTGTCGACGGGAGGAACTCATCGAACCTTGCAAGACGCGGGTCTCACGGTTCGTGAAGTCGCGGACTACACCGGGTTTCCGGA
>SYFY01000195.1 GCA_005799745.1 Gammaproteobacteria bacterium
AGCTGTCTTACAACAACGTTGCCGACGCGGACTCGGCGCTTGAGTGTGTGAAAGCGTTCAGCGATTGCGCATGTGTCATCGTCAAACACGCGAACCCCTGCGGTGTGGCCGTGGGGTCCGACGTGCTGGCAGCGTATGAACGCGCTTACGCCACGGATCCAACGTCGGCGTTCGGCGGCATTATTGCGTTCAATCGCCTTTTGGACGGCCCGACACTGTCGATAATTCTCGAGCGGCAGTTTGTCGAGGTAGTCATCGCACCCGCAGTTTCTGCGGATGCGGTAGAGCTTGCGCGTGCGAAGAAAAACGTTCGTCTACTGACGTGTGGTGATCTGCAGAGCACGCGTCGCGGGCGTGAATTCAAGCGGGTGGGTGGCGGCCTTCTCGTACAGGACGCCGATGAACTGTGTTTCTCACCGGAAGGACTCAAAGTCGTGAGCAAGCGTACACCGAGTGCAGCAGAGTTTGCCGATCTTGAGTTCGCCTGGCGTGTGTGCTGGTTTGTTAAATCTAATGCCATCGTCTATGCCCGTGGCCAACAGATCATTGGTGTGGGCGCAGGGCAAATGAGCCGCGTCGTGAGTGCAAAAATCGCGGGCATGAAAGCGGCGGAAGAAGGATTGGTCGTACCGGGGTCAGTGATGGCATCCGATGCTTTTTTCCCGTTCCGTGACGGCATTGATGCGGCAGCCGCTGCGGGCATCACCGCGGTCATTCAACCGGGTGGATCCATGCGTGATGCTGAAGTGATCGCTGCAGCTGACGAACACGGTATGGCGATGGTGTTCTCGGGCGTGCGGCATTTTCGACATTGATCGAGCATCAGCGAATTGAGAAAAAAAGGACTGCAGGTGGACAGCGGGAGACTTCGATGAAGGTCCTTGTGATCGGTTCTGGTGGGCGTGAACATGCCCTCGCATGGAAGGTTGCGCAGAACGCCTTGGTTTCCGAGGTTCTGGTTGCACCGGGAAATGCAGGCACTGCGCGAGAAGCCAAAGTCCGCAATGTCACTGTGGGTACAACGGACCTTGATGCCCTAGTTGAGCTTGTTAGAGAAGAAGATGTGGTGCTGACCATCGTCGGACCTGAAGCACCACTCGCTGCAGGTGTTGTGGATCGTTTTAAGAAGGAAGGTTTGCGTTGCTTTGGCCCCACTCAAAAAGCCGCTCAGCTGGAGAGCTCCAAGTCCTTCGCTAAGGCCTTTCTAACCCGACACAACATTCCTACCGCGGCATGGTCGGCGTTCGCTGAGCCCGCACCTGCACATGCGTACATCGACGCGAACGGCGCACCCATCGTCATCAAAGCCGATGGGCTTGCCGCGGGCAAGGGTGTGGTTGTCGCGATGACACTGGATGTTGCACACCGGGCCGTCGACGACGTGTTCAGTTTGGCACCACCCGACGGGTCCGTTCGATTGGTCATCGAAGAGTTTATGGCCGGCGAAGAAGCGAGTTTCATCTGCGTGTGTGATGGTGTCACTGCGCTGCCTTTCGCGAGCTCCCAGGACCACAAGACCCGTGATGATGGTGACAAAGGTCCTAATACCGGTGGTATGGGTGCCTACTCACCGGCGCCGGTTGTCGATGTCGATGTTCACACGAAGACCATGGAGCGCATCATCCTGCCGACGCTTCGAGGGATGGCGGCAGAAGGCGCGCCGTTCACTGGATTTCTCTACGCGGGTCTGATGATTGATGCAGAGGGGAATCCTCGCGTGGTGGAGTTCAATTGTCGCTTTGGTGATCCCGAAGCGCAGCCCGTCTTATCACGGCTGGTGTCGGATCTCGTCGAAATTTGCGAACGCGCAATTGATGGGCGGCTCGCGAATCTTGAGCTCGCCTTCGATCCTCGTCCCGCCGTAGGTGTGGTGATGGCCGCAGGTGGGTATCCCGACAAGTATCCGAGTGGTGACGTAATCACTGGATTCGATACGGCGACGGCGTTAGGCGCAAAAGTGTTCCATGCGAGCACCGCGTTGAAGGATGGCAACGTCATCACTGCCGGTGGGCGGGTGTTGTGCGTAGTAGGTCTCGGTGACTCGGTCGCGGCTGCGCAGGCGGTGGCCTATGCGGGAGTTTCTGCCATCCACTTCAATAAAGCGCATTGGCGGCGAGACATCGCCTATAGGGCACTCAATCGGTGAGTCTGAAGGGTGGAACACTCACGTACGCTTGAGCGGTTCACCGCTATCCGCCCCATGAATGATCCGTCAGCATCCTGTCATGCAAGCGGACTACTTCAGGCAATTTACCGATTTCGCTCGTCTTGATCGAGACGCGCTGACCTCGCTTCAACAACATGCCCGCGTGCTGCATTTTCCGGGCGGTCAAACGTTGTTGCGAGAAGGCCGACAACTACAGGGGCGTTTCTATTTGCTGTCAGGGTCAGTGCGTGTGGCGCCTCCGTAAGCGGTCATTCAAGCGGGGACCTCGAGCGCCCGGCAACGGCTCTACCCAGGTGTGAGCGTCATCATCACCCTCGATTCCACCACGCTCCTGCACCTTGATTGGGAACGGGCTCGTTTTCTCGCGGAATCTCCGATCGACGTCACTCACTTTGACGGTGGCGGGTGGCAGGAACGATTCCTCCTTTCGCCGATGATGCGCAAGACGTGCCCAACGGAATGGCGGACCATTCTTGCGGAGCTTGAACGGGTGCCGGTTTCGAAAGGTCAGCGGGTAGTGGAAGAAGCGACCCCCGCGGACGGTTGTTATGTGTTGCGGGACGGGCACGCGGTCGTGCATGCCGGTCGGCACACCTTTGCGTATCTGATGCCCGGGGACTTTTTTGGTGAAGATGCGTTGGTGACCGGACAGATGCGCAACGCTTCGGTCACGATGCTTGAGGAAGGTGCCGTACTACGAATGCCCGAAAGTGTATTCAGACAGATGTTGCGCGAATCCGTGGTACCACGGGTGAGCGCAGCAGGGCGAGGCGTGATGGTGAACGCTGGTGGTTCTCCGATTGAAGGTGTCATTCACGTCTCCCTGCGTTGGCTTCGCCAACAGCTGCGCAAGATGGATCGTGGTCGGCCACACTACGTAGTTGGAGGGATTGAACAGGACCGCACGCTCGCTGCTCTGATTCTTATACAAGCCGGGTTCAAGGCCTCGGCTGTTTTGGACTGATCCCTTTCACGCCATCACAGCACGGTCCTTCGCCCATGCACGCAGATCGAATTCCTTGGGATCCAGGCTGCGTTTGGTCAGATGAATGCGGAAGATGTCTTCGCGTACTTCAAGCTCAGGCAGGTCAACAAAGAAGATCTCATCGATGCGACCTTTGCGTACGAGCTCAGGTGGCAGCGCAGCGATATCGTTGGAAGTCGCGACGATGAACACTGGCTTCGGGCTCTCAGCCATCCAGGTGAGTAGTGTGCCGAGAATGCGGTGTGAGGTGGCATTGTCAGAGCTGCCGCCTGTGGCCAGACCTTTTTCGATTTCGTCCATCCACAAGACACAAGGCGACATCATCTCCGCCTGCTTCAATGAGTTACGCAGGTTCCGTTCCGACTCCCCAAAGTACTTGTTGTAGAGCGCGCCGAAGTCGAGACGAAGCAGTGGCAGCACCCAGAATCCGGCGATTGCTTTTGCCGTGAGACTCTTGCCGCCGCCTTGTACGCCCAGCAGCATGACGCCCCGTGGACTGTCTTGTTGGTTGTCCAGAAAACTCCTTTCGCGGAGCTGCAACCACTGTTTGAGGTTGGACAGTCCCGCAACGTTCGCAAACCGCTCCGTGTCGTACTCGAAATGCAGAACACCCTCGGCGTCGAGCAAGTCGAACTTGAGTCGGTTCACCTCTGGAATGTCCGACTCAGTAATGGCGCCGTCTGTTTGCACCGCATGGCGAATCAGGAGCTGTGCTTCCGCATGGGAAACACCGCGGAGATTGGCGATGAGTTTTTTTAAGGTCTCAGAATCGGTACGGACTTTCTGACCATTGTGTTTTTCCGACCACGCTTGAGCTTGTTTGCGCACCATGCCCATGAGCTCGTCGTCGGTGGGGAGTTTCAGTGAGAAGCTGGCGGTAAATCGTCCAAGCTCCGTCGGAATCTCGAGTGCGTGGCTGATCAACACCACGACGTTACCGAGGCGTTCGATGTCGTGGGCGATGTCTTTGAGGTGACGAACGTTTACGGGTTCTTTGTCGAGATAGGGGTGAAAGTCGCAAAGCGCATAGAGTGCCGGTCCTGGCGTCTTGGCAATGTGATTGAGCACGTCGAGCGGTTCGAGTTTGTCGGGTTCGCTGCGATTGGGCTCATCCAATCCACCTAGCTTCAGACCACGTGTCGCGGTCCACTCGTAATACGCCATCCGCCGCTGGATCGCCGAGTTGAGCAACATGGCGAGTACCCGGGGTTCGTCGGTGGACCCCACCACGATGATCGGGATGCGTGCATCAAGAATGAGATTGAAATCCTTGGTATCTGCCATGGGTGCGAACGATCCTTGAGTTCCCTTGGGTTCCGACCTTTAGGAATCCCCTGAACAAGGTCTGTTTTCGCCATACCTTCGTTGATCGTCGCTCCAAAAAATCGCGGAACTACTGCATTTCCGCGATTTTTTACGCTCCTCTCGCCTCGTTCTGACGAAAATACCCAATTGATCAGAGTTTCCTTAGGTGAGGCCGGGCATGACAAGGCGGAATGTTATCATCAGGGCGATCCCACCCCGTGACCGGTTACACAATCCATGGGCACACCGCCAGACAGTCTTGATCAGGTCATTCTCACCTTCGACCGTGGGCTTCGAACGCTGTTTGGAAAACTTGCGTCGAGTCGGCCGAGTCCGGCAACACAAAAACCCCAAGTGGAACTGGCCGAAGATGCGCGGAGCCACGCTGCCGGTTTGATGCGCATCAATCACACCGGCGAGGTTTGTGCGCAGGCGCTGTATGAAGGACAGGCACTTGTGGCACGTAAGCCTGAGGTGCGGACGTGGCTGGAGCACGCGGCAACTGAGGAGACGGATCATCTGGTGTGGTGTGCCGAGCGGCTAAAGGAACTCGACAGCCGCCCGAGTGTGCTCAACCCGCTGTTTTATGGGGCTTCCTTGAGCTTAGGCGCCATCACCGGATTGTTAGGTGACCGGATCAGCCTTGGCTTTGTTGAAGCGACGGAAGACCAGGTGGGTGAACACCTGAACGATCACCTCGACAAACTCCCCGCAGAAGACCAACGCAGCCGCGCCATCGTGGCGACGATGCGCGAAGAGGAACTTCGCCATGGAGAAGGTGCAATCAAGCAGGGTGGTGAGGCGTTTCCCGCGCCCGTCAGAAAATTGATGCGGTTGATGTCGAAAGTGATGACAGAGACGACTTACCGAATCTGATCCTAATCGACTTTTCAAATCTTCCCGGCAATCGGCGGGTGACAGATGAGTTGTACAGCGATGCCGTCCGGGTCTGTGCAATAAAACGATCGTGCGCCGTCGCGATGAGTCTTCGGCGGTGCCACGATATTGACGCCATGATTTACGCAGCGTTCATGCCACCGATCGACATCGTCATGAGTTCTCAGCAGGATGCCAATGTGGTCGAGGCGCCCCTTACCCGCCACGTCATGCGTGCGCCGGTGTAAAGCGAGATTGTCGGTACCGCTCGTCAGGTAGATGTTGTCGACGTCGGGATGCCACTCGACTTCGTAACCCAGTACTTCGACATAAAACCGCACACAGGCGTCGAGATCGGCCACAAACAGGGCAACGTGCCGGATTCCGCCGTGGGCCAGTTTTTCAGTACTCACGCTGCTTCGATCTCAACAACAGCGTGGCTGTGGGTGATCTTCACACCACCACGTTCCAACATGATGGAAGCGCTGCAGTACTTCTCTGCGGACAGTTCAACTGCCCTTGCGACTTTCTTTGGATCAAGCGCAGTTCCCGAGACGATGAAGTGAATATTGATGTGGGTGAACACTTGAGGCGTTGAATCTGCACGCTCCGCCGTCAACTCGGTGACACAGGACCGCACGTTTTGCCTGGATTTTGCCAGAATGGTGACGACATCGTAGGAAGTACACCCTCCAAGTCCCATGAGAACCAGTTCCATCGGCCGAGAGCCCAGGTTCTCACCACCCGCGTCTGGGGGGCCATCCAACAGTACTTTGTGTCCAGAACCGCTTTCCGCTTTGAAGTGGACTTTTCCTTGCCATTCGATGCGCGCTTGCATGATCTGCCGCCCTATTGTGTGGATTGGCCTGTTTGTTGTTTGTGTATCCGTGACAGAAAGCCGTTCAGAATGTGATTTGCTGCCGTTTGTCGACTGTGTCTCGAAACCGGTCACAGAGAACTGCGACTATGCTTCACACGCAAGGTGTTACGAAGGAGCAGAACAAGGTGCTTGCAGCAAAAAACAATCAGAGCGGATTCGTGTCCAAGCGGCCCATGGTGGCACGCGGGTTTCAGTTGAATCAACCCGAGAACTCGCACTTGGAGGCTTTTCTCCAGGCAGCGCATCGACGGAAATATCCGGCGAAAAGCACGCTGATTTATGCGGGTGACAAGAGCGATTCGATCTACTACGTGCTCAAAGGATCGGTAACGGTTCTGGTCGAGGACGAGTCCGGACGAGAAATTATCGTGGCTTATCTCAACAGGGGCGATTTCTTCGGTGAAATGCCGCTCTTCGTCGAGGACACTCCGCGCTCCGCGTGGGTGAAGGCCAAGACCGAATGCGAAGTCGCTGAAATGTCGTATGGTAAGTTCCGTGAACTCGCTGAGAAACACAACGACCTCCTGTATGCCGTTGGCAAACAGATGGCCGAGCGAATGGCGCGAACGACGCAGAAAGTCAGCGATCTCGCCTTCCTCGATGTCACCGGTCGTGTTGCACGCACGCTGCTTGAGCTGACTTGTTTGCCGGATGCGATGACCCATCCCGACGGCATGCAGGTCAAGATCACGCGCCAGGAAATCGGTCGCATCGTCGGCTGTTCGCGCGAGATGGTAGGGCGCGTTCTCAAGACCCTGGTCGATCAGGGCCTGGTTTCGGTCAAGGGAAAGACTATGGTGGTGTACGGAACCCGCTGAGGGCAGCACCCCACAACAGCACCAGAGAGGGCAGCAATGCCCGCAATCACACGGATGGTGATTGGAGACGGGCCCGCAAGGGCCCGTTTTTGTTTGTCTTGGACTTGATTGGAGTTGAACCTGCGGCTAAATGCCGCATGCCGCTGCGTCTTCCCGGTGCTAACCTCGGCATCCTTTGATAGCAACGCAGAGGGGCGCCGCAGCATGAACCTGCACTTGAATCTCCGCCTCGCCGGTCCGAAAGAGCAGCCCATCACCAACGAGTTTGTTGTGTTGACGGAACTCTTGCCGTTCGCTGGTGCAGAGGTCCTCGAAGTGGGTTGTGGTGCGGCGGAGAAAACCCGTCAGATTGCCGAGCGGACCGAAGTCGCACGTATTCTGGCGACCGAAGTCGATCAGATTCAGCACGCCAAGAATCTTCTCGTTACGGACCTGCCGAAAGTTGAATTTCAGGCTTTTGGAGCTGAGGCCATTGTCGCTCCCGACGCGAGCTTCGACATTGTGCTGATGTTCAAATCCTTGCACCACGTGCCTGAATCGTTGATGGATCAGTCGTTCGCTGAAATCTATCGCGTGCTCAAGCCAGGTGGGCTTGCATACATCTCAGAGCCGGTGTTCGAGGGCGAGTTCAACGAGGTGATCCGCCTCTTCAACGATGAGGAAGTCGTGCGCAAGCACGCGTTTGCAGCGATTGGTCGAGCGATCACTTCAGGTCAGTTTGCCCTTGTGGAAGAGCGGTTCTTCCGCAATGTCGTGAAGTTTAAGTCGTTCGCCCAGGTAGAGAATGGCCTCATCAATGTCACTCATACAGATCGCCATGTGACGGCGGATCAGCTAAAAAAAATCCGAGAGCGTTTTGAGAATTTCAAACGACCCGAAGGGCACGTTTTTGAAGTATCCAACCGGGTCGATCTGCTGCGAAAAATCTGAGGCAAAGCCGCGTCAGAAAAAGAGCTCCCGAAGTTTTTCGCCAGGATCGTCAGCGCGCATGAACGCTTCTCCGACGAGATAAGTGTTCACGCCGCAGTTTTGCAGGCATTGCACGTCGTCTCGTGTGTGGATGCCACTTTCCGCAACCATCAGGATACCGGGAGGTAACAAGGCTTTGAGTCGGACGGTGTTTTGCAGGCTTACTTCAAAGGTCTTGAGGTTGCGGTTGTTCACACCAATGAGTCGCGGTGAAAGATCGAGTGCAATCGCAAGCTCAGTTTCGTCGTGAACCTCGATTAACGCATCGAGGCCAAGTTCCGTCGCTTCGTGATGGAATTCGTCGAGTTCTGAGCGACCCAATGCAGAAGCAATCAGCAAAATGCAGTCAGCACCGAGGCAGCGAGATTCGGCGATCTGGTAACGATCCACAATGAACTCTTTGCGAATTGCAGGAAGTGATACCGCCGCGCGCGCGGACTGAAGGTACGCGTCAGCACCCTGGAAAAATCTCTCATCCGTCAGTACCGACAAGCACGTCGCCCCACCCGCTTCGTAACTACGGGCGATGGCAGGTGGATCGAAGTTGGCTCGGATGAGTCCTTTGCTGGGACTGGCCTTCTTTATTTCCGCAATGACACCCGGGCTACCGGACTCGAATGACTGCTGCAAAGCGTTGACAAAGCCACGCACGGGCGGCGCAGTTCGGCTGGCAGACAGCAATTCCGAATGTGAGTGTTTGGCCTTGCGAGCAACCACTTCAGTGCGCTTGTGCGCGAGAATCGTATCGAGAATGTCGCTCATGCCGTTTCTGCCATCAAGCTTGAGATGCGCACCAATTCATCGAGCTTTTCTTTGGCGAGGCCTGACGACAGCGCATCACGCGCCATTTCCACGCCGTTCTTAAGCGACATCGCAACGCCACTCACGTAGATCGCGGCGCCAGCATTGAGAGCGACGATGTCGCTGGCGGCGCTGTCGTCTCGTGACAGCGCTTTGCGAACCAGCTTCAGACTCGATTCAACCGAATCGGAATGAAGTGATTCCACAGATTGTGTCTGTAAGCCGACGGACTCCGGTGTCACCTGGTATTCGTGAATTTCCCCGTTGCGTAACTCGCACACATCCGTCGGTGCATGCAGGCCAAACTCATCCAGGCCATCACAATTCACCAGCAGAACGGCTTCAGAGCCAAGCAGCCGCAACACTTCGGTTAGCTTGCGCAGCCACACCTTGGAGAATACGCCCATCACCTGCCGCTTCGCACCGGCGGGATTGGTGAGAGGTCCGAGCACGTTCATCATCGTGCGAATCTTCAGATCACCACGTACTGGCGCGACATGTTTCATGGCACTGTGATGCGAAGGAGCGAACATGAAGCCGACACCTACTTCGGTGATGCATCGAGCAACTTGCTCTGGCGTAAGGATGATCTTCACACCGGCTGCTTCCAGTACATCAGCCGCCCCACTTTGACTCGACGCTTTACGGTTGCCGTGTTTAGCCACACGTGCGCCCGCGGCTGCAGCGACGATGGCCGCGGTGGTTGAAATGTTGAAGAGTTTCCTTGAGCTGCCGCCCGTACCACAGGTATCCACCAGATAGGGCACATTCACATTCACCTTGGTGGAGAGATCACGCATTGTTGCCGCAGCACCAGCGATCTCGTCGGCTGTTTCCCCTTTGCACCTCATGCCCATGAGCAAGGCAGCGATCTGCACTGGAGTCGCACCGCCGGTCATAACAAGCCGAAACACAGACTGCATGGACTCCCGCGTGAAGTGATGTCCATCGGCAACCTGGTTGAGTGCAGCCAGCATGTCCATCTTCAGTTCCTGCCGTCGAGAAAGTTCTTGAGCATGGCATGGCCATGTTCGGTAAGGATCGATTCGGGATGAAACTGCACACCTTGCATCGGTAGTGACCGATGGCGCACGGCCATGATCTCGTCGCGGGTGCCGTCTTCATGTTGCGTCCAAGCCGTCACCTCTAGTTCTGCAGGCAATCCGTCCAACTCGACGATGAGCGAGTGGTAGCGAGTGGCAGTGAAAGGAGAGGGCAGATCCCGAAAAAGGCCAATACCTGTGTGATAGATCAGTGAGGTCTTACCGTGCATGACATCGTGAGCTCGGGAAACCTTGCCTCCAAGCGTTTGGCCAATGCACTGGTGCCCGAGACAGACGCCCAGAATCGGAATGGCGTTGGCGAAACGATCGATAACCGCCATGGAAATCCCGGCCTCCGTTGGCGAACAGGGTCCTGGTGAAATCACAATTTTCTCCGGCGCCATCCGGGAAATTTCATCCAGCGTGATTTCGTCATTGCGGTGTACGACCACATCAGCACTGAGCTCACCAAGGTACTGCACCACGTTGAAGGTGAAGGAGTCGGAGTTGTCGATCATTAGGATCATGTGTGGTCTGCCAGTTCAGGACCGGATTTCGGTCCATTCGAGGGTGCATAGTGTCCTGAGTTAGTCGTTCGAATCATTTCAGAGCTCCTGTCGCAGGACGGAACAAGGCGGAACCCGTCGGTAATATCGAGCATATTGCGCAGGGTTCCAACGCTGTGCCGGCCTGAGACAGGAGCTCCCGAAGGGCGAGTCCTGCAAGGCGCCTCGCGGCGTTACGATTCTTGCCCGTTGTCTCTTGCCTCTTGTCTTGCCTTTTATATCGCCAAGGGGCTACGGCGATTGGCGGCGAACCGCACCTTGCCAGCCGCCTGGCAGGGTTTGCTGAAAGGACGCGAGTGACTAACTCAGGGCACTAGTTTCCATGGAACGACTTGGGAACTGAACCGGTATAGAGCGTCAACCCGGCGTTTTTTGCCTAAACAGGCAAGATCGATCCGAACCGGTACACTCCGTTACTTCGTGACACGCGTGGACTGCATCAATGAACCCCCGGCGAGCGGTAGCAAAAGCTCCACTTCTCGAAACTGTATCCGATGCGGCGTACTTCTTTCGGCGGTTTCTCAAACATCCGCTGCAGGTGGCTTCGGTGTTACCGAGCTCGCGATTTCTTGCGGCAGCGATGTTCTCAGGACTCCCACTCGCCGATGGCGATCTTGTGATTGAGTTTGGTCCAGGGACAGGAGCATTCACCCGCGAACTTTTACATTTACGACGAGCAGGATTGCGGCTGCGTTATCTGGGGATTGAGCGGGATGCAGGCATGTGCCAACGCCTGAGCGCGCGTTACCCGGAACTCGATTTTCAGCTGGGAGATGTCCGTGATGCGCCACGCCATGTTGCCGAAAGGAACCTGCCACAGGCGAAGGCGGTAATCTCCGGGTTGTCACTGATGCTGATGCCGGAGTCAGTGCAGGATGAAGTGTTCGCGGGCGTAACAACCATCCTTGCGAAGGACGGTGTGTTTCGTACCTTCAGTTATCTGAACAACTATCCGACCGGTGCGGCAGCTCGACTACGAAAGCGGGTTGCCAGTAGCTTCGATCACTTCTCAATCAGTCGGCCGGTGATTCGAAACCTGCCACCGGCGTATGTTCTGTCCGGTACTTCGCCGCTGAGATGTGGACCCTCGCGATAGCGATCAAGCCACGTCCGCGAAGGTGCGTTCCATGTTCTTGAAGTAGATCGCGCCGACCACCAGCAGAATCAGCGTCATTACCGTCGAAATGATAAGTGGTTGGACCGGTAGCTCACCGTGGCCCAGTAGCGACCAACGGAAACCTTCGACAACGCCAACCATCGGATTGATGGAGTACAGCGTCACGAGCATCGGGTCTTTGATCATGCTGAGTGGATAGACCACCGGCGTCGCGTACATCCAGACCTGAATCAAAAAAGGCGTGGCGTGTTTGACATCTCTGAACTGGACGTTCATCGCACTCAAGAACAGCGACAGGGCGAGGGCCCCTATCGCAACGAGGATCACGAGGAGCGGGAAAATCAGGATGTTGGTGGTGATGGGGTAGCCATACCAGACCATCAGTGCTCCCATGACGGCCATCGCCAAAATGAAGTCGACCAAACATGATGCGATGCTCGATATCGGCATGGCCAGGCGCGGAATGTAGACCTGTTTCAGTATCGCGCTACCGCCCACGAGACTGTCGGAGCCTGCATTCAGGCTGTTGGCAAAAAACTGCCAGGGTAACAAGCCTGCAAACACGAACAGCGGATACGGAACACCATCAGTCGGCAGTTTTGCGATCCGACCAAAGATGATGGTGAAAATAGCCATCTGGATCACTGGCTGCATGATCGCTCAGGATGCCCCGAAGATGGTTTATTTGTACTTCACCTTGATAGTTCGCCAAGCCAGAAAAAACACGACCTCGCGATAACTCCACAGCTCACTCAGCGCAAACGATGCGATGCCGCTTGTGGGCTTGATGGTGATGACGGTATCAGCGGAGAGAGCCATTCAGGTTCCTGCCTTGAGTTCGGTAAGAGGGTTTGAAGGGTTACGGAGTTTCAGTACTCGGGCGGGAACACCGCCAGCGATTGCCATATCCGGGATGTCAGATACCACCACCGCTCCGGCCGCCACGATGGCACCACGGCCGATTCGCACACCATCGAGCACAGCGACGCCGTAACCTAGCCAGGCGTCGTCGCCAATGGTGATGCCTCCCCGGCTTTCGAGTGGCTGATCCTGGATCGGACGATCAGCCGAGGTGCCGTGGTTGTAGGGGTAAAACGCGCAACCCGGCGCTATCTCGGCTTTCTTGCCGATCCGAATCTTGCCCTTTACGGCTGAAAACTGACAACGAGGTTGGACATGGGTGTCGTCGCCGATTTCAATTGACCCACCCGCACTGGTCAGGAGTGTTGATTCGCCGAGAATCAAAACTCGGTTGCCAAACCGAATTGGGCCGCCGCCCGGTTCGTTCATGAGCAGTGCGCCGTCGCCAATGAAACAGTTGAGGCCGCGGTGGAATTCATCGCAGTGCAGTTTGGCGGAAGGCGCATCGAATCCTTCTGGAAAGTGACGCGCAAGCGGGACCGCGCCGGTATAGGGTTTGTAGCCTCGTGATGCCAGCCAACGGCCCCAAACGCCGATCAGCGGTAGGCGGGCGAACCGCAAACACCACCGTTCCCATCGGTCTCGTAATTCCATGATTTTCAGGGTTTTATCGCTAGTCCTTGTCCGTCGAGTCGGGCAGTTTTCCTCGGCGGAATCTGCCCTCCAGCATGATCGCCGATTCACTCCGTCGATTCATTGCGATCACGCACAAAAGTCCCGCAAATCATCCGTTTGGTGGGGACATCACAATAACGGGCTTTTGAAGGGGAGTTGTATTGGATTGTTTTCGCCGCAAGCGGCAAGCGGCAAGCCGCAAGCCGCGACTGCTCGACCAGACGGGTGACCGTGCGCGGCAAGGTCTGGTTCAATCAGCGCGATCAACGTAGAGGAGGGGATCTGGATGTATACCTTGGCAGTGTGTGGCGGCGTTTTGATCGGGTTGGCGGCGGCCTGGATGTATCTCAGCTTGGGTCGAATCGCGGGAATCAGCGGTATTGTGGGCCAGGCGGTTCGTGATCCTTCCGCACTTTGGCAGATCGCTTTCGTGATTGGCTTAGGTATTGGTGGGTTACTAGTCATGGCACAGGTGGAACCCGCAGCCATGTTGCCTATCGATAACGGTTGGTTGATGGCAGCGGGACTCTTGGTAGGGTTCGGCACCCGGCTCGGTTCGGGGTGCACGAGTGGGCATGGGGTCTGTGGCATAGCCCGTTTGTCGAAGCGTTCGATCATCGCGACTTGTGTCTTTGTGGGCACCGGGATGGTAACGGCGACAGTGTTGCAGGCGCTCGGCGTGATGCCGTCATGAAAGTACTTTCTGCTCTCCTTGCTGGCATCGTGTTCGGCGCGGGTCTTGTGATTTCAGGCATGACCGAGCCAGGTAACGTGATTGGGTTTCTGAACCTTGCTCCTGGCTGGAGTCCTGCGCTGATTTTGGTGATGGGCAGTGCTCTCGCGACTGCGGCACTCGGTTACCGACTTGCGGGTCGGCGGCTTAAACCACTCTTTGATGAGGTCTTTCATGTGCCGACCGCGACCGTGGTTGATTCAAGGCTTGTCGGTGGTACAGTGCTCTTTGGCGTGGGTTGGGGGATCGCAGGTTATTGCCCAGGCCCGGCGATTGTTAGTGCATTCGCACTCGACTTTCGGGCGCTCGTGTTTATCGCGGCCTATCTGGTGGGCACAATCGTCTTCGAAGTTTGGGATCGACGGGTGAAGCTGAAAGCTGCGCTCGCCGATGGCTGAGTGCTCAGGACTGCTCGGGCGCTGACAATCCACAAGAGGGGCGTCAGTTAGCCAAATTCTCAAGCCGGTTTTCAGCCATCGCCGCAGCGCGGAAGATGGCCCGTGCCTTGTTCATGGTCTCCTTCCACTCCAGGCGTCCGATGCTGTCGTAGACGATGCCACCACCGGCCTGAATGAAGAGATGACCGTCCTTGATGATCGCGGTGCGGATGGCAATGGCCATATCCATGTTGCCGTTCCATGCGAGATAACCAACCGCGCCGCCATAGATGCCACGACGGACCGGCTCAAACTCGTCGATGATCTCCATCGCCCTGATCTTAGGTGCGCCTGACAACGTTCCTACAGGAAGTGTGGCGCGCAACACGTCCATTGCGGTCAAACCTGCCTTGAGGCGTCCAATCACATTGCTGGAAATGTGCATGACGTTCGCATAACGCTCGATCATGAACTTCTCGGTGACCTGCACGCTGCCCGTTGCTGCCACTCGACCCACATCATTGCGGCCAAGGTCGATGAGCATGAGATGTTCTGCGATTTCCTTGGGATCTGTGCGCAGTTCCGTTTCGAATGCGGCGTCTTCCTCCGGTGTATGACCTCGTCGACGTGTTCCGGCTAGAGGACGGTT
This sequence comes from Gammaproteobacteria bacterium, assembly GCA_005799745.1. Lineage (GTDB taxonomy): Bacteria > Pseudomonadota > Gammaproteobacteria > Pseudomonadales > Azotimanducaceae > SYFY01. Next base: position 14,823 of record SYFY01000195.1, read on the forward strand.
CGTGATGACACCATCCTCGAGGCGCGCAAGGATTTCCGGCGATGAACTCACGATCTCGAAATCATCCAGATCCATGAAGTACATGTAAGGAGACGGGTTCAGGCTGCGAAGTGCGCGATAAAGATCAATGGAATCGGCGCCGAAAGGAATGCTCATTCGCTGGGACAACACCACCTGCATGACATCGCCGGCGCGGATGTATTCGCGAATACGTTCGACGGCTTGTTTGAACGCGTCTTCGCCAAATGAAGAAATGAAGTCGGTTTCTTCAGCGGGTTTGTTGACGGTCGCGCCGGGGATCGCTGGAATCGCGTTGCGCAATTTGCGTATCCGTTCCTGCAATGTTGCCGACGCATCGGTGAGTGCGTTTGGTACATCAACATCCACCAAGCTCACCAACTGCATGTGACCACGCACGTTGTCGAAGACCACCACATCTTCGGAGAGCATCAACAGGATGTCCGGTGTATCGAGCGTCTCTTTAGGTGATGAAAGCTTTAAGCGTTTCTCGACGTAACGAACGGTGTCGTAGCTGAAGTAGCCGACGAGGCCTCCGTAAAATCGCGGTAGGCCTGCGACGGGCGCTACGCGATATCGTTTCTGAAAGGACTCTACGAACTGGAGCGGATCCTCGGTTTCGCACTGCTCAACGACAACGCCACCACGGCGCACTTCGACTCGACTGCCCTTGATGCTCACCACCGTCCGTGCCGGCAGGCCGATCATGGAGTACCGGCTCCACTTCTCTTCACCGGGATACGATTCAAGCAGGTAGGAGTAAGGGCCACGCGCTAACTTCAGGTAAGTCGACAGCGGTGTGTCGAGATCGGCGAGGGTTTCGACGATCACCGGAATCCGGTTAAACCCTTTCGCTTTCCACGATTCGAATTCGTCAGTGTCCATCAGATGACCGGGTGATTAAGTCAGCAGTTCGGCAAACAGGCTGATGGTGCCATCGGCACCCAGGGCGTTTGCTGGAACGCCTTGTGAATAGCCGTAGTCAACACATACTACCGCAGTCCCCGCGGCCCGCGCCGCTTCGACGTCGGTGGTTGAGTCACCCACGAACAAGGTGTCAGTCGCATCAACACCCAGTTCGTTGAGTGCCATAAACAAAGGGTCCGAAGCGGGTTTTGGTTTTGCGGCGCTATCGCCGGCGATGATCGAATCAAAATTGTGCTGCAGCTTCAGAGCATCAACCAGTAAGTGGGTGAGTCGTCCACCTTTGTTGGTCACGATGCCGAGCTTGGCACCGCGGTCCTTGAGCGCGCCGAGTGTTTCTACCACTGTCGCATAGGGCTGGCTGAAATCTGCGATGTGCGCGCTGTAGTGATCGAGAAACGTCACGAGCAGGGACTCGAGGTTGACGTCCGGTAACTGGTGATGTTCGAGAGCGGCACGAATCATAGCCCGACCGCCGTGGCCGATGAAGTGTCTCGTTAGAGACTCATCGATCGGTGGATAACCATGGTGTTCAAGCGCAGCGTTGAGGGCGACATGAATGTCCGGCGCGGTGTCAATGAGTGTACCGTCGAGATCGAAGAGATAGGCGCGATAGGCGCGTGGCCAGACGTGGTTCATAACGGATGTGGTCGGGTGGAGTTCAGGCGCTGGCTAACGCCTGGCGCAGTTCGCGAATTGCAGCGCCGTAATCTCTCGCTCCGTAGATCGCGCTGCCGGCAACAAACGTATCAGCGCCTGCTTTTGCCGCGGAAGCAATATTCGATGCCTTGATACCCCCGTCGATCTCGAGGCGAATGTCGCGCCCACTCCGATCAATGATGGAACGGGCTTGTTCAACTTTGCGCAGGCTTTCAACGATAAAACTCTGCCCACCAAATCCTGGGTTCACCGACATCACCAGAACCAGGTCGACGAGGTGAATGGCTTCCTCAAGTACGGCAATCGGTGTCGCTGGATTAAACACTAGGCCCGCACGGCCCCCCCCTTCACGAATGCTGCAAAGGGTGCGATGCAGGTGTTCAGTGGATTCGGGGTGAACCGAAATGATGTCGGCGCCAGCTTTCAGAAAATCACCGATCAGTCGGTCGACGGGTTTCACCATGAGGTGCACGTCCATCGTGTGTTTGATGCCCGATCTGCGAAGGCTCTCGAGCACCAACGGACCGATGGAGAGAATCGGCACGTAGTAGATATCCATCACGTCGAAGTGGATGAGGTCCGCGCCTGCGGCGATAACCGCTTCTATTTCGTCGCCCAGGCGCGCGAAATTCGCGGAAAGAATGGAAGGAGCGATGAGATAGGTGCGCGGGTTCATGCGGCGATGATACCCGCATGTGCAGCGGTTTCAGAGTGGTGTAGCAGCTGGTGCTGACTTTTCCGGAGACGATTGCGCAGTACGTTGCAAGAATTCCCAGGCTTCGCGGACTTCGATGCTGCGCTGGGTTGCGTATGCACGTTCTTGCAACTTGGCGTTCGTTGTCAGTTTATCTGGGTGGTAGCGACTGGCCAGCTGGCGGTAGGCGCGTTTCTGTTTTTCGAGGGTTGAGGTCGCTTCGATACCCAGGATGTGACGAGCTGCAGCAAGCTGACGAAACTCCTCATCCCGGATTTTGCATTGGCGCTGCACGTCGACGGCTTCTGCACCGATGAGACTGGCCAGGAAATGCAACGTTCGATTCGAACCGGTGCCAGGTTCAATGCCTGATATCCCGACAAAGCTCTGCACGCTCATTCGCGAGAGCGCTGCCGTCGGTTTGGAGTTACAACGTGCGGCCAGCTGGTGGAAGTCGGCGTCACCATCCCTGCCCTGACGAAACCACTGGATCGCCGTTTCGCGGGCACTTCCGGAGAGCTGCAATCGCTGCATGACTTCTTCTGCAAAGGCGATATGAGTTGGTGTTACGGCGCCAGAAGACTTTGCAATGCGACCCATGCCAGCAAACATGAATTCCAGATGCGGTTTGCGGGTATGGCGTACCCAGGCATTGAGCAGGTGTTCCGCCAACACAGCAAAAAAGCTGGCGAGCGGTCCGGCCTTTGGTGCGATGTGTTCCATGCCGGCAGAATATCCGCAGCCTGAAAGCGCAGATGTGAAGCGATCAACAAACGCTGGCGTATTGTTCAGGTGTGCCGATGTCCAGCCAGGCTCCGCGATGAATCTGGGCGGACAATCGACCTGCAGCTGCGGCGCGCCACATGAGTACGTTCCATGAGAAAGGGGCCGGTGGCGCATCTCTGAAAAGCGCCGGCTCGGCGACAGCGATACCACCATAAACCCAGGTATTGCCGAGGGCGTTTACACGTCCCTCGATGCATTCGAAGTCACCGGTCTCGCGAAAGGATGGGCGCGGCACCAGTAACAGGTGCGCAAGATCACCCATGGCCAACGGATTGAGTGAGCGGAAGTCGAAGTCGGTGAGGATGTCGCCATTGACGATGAGAAAGGGGGCGTCGCTGAGCAGCGGCAGGGCGTTAACAATGCCACCACCCGTTTCGAGAACGCGCGACTCCCGCGAGTACTCGATGTGTACACCGAGTGCTGATCCATCACCGAGGTGGGCTTCGATGGCATCACCCAGGTGGTAGAGGTTGATGACAAGTTCGTGCACGCCAGCAAGCCGTACCGAGTTGATGATGCGTTCGATCAAGGGCTGGCCCTTAACCGGCAGCAGCGGCTTTGGGGTCGCAGCAGTCAAGGGCAGTAGCCGGGTGCCCGCACCGGCAGCAAGTAGCAAGGCTTTCATGCCTGAGCCTCACGCAAGCGCCTGTAACAAGATGACCAACGGTTGCGGAGTTCGATGAGCCAAACTGAAATCATGTCATTGGGTCTGCAGGAGGTTGCGAGTCCGATGGACTGTCCGAGTACACCGTCGATGTAATCGAGGTGGCTGGGTTTGCCGTCACGCAGGCAGAGGCGCGCAAAGATTCCAATCGCTTTGAGTTGCCGTTGCAATGCGGTGCAGTTGAGAAGATCCAGCGGGTTTTCGAAGTGCAGCGTTGTGGCGCTGAGGTAACGCGCCAACATCGATTGCACGGTGCTTTCGTCGAAGACCCAGTAACAGTCTCTGAGCAGAGAGGCGAGGTCGTAGAGCGCCGGCCCGGCGAGCGCGTCCTGGAAATCAACGATGCCGAGTCGACCATCTCTCACCAGGAGGTTCTTACAGTGATAGTCCCGGTGCACGGCGACCACAGGTTGATCTGCCACCGTTTTGGCGAGTTCCACGCTGAATTCCTGCCAGAAGTCAGGCATCGCAGTTTGTAGCGCCTTGTCAACGAACCACTCTGAAAAGATGGTCAGTTCGTCGTTGAGACGATCCTCCGTGTAGGGAGGTAACTCAGCGCTCGGTAAACACTGCAAAACCTGCAGTATGTCCACCGCTAGATGGAGTACGTCGGCGGCTTGGTTTTGGCGGTAGCAGTCGATCAGGTGGGTGCTGCCGAGGTCTTCCATCAACACGAAACCCTGCGACACATCGGCTTGGTAAATGATCGGGACTGGAATGCCATGGGAAGACATGAGCCTGGCCAAACGTACGAAGCGGGCTGCATCTTCTTTGGCTGGTGGCGCGTCCATCACGACGGCTGGACCTGTCGGTGTGTCGATTCGGTAGAACGAACGAAAGCTTGCCTCGGGGCGCAGTGTTTCGATCGATTCCGGAGGACGACCGAAGCGCGCACTGAGCCAGGAAAGAAGTAGAGGATTCACTCGGGCATTGTGCCGGGTGGACATGATGCCTTCCACTCCGAGACCGCAGCCCACATCAGGCAGGCCGCTGGTCGGTTGGCCTGTTATCATTCCGCGCCATGCGCGTGCGCCCATCCATCGTTGTAGTTTTCTTTAGTGTCCTCACCGGAGTCTACGCGCCAGTTATCGCAGCGGATGGGTTGAGCTGGAATCGGGTTTCCAGCGACACAGACAGGACTTCGCAAGAAGACACGACCAAGAAGAAGGACGAGTGGACGTGCGCGCCTGGTGATGATGGCAAGACGTGGAAGTGTGAAGGCGAAGACGGCGCTGTTGCGCCGGTGAGCGTGAGCCCAGCCCAAATAGAGGCCCAAATGGAGGCCCAACTGGAGGCTCAGCTGAATGAAGCGCCTCCAGAAGACCCTCTCGCACCTGATCTTCCAGCCAGTCTGTTCGTACTGCGGGAAGATCTTCCCCCTGACGCCGTCAGGCAACTGCCGAATTTCTGCTACGGCGAGTATCAATTACCTGAGTTTCCTTATCCGCCTGACGCTGATGACAATCTCTATCCGGTGATCAGCGAGGCAGATCGCATCGAATCGAAGCTCGATGACTTCGTCACCCTCGAGGGTGATGTCCGGTTTGCCCAAGGCAATCGGACCGTTCGAGCGAAGTCCGCCCGCTACGATATAAAAAAGGGGGCGGCGAGTCTTGAAGGAGGAGTGCGGGTCGTAGAGCCCACCATGGTGCTACAAGGCGAGCAGGCTTCCGTTGAAGTGGACGGACAGGCTGCGGAGCTTGGGAACGCTCAGTTTCTCCTGGTCGACAGCAACTACCGCGGTCGTTCCCGAAAGATCGTCCGAACGGATGCTGGCGACCTCGAGCTCCTTGGTAACCGGTTGACCCGTTGTGAGCCCGGGGACAATGGCTGGCGGCTCGACGCCAAGAAAGTCACGATCAAAGACGGCGAGATTTTCGGTACGGCACGAGGTGCGGTGCTGCGTATGAAAGATGTTCCCGTCTTCTACACACCGTGGATTCAGTTTCCGGTGAGTGATGATCGGCAATCGGGCTTCCTCTTTCCAGGTGTGGGTTACGGCAGTGAAGACGGGCTAGACCTTGCAGCACCGTACTACCTGAACCTGGCACCTAACTACGACGCTACGGTTGTGCCTCGTCTTCTGTCCAAGCGTGGCCTCGCCATTGAAGGAGAATTCCGCTATCTCTCACAGGCTCAGGAGGTGATTCTTTCCGGTGGTTATTTGCCGAATGATGATCTCTATAATGGCGACTTCACTCGTAAGGACTTCCGCGAACTCTTTCCGGGTCAACCCTTCAAACCTGCTGATCGTTCTCTGACGCATGTGGAGCAGAAAGGTCAATTTGGTCCCATCAGCTCCCGAGTCGATTACACCTCTGTCAGTGACCGCGATTACTTCCGTGACCTTGGTTCCGACTTCGCGATGTCGAGCGAAATTCAGATCGAGAAACGCGCCGAGCTCTTCTACAACTTCAAAGGTGCTTCGTTTCGTCTCTGGGCACAGGATTTTCAGCGCCTGGATGAAGTGGCGGTAGATCCCTATCGGCGCCTGCCTGAACTCGTGGTGGATTGGGCGAAGTACCTTGGGCCTGTGCAACTGAGTGTGAATGCCCAGGGCGCTTCATTTGACCGTAAAACCGAGAATCTTGCCGGCATCGACACTCTGACGGGAGAACGTTTCTACGTTGAGCCTCGAGCGAAGCTCCCCTTTACGTGGCCGTTTGGGCATCTGGCATTCACCGCCGGTTACAGCTTCACTCAATATGATCTCAAGCAGGATGTGACGGTACCGGGTGTTCGGGTTGAAGACCTGAATCCAGACCGCAATATCGGGATGGGCTCTGTCGACGGTGGACTGATCTTCGAGCGCGAGCTTGAGTTTCGAGATACCGAGTTGACTCAGACGCTTGAGCCACGGGTGTTTTATATTTATCGAAACTACGTCAACCAAGACCAGTTTCCGCTTTTCGACACGGGCGAATACACGCACTCGTATAGCCAGGTTTTCCGTGAAGACCGCTTTGGAGGGCTTGATCGAAAGGATGACGCTAACCAACTTGCAATCGGTGTGACTTCCCGCTTTCTCGACCGGAATAAGGGAACGGAGTACCTGCGGATGAGCGTGGGTCAAATCAAGTACTTTGATGACCGACGTGTCAGCCTCTATGGCCTGCCGGCGGATGACCTCGAACACGCTACGTCAGAACTCGCCAGTGAAGTGGAAGCTCGCATCGCCTCGCACTGGTGGTTGGGTGGTGGGGCGGTCTGGGATCCCGACGACAATGAGTTTGACGAGGCATCGGCCTTCATCCAGTACCGCCGAGAAAATCAGCGCATCATTAACCTCGGGTTCAGGCGGCGTGTCATAGAGAACATCAAACAGACCGACTTCTCGTTTTATTTGCCGCTCTCCAAACACTATTCCGTGCTCGCGCGATGGAACTACGACCTGGTCAGCGACCGTACCATTGAGGCGTTTGCGGGAATCGAGTACAACAACTGCTGTCTGCAAGTGCGCATGATGGCCCGACGATTCCTGGAGAGCCCTGCCGGATTCGTGAATTTCGTAAATGTCCGGCCGGAAAAAGGTATCTTCCTGCAGTTCGTATTCAAGGGGCTCGCCGGTTTCGGCACAAAGGTCGAATCCGTACTAACAAAAGGCATTCGTGGGTACTACACGGATGCACAACCGGGATATCTGGACTGGTAAATCTTGTCCAAACCTCAGGTTTCAGAGGATTGAGTTGAAATGATGAACCGATGGCTAGGCTCTGTTGCCTGCGTAGCGCTCAGTGCAGTCATGACCATGGGCGCTTTGCTGCCGATAGCCGCACAAGCCGACTATCGCGAAGTGGATGGCATTGTCGCAGTGGTCGACGACGACGTTGTGCTCGCCTCGGAACTGGTGGAGCGAGTGGATGCGATTCGCCGTCAGCTGAAGGCGAGCAACACGCAGATGCCGCCGGACAACATTCTCGTCAGCCAGGTTCTCGAGCGTCTCATCATTGAGAATCTGCAAATCCAGCAGGCCGACCGGCGTGGCATTGAAATTGATGATGAAACGTTGACACGGGCGGTATTGCAGTTCGCCGAAGGCAACAAGATGACCCTCGAGCAGTTCCAGGCTGCGCTCGCACGCGACGACATGAGTTATGCCGCGTTTCGTGAAGATATCCGCAGAGAGATGCTGATCACCCGTTTGCAACGAGGGATCGTCAACCGGCGAATTTCCGTTTCCGACCAGGAAATTAAAGATCTACTGGCATCTCCATTCTATAAAGAGATGTTGTCTGATGAGTTCAGGGTCGGTCATATCTTGCTGACCGTGGAAGAAGGTGCGAAAGAAGAGGTTCTCGAAAAGGCGCTCGCCAAGGCCGACCAGCTGGTTAAAGACCTGCGGGGTGGAGCGGATTTTAAACAACTGGCGATTGCCAATTCCTCCGCGTCTTCAGCGCTCGAAGGTGGTGATCTTGGCTGGCGTCGCGCCGCCGAACTACCAAGCCTTTTTGCCGAAACAGTGATTGGAATGAAAGCCGGAGAAGTTGCCGAACCTATTGTGACGCAAGGGTCCATCCACATCGTCAAACTGTTGGAGCAGCGTGGTGCCGGAACGCAACAAGTCGACCAGGCGAAGGTGCGCCACATCCTTGTAAAGCCCTCAGAAATTCGAACTCCGGAACAAACCGAAGCGTTGATTTGGACGATCTATCAGGAGCTGCTCAACAAAGGCGACTTCGACAAACTCGCTGCTGAGCACTCTGAAGACCCAGGCACTGCATTGATCGGTGGTGATCTCGGCTGGACAGACGGTCAGGAGTTTGTGCCGGAGTTCCGCGACATTCTCAACAGCACCAAGACGGGGGAGTTCAGCAAACCGTTCCGCAGTGGCTTTGGCTGGCATGTCCTGCAGGTGCAGGAGCGCCGGCTCCAGGACCAGTCCAAAGAGGCACGAGAAGAAATGGCGATGCGGGTTCTACACCAACGCCGTTTTAACGAAGAGCTTGAAGCCTGGCAAAAGGAGATCCGTGACGAAGCCTTCGTCGAAGTCCGGATCTGATTACGCTCCCCTTGCGGTAACCGTTGGGGAGCCCGCTGGCATCGGCCCGGAGTTGGTGCTGATGCTGGCCTCCAGGTTACGCCAGATTCCGTGGCTCGCGATTGGCGATCAGCGTCTCTTGCAACAGCGTGCGGCACTCATCGGCTGCAATATCGCTATCGAACCATGGCAGGGGCGTGTATCCAAGGCGCCAGGCGTATTGACCGTACTGGATGTTCCCAACGAGACACCTGCTGAACCCGGTTGCCTCGATGCGCGCAACGCGCGCTCTGTGCTGCGCATGCTTGATGTGGCAATTGATGGCTGTCAAAAAGGTGAGTTTGCGGGCATGGTGACCGCACCCGTGCAGAAATCAGTGATCAATGACGCGGGTATTCCGTTTTCAGGTCACACCGAGTATTTGCAGGAAGCAGCATCTGTTGAGGATGTCGTGATGATGCTGGCGACTCCGGCGCTGCGGGTTGCGCTGGCAACAACACACCTGCCACTACGAAATGTGGCCGATGCGATCGAACAAACCCTGCTGAAGCGTCGCTTGAAGATCCTTCACCAATCGCTGGTCGAGCGCTTTGGGATTCCGAATCCACGCATCCTGGTCGCGGGCTTGAATCCCCACGCTGGAGAAAGGGGTCACCTCGGCCGGGAAGAAATCGAGGTGATTACTCCGGTATTGAACACCCTGCGCAGCGAAGGATTGCACCTGATTGGGCCGTTGCCCGCTGACACGCTGTTTGTGCCGCGTATGCTCGCGGGTGCGGATGCGGTTATGGTGATGTATCACGATCAGGGGTTGCCCGTGCTTAAGGCATCCGGATTTGGCGAAGCGGTCAATATCACATTGGGTCTGCCTTTCGTGAGAACCAGTGTGGACCACGGCACTGCGCTCGATCTTGCCGGCACCGGGACAGCAGTTGCGTCGAGTCTGGAGGCGGCCATCGAGCGCGCCGCGGAACTCATCCGTTGATTGCCCGAAAGCGCTTTGGCCAACACTTTCTCGATTCCGCGCAAGTCATCGCGGACATTGTCGCTGCTGTTCAAGCGCAACCGCAGGATCAGGTGGTCGAGATCGGACCTGGTCGTGGCGCATTAACACACGGACTATACGGATCGTCCGAGCGGCTTACATTGATCGAAATTGACCGGGATTTTGTTCCTGCGCTCGAGCGTCGATTTCCACGAGCCGTGTTGCACAGCGTAGACGTGCTGGATTTCGACTTCGCCTCCCTTCCTGAGGGGCAACTACGCGTCGTTGGTAATCTGCCGTACAACATTTCCACTCCGCTGCTGCTGCACCTGATGGATTTTTCCGATCGAATTGAAGACATGCACGTCATGCTGCAGCGCGAAGTCGCGCAGCGAATCGTCGCACCGCCAGGTACCAAGGCCTGGGGTAGGTTGTCGGTGCTCTTGCAGTACTACTGTGAGGTCGAATGGCTCTTCGACATTTCCCCTGATTGTTTTACGCCCCCACCGGAAGTGTGGTCTTCGGTGATCAGGCTGCGACCCAAACAAGGTAACCGGGCACCGGTTGACTTGGTGGCGTTCGATCAGGTCCTCAAGACAGTTTTCGGCCAGCGGCGTAAGCAACTCGGCAACACTCTGAAAGCACTGTTGCCACTGGACATCTGGCAAGCGGAAGGCGTTCAGATCGACTTCACAGCCCGAGCGGAATCCGTCACCCTTGAAACGTTTCTGTCACTCGCCGGTGCACTGTCACGGAGAAAGTCGATAGAAGTCGTCGAAAGAGGAGTTCAAGCGTTGTGAGGGGATTTGCAGTCAGTGTTGAAACCGCCTGGGTTGAAGCCGAGTCCAATCGAGCGGCGCATCGTTACTATTTCACCTACACGATCACGATTGCCAATGAAGGTGCTGAAGCAGCCCGTTTGCTCAGTCGCCACTGGGTCATCACCGATGGCGAAGGCGCTGTCCGGGAAGTTAAAGGTCCTGGTGTGGTGGGTGAGCAACCACGTATTCTGCCGGATCGATCGTTCCGTTATTCAAGTGCATGTGTGCTCGATACACCGGTAGGTAGTATGCGTGGTGCTTACCGCTTTCAAACTGATAACGGTGAACTGTTTGATGTACCGATTCCATTGTTCACGTTGCGTGTCCCGAATGCGGTGCACTGATAGGCTCGAGGGGCGTTGACGGTGAGCACATGGGCCATTGGTGATGTACAAGGCTGTTACGATGAACTTTGTGAACTCCTTGAGGAGATCCACTTCGGGAGTTCCGACCAAGTGTGGTTCGTCGGTGATCTGATCAACCGAGGTCCGAAGTCGCTAGAAGTGTTGCGCCTTGTGAAGTCCTTGGGAATTCAAGCCGTTTCGGTTCTTGGCAACCATGACCTACACTGGCTGGCGATCCATTTTGGTGGGTATCGCGCCAAATGTGGAGATACGTTTGAAGCACTCGCTGCTGCTCCTGATGTCGTAGAGTTGTCTCACTGGCTACGGCATTTACCGCTGGTTCACCAAGATTCAAGGCTACGTCTGACGATGGTCCATGCCGGCGTGTATCCACGTTGGTCATGCGAACGTCTATTTGGGCTCGCTGGTGAAGTCGAGGCCTGCATGCGATCTGAAGCACACCTTGTGTTCTTCCAGAACATGTATGGCAACCAACCCGGCAACTGGTCCGAAAGTCTGGGTGGAATGGAACGCCTGCGTTTCATTACCAATGCCTGCACTCGAATGCGGCTCCTGAGCGATGCCGGTGAGCTGGACTTTGAACACAAGGAAGAGCTAGCTGTAGCGCCACCGCATCTTCGCCCCTGGTTTGAAGTGTATGCCAAGGCGTTTCCTTACGAGCGTGTTGTGTTCGGGCACTGGGCATCACTGGATGGAGTGACCGGCCAGCCGAACCTGCACGGTCTGGACACGGGTTGTGTCTGGGGGCGAACGCTGACTGCGATGAATCTGGAAACCCTGCAACGTGTGAGTGTTCAGGCACGTTCGAGCTAATCACCCGTTTGGTCACGTAAAACTCTCCTTCCCACAGATTTTTGTCGTCAGCTCGCCATTGCTAAATGGTGATCTGCGTCTAGGATCAATAATACGGGCAGGCGTAGCTTGACCTGCATCCCGATGCCGCAAAGGAGCGCGACCATGGGTGTATTCGAACACGTGCAACGTCGTTACGATGCCACGGCCCGGGAGGAAATGTCCCTTCAGGAGTATCTGGACCTGGCACGGTCCGATGCCTCCGCCTACGCCACCGCAGCCGAACGACTGCTCCTGGCGATCGGTGAACCCGAATTTGTTGATACCGCCCGCGATCCCCGACTTTCCCGCATTTTTTCCAACAAAATCATCAAGCGCTATGTTGCCTTCGATGAGTTTCATGGCATGGAAGAGTGTATCGAACAGATCGTTTCTTTCTTCCGTCATGCCGCTCAGGGGCTCGAAGAACGCAAGCAGATTTTGTATTTGTTGGGACCGGTAGGTGGCGGTAAATCATCGTCAGCTGAAAAACTGAAAGCATTTGTTCAGCAGCTGCCGTTTTATGCACTGAAAGACTCGCCGATCAACGAATCTCCTCTCGGACTGTTTAATCCCCAGGAAGACGCGCGTCTCCTTGAAGAGGATTACGGCATCTCGCGACGTTATCTCAAAGGTGTGATGTCGCCGTGGGCAGCAAAACGTCTTGTGGAGTACGGCGGCGATATCTCCAGGCCCCGAGTAGTGAAACTCTACCCGTCGATCCTTAACCAGACCGCCGTAGCGAAAACCGAACCAGGAGACGAGCACAATCAGGACATCTCGGCGCTGGTCGGCAAGGTCGGCATTCGCAAGCTCGAAG
>SYFY01000196.1 GCA_005799745.1 Gammaproteobacteria bacterium
ACAATCACATGAGGCGACCAGGGTGAGGGAGCGGGGTATGCGGAAGTTCAAATCAGTTAGGCAGGCACAGAGATTTGTGACTGCTCATGCTGCTGTTTCAAATCTCTTCAACTTGGGCAGACACCTGATCAGAGCTCAGCACTACCGGGATCTTGGGATAAGTGCGTTCAATGAGTGGAGCGGGGCGGGTGCGTGTTCGATCTGCAATGCCTGATCAACTCCTGCAGTTTTATGACCCTGTCTGGGGATGGGTGCCTTTCGACATACCGGTTGGCGAACTAGCGACGTCTAACGACGGGCTTTGGTCTGAGTGGATTGCCCCGACCAACGCTGGATCCGGCTCCTCAGCCGACTATGACTTTCAGTTGAGGTATCGAAGCGTGCAGTAGCAACCTCATTCGCCCCGCGAATGAGGCACCTGCCGGCATCTCGAAAGTGCTGTCTCTCGACCTCCTGTACTCATCCCCGGTCCCATTTCCTGATACCTTTCGCCCATCCCAGAAAAACGCCCAAAGGTACTTCTTCAATGAGCAGTGATCCGAAACTGATCCCAACCTCCATCACCGACGATGAAATCCGCTCCTCCCTGGCGGAAGCCCACATCCCGACCTTGATGTTGGCCATGGTCCATCTCACTGGCGACCTTTCCATCATCCGTTCGGGCATCCGACCGCAACCCGCCTTCATGAGCGACCCACAAGACGGCATCAACGAAGCCGACCAGGCGACCATCCGCGCGCGCGCGTTCGACATCATTCGAAATGCCCGAGACAAGGGCACGCCTGCACAAGTCTCCCTGACAGAACCGCAGATTCGCGAAATGATCGGTTTCGTCATGGGTCAGGACGTGTCCGACAACTATGTCGAGTTCCTCACCTCCGAACTGTCCATGGCTGGAGAGGACGCCTACGGTCAACCAAACTTGCATCGTGTTGATGTGGCGGACCGTTCCAGGTTCTCGGTCGTCATCATCGGCGCAGGGATGTCGGGACTACTCTCCGCGATCCGTTTGCAGGAAGCGGGTATTCCTTTCATCATCGTTGACAAGAATGCGGACGTGGGCGGCACCTGGTACGAAAACACCTATCCGGGGTGCCGTGTCGACAGCGGCAACCACGTCTACTCCTATTCATTTCGTCAGAAAGACTGGCCGCAGTACTTCTCCAGCCAACCGATCCTCCGCGAATACTTCGCTGACACCGCTGCGGCCTACGACTTACGCAAACACATCCGCTTCAGCCACGAGGTGCTGAGTGCACGGCTCGATGAAAAACGTGGTGTGTGGGTGGTGGACATGAAAACACCTAACGGTCCAGCCAAGCTCGAAGGTCACGTGGTGATCAGTTGTGTCGGTCAGCTCAATCAACCGCAAATGCCGAAATTGCCAGGCGTCGGCGTGTTCAACGGCCCGTGTTTCCATTCCGCACGCTGGGATCACTCGGTCGACCTCACAGGCAAGCGTGTGGGTGTCATCGGCACGGGTGGAAGTGCGTTCCAGTTTGTACCTCATGTCGCGGAGAAAGCGGCGAGTGTCACCGTCTTTCAACGTACACCACCTTGGGTGTTGCTCAACCAACAGTATTTCTCAGAGATTCCGGGTGAAGTGAACTGGCTGCTCAATCACCTGCCGTATTACGCGCGTTGGTTCCGGTTCAGCCTTTTCTGGAAATCCGCGGAGGGTATGCTCGCGGCGGTGACGGTTGAGCCTGGCTGGAACCAAGGTGAACGATCCATCAGCCAGGCGAATGAAGATTTCCGTCAGCAGCTCATCGATGGCATGCGCGAGCAACTAGGTGATCGGCAGGATCTGGTTGAAATGTGTACGCCGAACTACCCACCGGGCTCCAAACGTATGCTCGTCGATGACGGCAAGTGGTTCAAAACACTCAAGCGGGACAACGTCAAACTCACCACGAATGCGATTCGTGAGATCACTTCAACCGGCATCGCCTGCAAGGATGGTGAGAATCACGAATTCGACGTGCTGATCTATGGCACAGGCTTCAAGGCAAGTGAATTCCTCACCCCGATGAAGATCTATGGCAAAGGGGGTGTGGAACTGCATGACGCGTGGGCGGGTGAGCCTCGAGCGTTTCAGGGCATCACGTTCCCGGGATATCCAAACTTCTTCTGCACCTATGGTCCCAACACCAACATCGTCGTCAACAGCTCCATCATCTTCTTCTCCGAGTGCGAAGTGCGCTACATACTCGGCTGCCTTGCAGAACTGGCGAAGCGTGGACCCGGTACAACGATGGACGTGAGGCGCGACGTACACGACCAATACAACGTGCGTATCGATGAGGGCAACAAGGGCATGGCCTGGGGGCATTCGAACGTCAACACCTGGTACAAGAACGCCAGTGGCCGGATCACTCAGAACTGGCCGTTTACGCTTATCGAGTATTGGGAGCAGTCGAAGCAACCAGACCCTTCACATTACGAGTTCAGCAAGGCCTCGTGATGCCTGTGCAGCTACGCGGGGGGATCTGAGCGAGCTCCTGATCCTTCGCTATAGCTGCCCGCTTCACCATCGACGTAGTTGCGGCCGAGCATCATGACCATGGCGACGACAAAGCGGGTCTTGATGCCAAACTCAGAACCGAGGGCGAGACACTCGGGAAACGTCCACGTGTCCTTGCTCTCGATGCGTGCTTTCAACTCAGGATCCATGGCGATTCGTTATTCGAGCTTGTAGCCGACACCATAGATGGATCGGATCATTTCTGCATTCCCGCCGGCTTCATCGATCTTGCGCCGCAGGTTCTTCACATGACTGTCCACCGTACGGTCACTGACGATTCGATGATCATCGTAGGCAGCCTGAATGATGGCGTCGCGTGAGAAGACTCTCCCGGGTTGGTGCAGCAGGTGTGCGAGGATCCGCAGTTCTACCGGTGTCAGATCGACTGCCACATCATTGGCGGTGCAGATGAACTTCTCCGGGTCGACGCAGAGCCCATCGAACTTCAGCAGATTGGTCTCGGTCTTCACGATAGGCATCGAAGCACGCCGCATGATCGTCTTGATGCGCGCCACCACTTCCCGTGGGCTGAAAGGCTTGCAGACGTAGTCATCGGCGCCGAGTTCGAGACCGAGCAGACAGTCGATCTCATCAACTCGCGCGGTCAGCATCAGGATAGGCACGTTGGAAAACTGTCGGACTTCGCGGCAGATGGTGAGACCGTCCTTGCCGGGCAACATCAGGTCAAGCACGACGAAGTCGGGTTTTTGTGTGGCAATCCACTCAACCGTATGGGTGCCATCGTGATGCACTGTCGCCTGAAACGTCTCACCCTCGCAATAGGCGCGCAGTACGTCGGCGATCTTAACTTCATCTTCGACAATGAGAACGTGCGTCACAGTGCAGGGAATTCCATCTGTATCGCGAGGCCACCGAGTGATGAAGGTACAGAACGAACGGTGCCTTCGTGAGCGGTGATGATGTTACGACAGATAGCCAGCCCAAGGCCTGCGCCTGCGAGTTTGCGTGATCGGCTGAGTTCCGTGCGAAAGAGTGGGTCGAAGAGTTTTTCGAGGTGCTCTGCAGCGACACCTGGAAGGCTGTCCTCAATCACCACCCGAATGTTTGCTCCGCTACGCGCGGCGGTGAGTCGAACGACTCCCGGTGAATCGGTATAGGCAAGGGCGTTGCGCCAGAGATTGGTGAACAGCTGATCGAGCCGTGTTGCATCTCCTCGCACCGCGAGGCCCGGTTCGATATGAGTTTGGATAACCAATGTCGTTGAGATCCGCTCTGGTTCGGAAGCGTGCAGCAGCTCGCTGAGATCAACCGGCGCAAACGCATACCGCAACCCGCCAATTTCGGAGAGCGACAGTTGATAGAGGTCGTCGATCAGGTGTTGCAACCGTTTCACTTCCTGATCGAAGGACTCGATCTGCGCCGCATCAAGAGTCCGAATGCCATCCTTGAGTGCATGCAACTCAGCCACCAGTACCGTCACGGGGGTGCGCAGCTCATGGGAAATGTCAGCGAGCCAACGCTGTCTGGACTTGCGATTTTCTTCGAGGGTAGTGGCAAGTCTCTCGAGGTTGGCGGACAGCTCACCAAACTCGTCACTGCGTAGTTCCGGAGACTTCGCAGTGAAGTCCCCCGCCGCGATATGGTTCACCCGCTGCATGGCGCGTCGTAGTGATGCTTGCAATGTGCGCGCCACGATCATCGAGATCCCCAACGCCAGCAGTGTGCAGACAATGGCGATTACCCACGTGGCCGTTCGTTGTTGTTGCGCGAACTCTGTTTCGCGCAGCGTGGTGAAACGTCGATGGGGAAGGGCACGCAATTCACCCACTGTTACGCCGCTTGATATAACAGGCACACGCACGAGGTCATTGTCTTGAGTGGGAGACCGGCCGACGATGAGCTTGCCAGCGACGTCGAACAGTGCAACTGACGAGCGCCCTGGCTCGTCGCCCGGTTTAGGTCGGCCGAAACCAGGGTGGTGCCCTTGACTGGGAGATGGTGGTCTGCGGTCGTCTCGTAGTCCACGTGGTGAGTGAATCTGCACAATGTGTATGAATGAACGTGGATCGAGGTCCACGAAGGTTCCACGATCAGCGTCGTATTGTTGGGCAACGTCAGCCGCGATATGTGACAGGCGATCGTGTTCAAGGGCGTTGACGTAGTCGAGAAAGCTCTGATTGAAGCTCCACCGTGCGAGCATCAGCGCGGCAATCAACACCGCGCCGGTTGTTGCCAGGAAAACGAATAACAGTTTCAGCGTGATCGTGAATCGCACGGTGGCAGGGGTCCTCTGTGCTCGTGATTACAACAGATTCCCCTCCGCATCGCGCGCGTTCAGCTGTTGGTTGTCGGGGCCTTGATTCGTGGTGTCTGCAATCCACGGGGCAAGGCAAGTGCGACTCTCTACACACGGGTCAGTGAGCGTATTCAGGAAGGCGACGATGTCGGCGCGCTGCCCATTGTTAAGGTCCGTATTCGGAAATTCTGTGGTGTTGTCGGCGCGTTCCTGCTGCAGTTTGCGTAGTGCCGCGTTGCTGCTCCCGCGGCTTGTCGGATAGAGATTGGCGCAATCCGCACGATTCTGGAATTGATTGAGCGTGCACGCGCCGCCATCGTCGAAGAAGTTGGTGACCGTGCCGTTCGGATTGTTGTAGTGAGCGAGAACATGACCAAGCGTTTCGTAAGCACCTGCATGGCCATAGGGCGCGGTGACTTCGACGTTCAAGAGGCTCGGAGTTTGATAACGATAACGATCAGCGGCGAGACCGGATTCGCGTTCCCGACCAAAGTCATGGGCGTTGCCGTCACCTTTACCTGGTCCAAACTGAGGAAAGGCAACGGTATGGGGTTCTTCATCGGTGAAACGATCACCACTGTGGCAGTCGATACATCCACCACCCCCTTCGTTCTGGTCACGCAGGAACAGGATGGCGCCTCGTTTCTGCGGATCATTCAGTACCTGCAGATTGCCACGAACGTAGTTGGCGAAGGGATGATTGCTGAAGTTCATGGAACGCTCATAAGCTGCGAGGGCTTCAGCGATGCGATCAAAGGTAATGAGCTGTTGCGCTGTTCCGGCGCCAAACGCAGCCTGAAACTCGGGTAACCAGGTATTCACAGACAGTTCGCCCGCGCCGATACCATAGCCGCCGATACGAGCGGCGAGATGCGCACGCACCGCTGCGTTGTTGTTGCCGGCTTCGAAACGCGTTCCGCGCATTTCCGTATCGGAAGCCACGGGGAGTCGCGCTTGTGCTGCAGGGAGGTTGTCTCCGGCATTTGGATCGGCGGCGCCGAAGGCGACATCGGGTGTTCGTATGTCGGAACGGCTGCCATTGGCCTCGGGTTCCTTGCCAAAACTCTCGACACGTGAATCCCAGAAAAGACCGCTGTCAAAGAGCCCCATGTTGAAAACCGAAGACGAGTTGCGTGGAACGTTGGGTAGGCCCGTTGCTGCGTGAGTTCGACCGCTGCCGAGGCGATCAGGATCGGTGGCGCCTATGCCGACCGGCAGAGATAAATCGTCGGAACCACCCAGAGCGGGGTGGTGACACGACACACAGGCGGCATCGAAATCGCCGCCGAGACTTTTGCTGAAGAAGAGCTTCTTGCCGAGCGCTGCCAACGGTTCGTTGATGTTCGGTAACGTTCGGTTGCGGGCAGCATCCCCGGTCAACCCTTCACGATTGATGAGCGCACGTAACGTGGTGTCGAGGTTGTCGGGCTGGGCGAGTTGGGGATTGGGCGCGGGCGCAGGCGCAGGCGCGAGTGCAGGCGCTGGCGCCGCGGGAGGTGGAGTTTGTGGGGCCGGTTGTGCAGGCGCAGTTTGTCCAGGCGCCGGCGGTGGTGTTGCTGCAACCGGGGCTGCAACCGGTGCAGCGGATGACCCGCCACCGCCACCCCCACACGCAGCCAGAACAACACTCGCGAACAGGATCGAAGTCCATCGGAGCAAAAGGACTGAAGGCATTGCGAATTCACTCAGGTACTACCTGCTGTCGATTCAAGCGGGCGATTGTGCAGAGAGTGTGCAGCCTCGGTGCAGATTCGGGGGAATCGAACAAAGTGTGAAGTAGTTCCTGAAAGGTGACCGTTGCCGGACTGGGTTAACGGCTCACTCTTGAACCCGATCACGCCTTAAGCAGCCGGCGTGTGGACCTCCCTCAAAACCTGGCTACTGCGCCTACTGTCGAAGGAAAAGCCAGGCTACGCTGGGTGAGCCTTAGGCTGAGTTGTATGAGGTATCTTCATGTCGACCGTGTCGTCCACGTTTTATCGCGATCTTCCGGCCCTCGAATCGTTTTCTACTTTCTTTGATGCCAGTAGTCATTCACCGCTGCCTGACGATTGGCATGTTTTGGTGGCAGATGTTCGCGACTCGAAGCGAGCAATCGAAGCGGGTCACTATCGGAACGTAAACACTGTAGGCGTTGCGTGTATCGCCGCAATGCGCGATGGATTTCCGGACCAGGACTATCCCTTTGTGTTTGGTGGCGATGGGGCGTCATTTTGTATCCCGACCAGCGCGCTCGAGAATGCCAAGACCATCCTTCTGGATTGTCAGCAACTCGCCCGCAAGGACTTCGATTTGGATCTGCGTATCGGCGCGGTGCCTGTCACGCTGCTGCGGGAACTCGGTACGGACGTCTGTATCGGCAAGCTTCGGATCAGTCTCAACTATGCACAGGCCATGGTGACCGGTGACGGATGGGCGATGGCGGAGCGGTTGGTGAAGAGCAGTCACCAGTTTCTGATTCAGCGTTCCAAATCGTCGCTCCGAGCCAGTTTTGCAGGGTTCGAGTGCCGCTGGCGCGAAATTCCGTCGCCGTCGGAAGAGAACATCAGTCTGCTCGTGATGGCGCTTGAAGACACCGAACTCGAACGGCGGCTCACGTACACGCATGTGCAGCACCTTATCGAGTCGATCTACGGCAGCCCGGAGACCCATCATCCGGTGCGGGTCGAAGAGTTGAATCTCGATCTTTCACCGCTCTCCATGCGGTCGGAGGCGAGGGTTCGTAATCCGGGTTTCAACCGAGTGAGTAAAGCAATGCACATGCTCAGCGTGTGGCCGCTTGTTGCGACAGGGCGTTACCTGATGGAGAACAAGGTGCGCACGGAGTTTACAGACTGGGGTGGTTACAAGGCTCGCCTGCGCGACAACACTGACTTTCGCAAGTTCGACGATCTCTTGCGGATGGTCATCGCCGGTACCCTGGAGCAGCGGGCAAAACTGCGCTCTCGGCTTTCGGAACTGGCCGCTTCAGGGCGGATCGTCGATGGTCTGCACGCATCGGAAGGTGCGCTCCTTACCTGCATCGTCGGTGACTACAACGACGACCATGTGCACCTCGTCGATGGCTCCAATGGCGGATATGCCGTGGCGGCTGTGGAGCTGAAGGCGCAACTCAAGGCGTTTGAAGCTCGCGTGGCGTCGGTGGATGAAGCGGTGGGCGAAGATCTGCACCAACGTCTCCGCGACGTGGCAACACAACATGAGCGACGGGCATTGCCTGTGGCGAATCGGCCGGGGTCAATCTCCGCCCCAGAGAAGATTCGTTCAGCATCTACCCGGCTGCAATGATTCGGCAAGCGGCAACGCCTTGCGAAGATGCGTGCGGATTGCGATGCTCAGTGGCTCGAGATCCACGCGGTTATTTCCATGCTCACCATTGTCAGAGCCACATTCGTTCACCTCGCCAGTTATGTGGAAGCGCTGCAACGCGGTTGGTCGCCAGACAATATCCAAGGCGAAGCTACCCGTTTAAGGGAACTCAAAGCCATTGCGCGTGACGCAACAACGTTTCTTGAATCCCTGGAAGACCTGGAAGCACTCGGCGAGCCGATAACCTTTCCGGATGGCTCAAAGATGCCGCGACTGCCAGGTTATCGCCGTTGGCTGTGGGATGGTGAACTCTGCGGCAGCATTGGGTTTCGCTGGTAGAAAGGTATGTCTGAGTTGCCTACATGGGTGCCCGGGCACATTGGATATGGTGTCGTGCCCTGGAAGCGGCAGAGAGGGTATGCAACAACGGCGCTGGAACTGCTGCTGGAGGGCATCAAGCCACTGGGTCTTCAATGGGTCCATCTCACCACGGCCCCTGACAATCTGCCCTCGCAGAAGGTCATTCAGAATTGTGATGGTTACCTCGTCGAAGCGCGAGTTAAGGACCCTGTTTGGGGTGGTGGTGACGAGATGTTGTGGCGGATCGAGCTGAGTTGAATCAGGCAGGGCTGGTGTAACCGAAGCTCCACCAGTTCGCTCTGTGGGTGTTGAGCGTTACTCGATACCCAATTGTTTCAATACTGCGGGCATGCGCTTGGCATCAGCCTCGAGCAACGGCCCACGCTCTTCTTCGGTAAGTTGACCTGTGGTGTCCTTCGCCATCTTGTCACTGTCGAGCTCAATGAACTTCACCGGCACGATTTCGATGATGACGCGCAAGGGCGAATCGAGGCGCTCTTCAAACGCTTTGGCGGCAGCTTCCATGTCCGGCGTCATCGCGCCGCCGTTGCGACCATAGGGGCCACGCGCCAGCGCGGGGTAGAACCAGCGTTTGGTTGCTTCATCGTCATGAATGATCGCCGTGCCTTTGATGGTGATGGCGCCATTGGGACCGTCCGGTGCAGCGATACCGCTCACGACCACGGAGCACCGTGGATCACGACGCAAAGCCGAAACACGATGGCGATGAACGCCACAGGTAATCCAGGCGCGGCCTTTGTGCCACACAAAGGCGTGCACCACGCCGACAGCCCAGCCGTCCTTGGTGGTCCAGTTGAAGACACACTCCCGAGCCTTGCTCAGGAGCTCTTCGCGTTTCTCTGGTGCAAAGGGATAAATCGAAACCTGTTCATGGTCTTTGGTGGACACGGATGCTCTCCTTTGGGTGACGTCCTCGACGCCACCAAAAAGGTGTTGTCTTGGACGCAGGGTTTTTTGGAACTCTTACGCTGGAGGTGGACTGTACTGCGATACCAGCTGTGCTCCCAGAGGGGACAAGCTGGTTCCCTGCTGCAAAGTGCGCTGGTGGAATGGCGCGCGCCGCATTATTTTGCACCTTCGACGATGAGCGGATGGAGCGTTAGAGCTCGTTTATGGATACCCGGTCCCTGGATGTTGACAGTTATTCCGGCGCACGGGCGGCGAGCTACGCAGCCCACCATCGCAAGAGCGTCCGGACGGAAGTCACGACTCTGCGCGAGCGTTGGCTGCTTACGGCGGCCCTGCGTGATGCCGGCGGTCCAGCCAAAGCGCTCGACTTGCCGTTTGGTACAGGCAGGTTCTGGCCTGCATGAGAGTCTGCGGGCGTGCGTGAGTTGCTCGCGTCCGACAACAGTGATGGCATGCTGCAGATCGCTGAAGCCTCACGGGGCGGCGTCCGTATCCCGGTGACACTCTTCAAGACGTCCGTGTTCGCCATCGAATTGCCGGATGGGTCAATTCCAGCAGTCGCATGTATGCGGTTCTTTCACCACCTCGCACGACGCGAAGACCGATCGCTCGCGCTGCGGGAACTCCATCGGGTCTCGTCCAGCGATGTCATCGTCTCGCTCTGGACCGATGGTTGTTTGCAGTCTTTCCTGAGATCACGTCGAAGGAAAAACGGCGAAGCGACCGCAGGTTATGGCAAACGCACCTGCATCGAGCGTGCTGTTTTCCACGATGAAATCCACGAGGCGGGATTTGAAATCTGCTCAGAGCGCCGTGTTTGGCCTGGGCTATCCATGTGGACCTACTATCACCTGCGCAAGAAACATGGGAGCGGTCAAGAAGGCTAACGTACGTGGTGAGGGGCGAAGTTGGGTTTATCGAAGCTCAGCTCTGGACATCACATGTGGACTTTGCGGAACTGCCTTTGTGAAGGAACAAAGTGGCTATTTCTGCCGGGCGCTGTGGTCTTTGGGGCGTAAGGTGCCCACTCTGTTACGTGAACACCGGGCATTGTGTGCGCTTCGTGCGCTCGGGCTTCCTGTGCCCGAGGTCATTGAATTCACGAATCAAGGCGACGTTGCGAGATTGGTGATCGCCGGGGTTGAAGGTGCGTTGCCCTTGAACGAAGGACTGGACCGCCATCCCGAAAGGGCGGAGTTCATTCTGTGTCGAGTGGCTGGAATCGTGCGGCGATTGCATGCGTAAGGCTGGAATCACGGCGCGTTGTACCCTGCGCACATTCTCATCGGCACCAATCCTCTCCATGCCGTGACGATGATCGATCTGGAGAAAGCAGACCGTTCGATCATGCATGGCTCGGACCTTGATCGGCTGCGGCGTTACTTACGCCTCGATTCGCCCGATCTCGCGCATTGGTTCGACCTTTGTTATGCCCACCCCGTCGAACCCCGAATGGAAAATTTGCGGCCGGAGCGTCTGGCCTGATTCCGGCTGACCGTCGATACTCCTACTCTGTACGAACAACTCGAAGTGACATGGGGGAGGAAAAGCGATGGGTCTCGCGGGCAAAAGTACGCTGATTACCGGCGCCGGTTCGGGCATTGGCAAGGCGAGCGCGATGCGGTTTCACAAAGGTGGCGCGGCCATCATGTGTGCCGACATTGATGGAGATGCGGCCGCCGATGTGGCCAATCACATCAATCAGTTGGGTGGTCGTGCCGAGTCGGTCCGCCTCGACGTCACGGACCGCGAAGCGGTGAACAAGTCGTTGCACGACACCGTCGATGCGTTTGGTGGTCTCGACGTGCTCTTTAACAATGCTGGCGTTGGCTCAGGACCGGGTTGGGACGCCACCATCAAGATCAACCTCGAAGGCGTTTACAACGGGCTCTATTACGGCGCTGAGCTGATGGCACAGCGCGGCGGTGGTTCGATCATCAACACGGCGTCGATTCTGGGTCTCGTTGGGATGACCCCGTTTCCGGGCGAACCCATTGTGCCTATCGACTATGGCGTTGGTGCTTACCAGGCCAGCAAAGGCGCCGTGGTGATGTTGACCCGTCAGTTCGCGGTCATGTATGGGGGCAAGGGTGTGCGAGTGAATGCGCTCGCTCCCGGATTCATCGTGACCCCGATGACGGCAATTTTTCGCGAAGTGCCTGAAGGCCAAAAATTCCTTGTGGATCTCCATCCCATGGGTCGGCTGGGTCAACCCGAGGAGATCGCCAATGCCGCGGCCTTTCTGGCCAGCGACGAGGCGTCATTCATCAATGGTGTCATCCTGCCGGTAGACGGCGGATACACGGCGCGTTAACGTCGATCCAATACCGACTGGGAGGGGACATCATGGCCTTGCAGAACATTGCGCCGATCAACGATCAACTCGCCGACATCATTGTCCGCTCGGACGAACCCTGGATTGAAACTCAGCCAGGCATGGCGTGGATGAAAGTCCTGTGGACCGGTGCTGAAACTGGACGTTGGGTGGCCCTGTTTCGCTGGAACAAAGGTTATACCGCGGCACCCCACAAACACTTGTCTGATGCCCACACCTATGTGCTCAAAGGTAAGCTGCAGGTCCGCGATGGTGTGCTCAACGCAGGCGACTATGACTATGAGCCCAATGGTGTGCTGCATGGCGCGACCATTGCCCTCGAAGACACAGAATATCTGTTTGTGTGTGAAGGACCAGTGATCTTCTACAACGAAGATGGCCTGACCAACTATCTCTCCTGGGAAGAGCTTGCACGTATGAGCGAAGCCGCGAAAGCGGGTCGTCAGGCGTCAATGGGTATCAATGTTACCGCGGGCGTTTCGGCTGGCTGATGTCAAACGTGGATACTGCTGCCGTCCGCCCGGGCGAAGAACTCGACTGGGCGGCGATTGACCGTTATGCACGCGAACACATTGAAGAGCTGACCGGCTCACTCGAAGTCGAACAGTTTCCGGGTGGTTCCGCGAATCTCACCTATTTGCTCCGCTATGGCGCCCAGGAGTTTGTGCTTCGTCGCCCACCCTTTGGGGTGATCGCGCCGGGTGCTCACGACATGCGACGTGAGTACAAGGTGTTGTCGCGGTTGTGGAAACACACACGCCTCGCACCACGCGCTTATGCGTTTTGCGACGACAAGTCAGTGTGTGGTGCTGACTTCTTCATCATGGAACGTCGGACGGGCGTCGTGGTGCGCAGCGAAATGCCGGAGGAACTCAAGAAACACGACAACGTTGGACGCCGCCTTGGTTTTGCCGTGGTCGATGCCATGGCGGAGCTGCATAGCCTCGATCCTGTAGCGTGTGAACTCAGCGATCTTGGCAAACCGGAAGGATTTGCAGGGCGGCAGGTGGCCGGGTGGTCAAAACGCTGGAGTCTGGTTCGTCCCGCCAATGACGACGGGCTGATGGACAAAATCGCTGAAAAACTTGCTGCGGAAGTGCCAACAAGCCAGCGCACAGCCTTTGTGCATAACGACCTCAAGCCCGACAACATGCAGTTTGATACTGAAGATCCGGATCACGCCAAATCGATCTTCGACTGGGACATGACGACCCTCGGTGATCCCATGATCGATCTCGGCACACTCGTGCAGTATTGGCCCGATTCGGACGATCCGGATTACGCCGCGATGACGAGCCAGCCCGGCATGCTGGAGTTGGGTTTGCCATCTCGAGCCGAGATCGTTGCGCGTTACGCCGAGATGTCGAAGCTCTCCATGGCTGATCTCAACTGGTGGGTGGCTTTTGCGTACTGGAAAACGTGTGTGGTGGTGACCCAGCTGCACACACGCTGGCTGCGCGGGGAAAGCAAGGATCCACGTATGGCAGTAATCGGCGAACGAGGACCCAAACTCGCGGCGAAAGCCTGGAAAACACTAACAACTCCGAGATAGTCAGCGAGGTATAAGACATGGCGGTGGATCAGGGGAACTCAAGCGTACAAGCCTTCACCGTCGCTGATGTGGACAAACCTCTGGAACGCCAACCGGTCTTCTGGTTTTACGGCAGTGCCTCCGTCGCCTATGGCATCAAAGACAATGCCTTCAGTTATCTGCTGCTGATCTTCGCTAATCAGGTGCTGCATGTGCCTGGTTATCTCGCCTCCATCGCATTGGCAATTGCCATGTTGTGGGACGCGGTCTCCGACCTCCTGCTTGGTCACTGGTCAGACAAAACCAGCAGTCGCTACGGCCGTCGTCATCCGTTCATGTACGCAGCGCTCCTGGTGCTTCCAGCCTGTTTCTATGCACTCTTCAACCCGGTCATCGATATCACGCCGGATAACGCCTTCTGGTATGTGCTCACCATGGCGCTCTTGATCCGCACAGGGACGACACTGTTTGAAATCCCCTCAACGTCGTTGTTGCCGGATCTGGAAAAAGACTATGACCGTCGTAACAAGTGGTTGGCGCTCCGCCATGCCTTTGGTTGGTATGGTGGCAACGGCATTCACACCATCAACTTCTTTTTCTGGGTCGGTGCCTATGGTCTGACCGTGGCGACGGGATACTCGATCTATGGCATGGTCGGTGCGGTAGTGATCGCTTGCGCAATCATCGCGTCGACACTGGGCACCCAGAAAGCAGCAGCGGCTCTACCCAGGCCGACAGAAACCTTCAAGCTGGGCGAGATTACCCAGGAGATTCGGCAAATCCTGCAGTCGTTGCACAACCGGCACTTTGCGGCGCTGTTTGGATTTGGGCTCACTCTCGGAATCGCAACTGGCCTCGGCACCGCGCTCTATCTGTATAACACCACGTACTTCTTCGGATTCAGTGGTGCGCAGATTGCGACGACGGGTGTGTGTGTGCTCTTGTCACCGTGGGTCGCGTATTTCCTCGGGCCTCATGTGGGACGACGTTTTGGCAAGAAACGCTCAGCCATCGTCGCTTTTTCCTGTCGGCTCGTGCTGTACCCGATGCCCTATCTGTTGTTGCTGAACGGCTATTGGCCAACCATCGGCAGTTGGGAAAGCCTCGCCATTTATTCCGTCTTTATCGTGCTTGAAGTGGTGGGTGTGATCATCGGAGGGGTGATGCTCGATTCGATGATGGCCGATGTGGTTGAAGACAGTGAAGTTGCAACCCAGCGGCGATCGGAAGGGCTCTTCTTTGCCGCGCGGGGGTTTGCCGCCAAGGCAGTTTCAGCAGGCGGCATCATCGGCGCAGGCACTATTGTCTCGCTGGTGGGTCTCGACACGATCACCAGCGCCGCGCAGATGACCCATGAAATCCGCATGGATATCGCGTCGATTTTCCTGCCGGCGTACCTCGGACTCTTTACGTTGGCGCTCATCATCGTGTCGCGTTATGGCATCGACCGCGACAAACATGTCGCCAACCTCCAACAACTTCACCAGACGATGGACACACCTCTCGAGGAAAAAATCGGGCCGTCTTGAGTGGTGCGAGTGGTGGATAGGATTCTATGACCAGAAAACCCGGTGATAACGATGACTGGTCTGTGCCGCGTGACACCTCGATATCGCCGTCGCTTGCAGATGTCATCAGCGCACGTTGGAGCCGACGAGAATTTGTACGAGCGGGCGCGTTGCTATCGGCGGCAGTATCGCTGGGTCTGACGAGTCAACGATCCAGCGCTGCGAAATCACCGGCCGTTGGCATCGCACCACAGAGCCGCTTCGATTTCACGGAGCTCAAACGGGTGACGGGGGAAGACCACGCGGTCGCGGCGGGCTACCGAGCAGATGTTCTGATTCGTTGGGGTGATCCGCTTTTTGCCGATTCACCACCATTTGTCCCTCATCATCTGACACCGGAAACCCAGGCGCGGCAGTTCGGCTACAACAACGACTTTCTGGGGTTTATTCCGCTGCCTGCCAGGGATGCGGGGCAACTACGCGGGTTGCTTTGTGTGAACCACGAATACGCCTCCAGCAACTTGATGTTCGAGGACTTTTCGTGGCTTACCACGGGGTGGATTTCCGAAATGACCTGTGGCGTCGAGCTCGCAGCGCACGGTGGCAGTGTGGTCGAAATCGAACAGGTCAATGAAATGTGGCGCGTGGTGACGGGAAGTCCATTCAACCGTCGCATTCTTGGTTTCGGAACCCCCATGCAGCTGACGGGTCCGGCTGCCGGTCATCAACGGCTGAAAACCCAGGTTGATCCGGGTGGAACCCACGTCAACGGCATGATTTCCAATTGTGCTGGCGGCATCACGGCGTGGCAGACATGGCTGAGTGGGGAGGAGAACTTCAACGGCGCGTTCATGGGCGAGCTTGCCGAAGGTCATCCTGAAGCGCGCAATCACGCAATCTACGGTATCCCCGAAAAGTTCTATCGCTGGGGGCTTTTCTACCCGGAGTTTGATGTCTCGAAAGAACCCCGTTCACCTAACCGGTTCGGTTGGGTGGTGGAGATTGATCCACTCGATCCCGCCTCGACGCCAAAAAAACGCACGGCGCTTGGTCGTTTCAAACACGAAGGTGCTGAGAGCATCGTTGCCAAGGACGGGCACGTCGTTGTCTACATGGGCGACGATGAAAAGTTTGAGCACGTGTACAAGTTTGTCAGTCGGGACCGTTTCAACGTTGAGGATCGTAAGTCCAACCTAGATCTGCTCGATCACGGCACGTTGTATACCGCGCGATTTGACGCTGATGGCAGCGTGCACTGGCTACCGCTTGTTCATGGGCAAGGACCGTTAACGGCTCAGAATCAATTTGATGATCAGGGCGATGTGCTGATTGAAGTCCGTCGTGCAGCGGACCTGCTCGGTGCGACACCCATGGATCGGCCGGAGGACATTCAACCTTCGCCGGTGACGGGAAAGGTTTATGTGGTACTCACTAACAATGATGAGCGAGAAAGCGAACAGGTGGATGCCGCCAATCCCCGCGCTGACAATGTCTTTGGGCACATCGTCGAAATTACGGAGGAGCGTGGCGATCACACAGCGAAGCGAGGTCGTTGGGAAATCCTAATTCGCTGTGGAGACCCTGCAGATGATGACCATGGCGCTGAGTGGAATCCGACGACGACAGCGGATGGCTGGTTTGGTGCGCCGGACAACATCGCCTTCGACCGGACAGGGCGTATGTGGATATCGACCGACGGTAACGACGACAGCGATGGGCTTTGGGGCGTTGAGACAGAAGGGCCGCTTCGTGGAACCGGAAAGGCGTTCTATCGTGCGCCGGATGGCGCAGAGGTCTGTGGACCGTGTTTTACGCCGGATGGCGGCAGTTTGTTTCTCGCCATTCAACATCCAGGTGATGGTCTGTTCTCTTCATACTCGAGCCCGGGAACACGTTGGCCGGATTTCATCGACGAGATGCCTGCACGCCCTTCAGTTGTGGTGATCAGAAAAGCCTGATCACCCTGCGCTCGTCAGACCAGTTTGATGAGCGGTACGCCGAAGTTCTCGCCTTTGAGAATTCGGATGAGCGCGAGTGGCACGTTCTCGATGCCGTGCAGCACATCTTCGGTGTAGCGCAGCGATCCCGCCTTGAGCAATGAAGTCAGACGCGATGTTGCTTCTTCGTTGCGATGTGCAAAGTTCGATACGTAAAACCCACTCATCGTCGCCTGCTTGTAGACGAGATTGAAATAGTTCTTTGGCCCGTACCACTCAAGGTCATGGTTGTACTGGGAGGTGCCGCCGCATAGAACGACACGCGCGCCGAAAGCGATTTGACCGAGTACCGTATCAAGAATCTCACCACCGACGTTGTCGAAGTAGATGTCGATGCCATTCGGACAAAGCACCTTCAGCTCGGCTTCTACGTTTTGCGTGCGGTAGTTGATGACGCCCGCAGCACCTAACTCATCACGAACCCATGCGCACTTGGCATCACTGCCGGCGATACCGATCACCCGGCATCCCGCCAACCGCGCGAGCTGACAAACAATCGCACCAACGCTGCCTGCAGCTGTGGAGACCACAAACGTATCACCCGCCTTGGGCCTCGCGAATTCATGGATGCCGAACCAGGCGGTTGCGCCGCTGCTGCCGAGAACGTGCATCAAGGTGGTTTCGGGAAGGCCGACAGGAGCTTTAACTTTCTTCACGCCAAGGCGCTTACGTGGGTCGATCACCGAGTATTCCTGCCAGCCGAGTTCACCTTGAATCAGATCGCCTTCACTGAAATCGACATGTCGGGATTGCACCACACGAGCGAGACCACCACCGTACATGGTGCGCCCGATAGGGTAGGGCTTACCGGTGATGCCGCCGGAAACCAGCGCCATGCGCATGGGCGGGTTGACGGTGAGCACTTCGCTTCGCAGCAGAACCTGGCCGTCGCCTGGTTCGGGGACGGGTTCCTCGTCGAGGGAGAAATTTGAAACTTCGACTTTATCGATGGGGCGGGAGCGGACAACCCATTTTCGGTTGATGGTTGCCATGGTCAGGCCTGTGACGTGGGAGAGGTGGTTGGCAGTTTAGCCAATGAGAGTGACCAGTGACCAGCCTGCCGAGTCGGTGGTATTGTCGAATCGATGGGAAGGAGACAGTTCATGAACGACCGCGTATCTGAGCCCCTGGTACTCGACGGCAAAGACCCCCGCAATCTGCGTGGTGACCCGATCACCGCTGACCGGTACTTCAGCAGAGATTTCATGGAAAAGGAGTGGAACCACATGTGGACCCGCGTGTGGCACATCGCCGCCCGCGAGAAACAACTCCTGGAGCCCGGCGACTTTGTGGTGCACGACTTCATGCGCGAATCCGTGATCATCGTCCGTCAACATGACGGCAGCCTCAAAGGTTTCTATAACACCTGCGCGCATCGTGGCCAACGACTGATTGATGGCGACGGTGGGATGAACAGTTTCACCTGTCCCTATCACGGCTGGCGGTGGGGTATCGATGGCGTGCTTCAGGATTGTCCGGATCGTGACGACTTTCACCTCGGTGATCCCGTCGGCAAGGTCAAACTGTCCGAAGTTCGCGTCGGCACCTGGGGGAGCTTCGTGTGGTACACGATGGACCCGGAGGCGCCAGAGTTGCTCGATTACCTCGCCCCGCTGCCGACCTACTACAAGAACTTCATGCTCGAACGTTCTGTGCGTTCCCTCTGGGTGCGCGTGGAGCTGAACACCAACTGGAAGTTCTTCGCCGACAACTTCAACGAGTCCTATCACACCCGCACCGTGCATCCACAAGTGCCTGCCGTAATCGACCAGGATCACTTCACCTCACGTTATGAGATGTACCCGATGGGCCATGCGGGGATTATCCAGATGGGGCGTCCAAGTCTTCGGGATCGAGTGCCCGAAGGACAACCCCATCCTTTTGATGCACAGCTCGCCGTTTGGGATATCGATGCCGCGAAGTATCCCGACTATGCCGCCAAGGCCGTGCAGGGTTGGCTCGATCTGAAGGCGGCCAAACGCCGTCTGTGGAAAGAGAAGGGGTACCTGCACTATGAAAATCTCACGGACGAAGAGCTGACGGAAAGCCCGTTCCATTTCATTTTTCCGAACATCGCCATCGGCCCGTCGGCAGACAACTACCTCGTCCTGCGCTGGGAACCTCATCCCACGGATCCGGAGAAGTGTCTCTTCGATCTTTGGAGCATGGTGTATCCCGTTGATGGTTTGGACGTGCAGGTTCCGCGAACGGGAATCCATGCGTTCAAAGTCGAAGAGGCGCCATTCGAGTTCCGCGATTACGACGGTGGCCGTGGTGTTCCGGAACTTTCGGACCAGGTCGTGTTTCAGGATTGGGGCCTAACGAATGGACTCCAGCGCGGTATTCGGTCACGGGGTTATCAGGATCCCTATCTTTCTGCCCAGGAAACCCGCGTGCGGCGCTTCCACGAAGTGCTGAACGACTATCTACAGGGGCGGCCCCCTGGTCGTTGAGAACCCCTTTTGGCAGGCGCGGTATCCAACCCCGATCTGAGTTTGCCGTTGTACCATGGCTTTGGGAGGACCTGATGAACAGCCCCATCACCGATCGCGAAACCTGGGAAAAAGCGCGCATCGATCTGCTCAACAAAGAGAAGGCCTTATCCAAGGCGACCGAGGAACTCGCCGCCACTCGCAGGGCGCTTCCCAAGTACCCCATCACGACGCCCTACCGATTTCAGTCGACTGAAGGGGAAGTGACGCTTTCCGAGCTCTTCGCCAAACGCAGCCAACTCATCGTTCAGCACTTCATGCTTGCACCTGGTGCGGCAGCGGGCTGTCCCATGTGCTCTTTTTGGGCCGATGGATATAACCCGATGATCGTGCACATGAATCAACGCGATATTTCGTTCGTGGCCGTATCGCGTGCACCGATCCATGAGATTGAAGCCTATCGCACCCGTATGGGTTGGTCGTTTACCTGGGTTTCTTCCGCGGAGACGTCATTCAACCGCGATTTCGTGGTTTATCCCTCGGAAGAAGCGATTGCCGCTGGCTAGTAGCGATACAACTACCAGGAACAGCCCATTCGTGGTCGCGACATGCCAGGCATCAGCGTGTTCGAGAAGGCGCAAGAGGCACGATCTTTCACACCTACTCGACCTATAGCCGTGGCCTCAGCACCACCAACGCGGCATATGCCTACATCGATCTCACCCCCAGAGGACGAGACGAATCCGGACTGCCGTTTCCCATGGCCTGAGTCAAACGACACGACGAGTACTGAGGAAGAAGTGCGCGCATTGCAGCGAACAGCAAGCCTCGCGACTATCTGAACTCGGAGGGGCATCATGAAAAAACTGCTGATCGGTTTGTCTTTCGTCTGGATGGGAATGGACGCGTTCGCCGCAGATCGGCCAGACTTTTCCGGCACCTACGACGTCTCTACTTTGACGCCTTTGCAACGCCCGGAAGAGTTCGGGAACAACCTCGAGCTTACCCCCGAACAAGCCGAGCAAATCATTGAGCGCCACAAACAATCCGTCGCTGAGCGTGATCGCAATCGGGGAGCGGCCAATGCACCACCACCCGTCGGCGGGGCTCCACCGATTGGCGCACCGGAAGAACAACGGGAGAGCAGTGGTGCCGGCAATGTCGGCGGCTACAACAACTTCTGGGTCGACAACGGCGACAACGTTTTTACCGTGGATGGCAAGTTCCGTACCTCGATCCTTGTTGATCCACCCAATGGCCGCATACCGGCACTGACGCCTGAAGCGATGAAGGCAGCGACGGATCGGCGCGGACGGCGGCGAGGTAACGACGGCACTGCGTGGTGGGTCTCGATGGAAGGTCCTGGTCCCTACGATGGCCCGGAGTCACTCGGTATCTCCGAGCGATGCATCCTCGGCTTCACAGGTAACGCGCCGACATTCCCATCTCTCTACAACAACTTTAAACGCATCGTGCAGACCGATGATCACGTCATGATCATGCTCGAGATGGTGCATGACGCGCGCATCGTGCGTATGAACAGCAAACATGGATCGGGTGATGTGCGCCACTGGCTGGGCGATTCAGTCGGGCGCTGGGAAGGCGATACGCTGGTGATTGAGACGACCAACTTCCATTCGCAGAGCAATCCGGGTTACGGCGGCTCACAAAGTGCCAAGGTTACGGAGCGCTTCACAAAGCAGGCGTCCGGGGATTTGCTCTATCGTTTTACCGTCGATGACTCGACGGTGTGGACAGCACCTTGGTCAGGAGAGTTCGTCTGGCGCCGTACCGATGAGCGTGTGTTTGAGTACGCGTGTCATGAAGGCAACTACTCCATGGACGGGATCTTGAAGGGTGCACGGCTCCTCGAAAAAGAAGCGTCTTCAGCGCCTGGTACTTCATCAGACTGACAGTTGGTTTCAGCGGCAGTCGCATTGCAACGTTCAGGTTAAACCTCGATTTCGCTCCTGATGTTCCCGATCGGCCTTCTTGCCGCGATAGACGGTGAGGTCAATCGCCCGCCAGGTGATGGGCTTGATGCGAAACAATAGCCTCGGCTCGGTGTTCATGTTGTTCACAAAAGCGTCCACGCGGGGGATGTTTTCGGTCTTGTTTTGGCCGACGTACTTTTCCGCCAGCAGTCGCGATACCGGCCAGATGTCATAAGCGTCTGAGTGCAACACTTCAGCATCACCGTCCACTTCGGCATGCCGTGCCACCGGAATGAGCGTTTCGATACACAAAGAACACCGGGGATCAGCCATCAGTTGTTTGCACCAGACCCGAGGGTAGGTCCCGGTGATCCAAAAAACATCGTCTTTCCAAAGCCACCACACCGGGACGGTGTAGGGCCTTCCATCTCGACGCAGCGTGGCCAGCACACCTACGTGAGGTTCAGTCAGGAAGTGGACAAGGACGTCGTCGGGCATACGCGGCATCGAGAATTTCCGGGTGATTTCTGCTTGGGATTAAGCGCAATGATTCACCATCGGGCAAGGGTCTGAACCATGGGTTCAGCGCGTTAGATGCCGATCTGCGCAGGTGGAGTGGCAGCCATCGCTTGCAGAGGGACGAGCGCATCACGTCCCCCCGGTTCAGGTGTTCATTCCCACGATCCTCTTGGGTAGAGTGCTGCACCGACCCGGGATTGGAGGACAGCAGGTTTCGCCCGGGGACAGGATGTCGTTCAACGGATTATTCGAATAAACAGGTAAATTGCCGTGCCCAAGAAGACTGCTTCGGGTGTGCGTAAAAGCACGTCTGCCGCCAGAACTGTTTCGGTTAAGAAAGTCGCAGCGGTGAAAAAAGCCGCACCGGTGAAAAAGGCCGCAGCCTCCAAAAAAGCCGCACCGGTGAAAAAGGCCGCAGCCTCCAAAAAAGCCGCACTAGCCAGGAAAGGTCAACGCACGTCACTCTTTGTCTATCACTTCGGCCGTCGCACCGACGGCGAAGCCTCCATGAAAAATCTGCTTGGCGGCAAAGGCGCAAACCTCGCAGAGATGGCAGCCATCGGTCTCCCTGTGCCTCCGGGTTTCACCATCACCACAGAGGTGTGTACCTGGTTCTACGCCAACGGCGGCAAGTACCCCGCAACACTTGAAAAGGAAGTCACCGATGGCGTGAAAGCTGTCGAGGCGCAGCAGGGCAAGGGCTTCGGTGATCCATCGGACCCGTTGCTGTTTTCCGTACGGTCGGGCGCACGAGAGTCCATGCCTGGAATGATGGACACCATTCTCAATCTCGGTCTCAACGACGTGACCGTTGAAGGGTTGGCGAAAAAATCCGGCAATGCACGGTTTGCCTACGATTGTTATCGCCGCTTCATCCATATGTACGCCATGGTGGTGATGGGTGTGACGGCGACGAGTGATGCGCACTACGACCCGTTCGAAGTGCTACTGGATGAGCTCAAGGCGTCTGCGGGGGTCACTGAAGACTCTGCTCTCTCCACTCAGGAGCTTAAGGAACTTGTTGGCCGCTTCAAGAAGTTGGTGAAGCGCCGTACCAAGCAGGACTTCCCCCAGGATATTTACGCACAACTGTGGGGAGCGGTCGGTGCGGTCTTCCATTCGTGGAAGAATGAGCGCGCCATCATCTACCGGCAGCGTTATGGCATTCCCGCGGAGTGGGGTACTGCTGTCAATGTGCAGTCCATGGTGTTCGGGAATCTCGGTGATGACAGCGCCACAGGTGTCGCCTTCACGCGCGATCCTGCGACTGGAGAGAAAGTGCTTTACGGCGAGTATCTCATCAACGCGCAAGGTGAAGACGTCGTGGCCGGTGTCCGCACACCCAAGGCCATCGCTGAAATGGGCGCGGAAATGCCTGACAGCTTCCGTGAGCTGCTCGATGTGCAACACAAACTCGAAAATCACTTTGGTGACATGCAAGACTTCGAGTTTACCATCGAAAACCGTCGTCTCTTCATGCTGCAAACCCGCAACGGCAAACGCACAGGTATGGCAGCCGTACGTATTGCGGTGGAGATGAATGGTGAGAAGCTGATGGACGAGCGCACAGCGCTCCTCAAGATTCCGGCGGAATCCATCGATTCACTGCTCGTTCCGGTGTTTGAACTCAAGGCACTGAAAGCGGCGAAGTCCATTGGCCGTGGTTTGCCGGCCGGTCCCGGTGCCGCATCTGGAAAAATCGTGTTCAGCGCCGAAGCCGCTGAGTCAGAAACGCGAAAAGGTCATCGTGTGGTGCTCTGTCGCGTCGAAACCTCACCCGATGACCTCAAGGCGATGCTCCTGTCCCAAGGCATCCTGACCGCGCGAGGTGGTGTCTCCAGCCACGCCGCCTTGGTGGCTCGTCAGCTCGGCAAAGTCTGTATCTGCGGTGCTACGGGAGTCTTCATCGACTACGTCACCAAGACCCTGACATCCGGTGGTGTCACGCTTCATGAAGATGACGACATCTCCATCGACGGCAGCACCGGTGAGATTTATCCCGGAACCATCAGCAGTGCGCCGTCTGATGTACAACGAGTGATTAACGGTGAGCTGAAAGAAAAAGAGAGTCTGAGTTATCAACTGTTTCGTACAGTCATGAACTGGGCCGACAAACACCGTCGCCTGCGTATTCGCACCAATGCCGATACGCCCGATATGGCGATGTCCGCGCGGGCCTATGGTGCCGAGGGCATTGGCCTGTGTCGTAC
>SYFY01000197.1 GCA_005799745.1 Gammaproteobacteria bacterium
CGTGAAATTCGGCGGTCGCTCGGGTACCGGGATGTAGTGCGTAAGCCCCACCCACAAGCCTTCGATCTCCATCAACCACGCGTACTGCACACGTGGGTCTTGCGGCTGGACCGGACGCCCACCACTGCCATCTTCACCATTACCACGTGCAGCCCAAACGGGGGCGATCTTCTCGAGTTCATCGAGCACCCACAGCTCGTGAATATCACCCCCATGAAAAATCATGTCGACACCTTTGAAGGCATCGTAAATCTGCGGCCACAATGACTTGCGCGCCTCAGGCAGGTGGGTATCTGAAATCAGCCCGATTCTTTTCACAGACTTGCCTTACTCCCGGCCACTTTGTTTCCTCCGAGCAGCGCGCCGCCCAGCCGACTGTTTCCATGGGCTGGCGTGAAGCCACTTCCATCCCACACGCGCTCACCACGCACATAGACCCCACTGACGACCCCATCGGAACGATTCACCAACTGACTGCAACCGAAGATTTCGCGATGCAGGAATTGCACGTTAGCTTCGCCGTCATAGGTTTTGAGCGCTTGTGGATCGAGCAGTGTGATGTCGGCGCGGCTGCCGATGTCGATGCGCCCAGCATCAAGGCTGAAGAATTCTGCAGGTTCACGTGTGAGCCTCTTCACCATGTGACCGAAGAGCGCCTCGGAGTCATTGGCGGCGATCCTGAGTGCACGCAAATTGCAGTCGAAATACGCCATGTTCACGACATGTGCACCGCTGTCGTTGAAGCCCGGCAACAGTTTCGGATGCAGCAACAAACGTTTGATGGTTTCCGGGTTCTTGTTCGCCGTGACGTAGTACCAGTGCAGGTCGCGGTCGAAGTGGCGCAGCAGACCCAAGAAAAACGCGGCTTCATGGGTCGCATCGCGACCCATCGCCTCAAACGCGCGCCCCTCTTCCTGATCGTTGGTGGGTACCGCTCCACCACTCAGCCAGAGCAGATAACGATTCCGCACAAACGCCATGCTCTGCCCGATCCACGTCGGAACCGGTGCACGGAAGATCATCATGTCGTTGAGATCACGGGAAAGGAACTGCCGTTCGAGGCGGAGTTTGCGGCGGATCGCCTGTGCATCCCAACCCGTTTTGCCGACTTCCCACATGGCACAGAATTCTTCGACAAACCCTGGATCATCGAGAATCTTGCGACGCGCTTCGATATCCTCGAGTTCGGTTTCGATGAGCCGCCGCATCTGTGGGTTCGCTTCTGCCAACGGGCTGACAAATCCTTCGGAATAGATACGGAACGGTGCGGCCAACGACTGCATACGCAGATGACCGTTAAACACGGCTGAGTTCAGCACGTTCACCATCGTCATCGCCTGCCACAGCTGCATGCGGTTGTTCACTGATTCGAGCGCAGCGAGCGCCGTGACCTTGAGCGGCTTGCCGTAGAGGCGACCACTCGTCAAACCCATGAGTTTCAGCGTGAGCTTGCCGTTGTCAGGCGCTGGTGTCATTTGCCAAACGCCATCGCGGTGACGCACCACGTCGGTGAGCTGGCGATACTCCTCAAAGGGCGCGTACTGCGTCGGAATGCGCTTCTTCACGTTCGGTTGATTGGCGAGGAAGTGCAGTGGCAGGCCGTCGGTGGAAAGACCGAGATAACCCGCATCCATGGCTTCGCCGAGGATCGCGCACATGCGGTCAATCTCGGTTTGTGTCGGGTCACGGGTGATGCTCGCCTCAAGGCCCATCACTTCGATCCGTAGCATCGAGTGGGGCAAGAATGTGGCGAGGTTCACCGACAACGGCAGCGTATCGAGATGAGCGAGGTACTCGCGTGGAGTGGACCAGGTCGCCTTGTCCGCCGCCTTCGAGAGCACGTCTTTCGGTATGTTTTCGACACGCGCGAAACAGTCGACGATGGGATCTTGTCCTTCACGTCGCTGTGCGCCAAAGGCAAGCCCTAACGAACAGTTGCCCATCACTGCACTGGTGGTGCCGTGACGCACCATCTCTGGCAGCCCCGGATCGAGCTCCGCTTCCAGGTCTTCGTGCGTGTGAATATCGAGCAGACCCGGAATCAGCCACTGACCCCGGGCATCCTGCACCGCCTTGGCGGAGTCTCTCGGCAGATGGTCACCTCGCGCGGCTATGCGGCCGTCACGAATGGCGATATCGACGGTCTCGCCGGGTCCACCTTTGCCGTCGAAGACCTTCGCGCCGTGCAGAATCAAGTCCCATTGCATGCTCATCAGCTCACCCGCCCCGCTCTCACCAGCGGGCAAGGATGGAGAGTCGTTTGGCCGGAAACAAGCGCGAACTGTTACAGGGGCGCTTTGCTCCTCAGGCTTTCCTTGCCTTTCGGCGAGCCAGCACGGTGTTCGAGAGGTAAGGCGCACACAAGAATTGACCTGCTTCCGTCGCATTGACATGGAGCGCCGAGAACACCGCATATAACACATGCCGTCGAAACGCCGCCGCGTCGATCTCCTGCCGCGCCCAGCGATCTGCAATGCCCGTGAACAACAACGACAGGTGTTCGAACAGGAACGGAAGATCGGTATCCGGCTTGAGAAGACCGTCATTCAACGCAGCCAACAAAAGCTCCTGCGCCTTGCGTCCGACCTTGATGAGGTTCCGTTGCGCGTGTTTGAAAGGCCGGTCACCGGTTCGCAACAAGGTGATCGCACGATAGAAATCCGGGTGACTGAGGTACTGGTCGACCGCCGCTTCCCAGGGTGTCGATCCGGCCTTGAACACGTCGAGCTCCCGGTCATCGACGTCGCCGATGTCCGTCAATGCATCAGCGATCAGCGCATCAACGATCTCTGAACGTTGTTTGCCGAAGTGGGCGTAGATGGTATTCGGTGAAAGACCTGTTCTTGCCGCGAGCTTGCGCAGGCTAAGCGCCTGTTCACCGTCCGTCGTCAGCAGCTCACGTGCCGCTTTCAGTACCCGGTCGACGGTTTCATGGCGACGCAGCACTTTCTTGTCCGTCGATCTCTCTATCAAACTTTCAACCGATCCAACTACCGCACTGCCCACCGTTCTCTCCGCCTGCATCGATCCAGAACTTGCCACCACGACCTCGTCATCTCTATCGCGTAGCCCTAGAGATCACGCCACGGATGCCTCGCTTCGGGGTGCCTGTCGCGCGCCGCGTAACAGCTTGCCTGGCAAGGCGCCCGTCGCTTCTCCATTCTCGAAGATCACCGCACCTGATTTGATGGTGGCGCACAGTCCATCAGCCGCTTGAAGAAACCGTTTCCCGCCTGCGGGCAGGTCGTGGACGATGTGGGGCGTGTGCAGGCGAAGCTGATCGAAGTCGATGATGTTCACATCGGCGATGTGACCTTCCATCAACAAACCCCGGTCGAACAGCGAATACAGCTCGGCTGCTTTACGCGTGAGCATGTGTATGGCTTCTTCCAGTGTGAGTGCCTGCTTCTCCTTGACCCACTTGGTGAGTACGTAGAGGTTGGCACTGGTGTCGCAGATAGACCCGACGTGTGCTCCGCCATCACCGAGCGCAGGTACGGTGTGGGGATGGCGTAAAAGTTCCGGAATATGCGCGGAGAAATTCGCTGCGGGAATGTACACAAGGTTGGTGCCGTCACCTTCGACGAAGTAGTCGTAGAGCCACGATTCTGCATCGCGTCCCTCGCGTGCGGCCCGTGCCGCCACTGAATCTTCTCGTGCAGGCATGTACTCGATGGGATGCGCGAGCGGGTACATCGATGCAAAACGTTTTTCGAAAAACGAGACGAATACGTGGGGATTGACGCTCTGCTCGCCGAGCACCCGTTGTTTCACGTCATCAGAACGCAAGGCGCGCAGCCGGTCTTCCGCGGGAAGATCCGCAAGCGCCCGGTAACTCGGTCTGAAGGCAAAACTGTGCATGGATGCCGGCAGCCCCATCAACATACCGACCGGGCGTGACAACACCTGGCCACGAATGTCGATGCCCGCCAGTTGTGACTCTTCAATACGCCGCAGATGTTCCCGCAGCAGGGGTTGACCTTCCTTGGTCATGGTACCAAGGTCCAGTAACGTGAAGGTGCCTTTGGCACCCGTGTGCGCGCTTGTTTGTCGCAGCACGTCGAAATCGCCTTCAGGGTCTTCCCAGTCCGAGATCAACTGGAACACATGGCCGTGTTCGCCGTTCAGCACTTCACCCAGGCGCTTCAGTTCTTCTGTCGAAGCTTTGTAGGTCGGGATCTGGTCACCGTCGCTGGTTTTGTGTGCGAGTGTCCGTGACGTGGAAAAACCCACACCACCGGCAGCCAACGCATCCTTCAACAGTCGCTGCATTTCAGCGATGTCGGCTGCTGTCGCCGGCTCTCGATCGACACCGCGTTGACCCATCACAAAGACACGGAGTGGTGCATGGGGAACCAGCGCCGCAACGTCGATGTCACGTTCCCGTTCATCGAGCGCGTCGAGATAGTCGGCAAAGGTCACCCAGTTCCAGCGCAACCCTTCAACGAGTGCAGTACCCGGGATCTCCTCCACACCTTCCATCAGCTTCACGAGGGTTTCGTGGTCCGTCGGCCGGCAGGGTGCAAAACCAACCCCACAGTTGCCCATCACCACGGTCGTGGTGCCCAGTCCGGAGGAGGGATTCAGATGTGAATCCCAGGTGGCCTGGCCATCGTAGTGGGTGTGCACGTCGACAAATCCCGGAGTGACCAACTTGCCGGTGGCATCGATGGTGCGCGCTGCATCCGCTCGAAGACCTTTGCCCACCGCGGCAATCAATCCGTTGCTGATGGCGACATCGACAACCCGAGGCTTGGCACCGCTGCCGTCGACCACCAAGCCGTTGGTGATGACCAGATCATATTTGCTCATGTCCCTTTCCTCCGCTCTTCCGGGAACGCCACGAACTCAAGTTGACACACCGTATCACCGTCGATACGGTGTGTCGATTCTTGTCCAAAGCAGTGATCAACCGTGCCTAATCAACA
>SYFY01000198.1 GCA_005799745.1 Gammaproteobacteria bacterium
GAACGCGCCTTCCGCGGTGCGGATTGGGAAGTCATCAAGGTCATCTGGGGCAGTGGCTGGGACGCACTGCTCGCCCAGGATCACGAAGGTGTACTCAAAAAACGCATGGAGCAGTGCCTCGACGGCGACTATCAGCGTTACTCCGTACTCCCCGGAAAAGTGCAGCGCGAACACTGGGTCGAAGGCAACCCGGCACTCGAACGTATGATGAACACGCTTACCGATGAAGAGATTCGAGAAATCAAACGTGGTGGGCAGGATCACAAAAAGATCTACGCGGCGTATGCACGCGCCGTCGCAGTAACGGGCAAGCCGGTTGTGATCCTCATCAAGACGGTAAAAGGCGACGGCATAGCGACGGCCCAGGGCACCAACACCGCTCACCAGAAAAAGAACTTCTCCGCGGACGAACGTGTGACGCTCGCTCGAACCCTCGGCATTCCGTTAGACGATGCCGCCGCTCGCGCCGCCGCCCTCTATAAACCCGAAGCAGACAGTCAGGAACTGCGCTATATCCACGAACGCCGCCATGATCTCGGTGGTTATCTGCCCAAACGTGCCGTGAGTTGCCCTGTTATTGCGCCGCCAGAGCTCGCTACGTTTGAAACCTTGTTACGTCCCGCAACGGATCGACCCATGTCGACGACGATGGCGATGGTACGCATCCTTTCGCAGCTGCTGCGTCACCCCCCGCTCGGCAATTACGTCGGGACGATTGTGGCGGACGACGCGCGCACCTTCGGCATGGACGGTCTGTTCAAGGTCGCTGGTATCTATTCACCGGATGGCCAGAACTACACTCCGGTTGATGCGGATACGTTGTTGCCGTATCGCGAGAGTCGTGACGGCCAGATTCTCCAGGAAGGCATCTGCGAAACCGGCGCTATAGCCTCGTTTATGGCTGCAGGCACCGCTTATGCGATGCACGGTTTGCCAATGATTCCCTTCTCCATCTTTTATTCGATGTTCGGCTTCCAACGTGTAGGCGACATGATCTGGAGCTGTGGGGATGCACTCTGTCGTGGGTTTCTCCTCGGCGGCACCGCTGGTCGCACGACGTTGAATGGTGAAGGCATTCAGCACCAGGACGGTCATTCGCACCTCATCGCAAGCACCGTACCTAACATGCTTTGTTATGACCCGGCATTTGCTTTCGAAGTAGCCATCATCGTGCGAGAAGGTATCCGTCGCATGTATCAGGCGCAGGAAGACGTGATGGTCTACCTCACGCTCTACAACGCCAACTACCCCATGGCAGCGATCCCGGACGGCGTGACGGAAGCGGATGTGCTGGGAGGTGTGTACTGTTTTTCACGCGACCTGAAACCCGGAAGACCCTGTGTGCATCTCCTTGTCAGCGGCGCGTTGATGCAGGAGGCGCGCCTGGCCAAGGAGACACTTACCTCAGCGGACATCGGCGTGTGTATATGGAGTCTCACCAGCCCCATTGAACTCTCGCGTAACGTGCAAGCCGTACAACGCCGCAATCGATTGAACCCGACTGCGGTGCAGGAAAGACTGGTGATAGAATCGTTGTTCAGTTCTGAGAAAGGCGCTTGCGTGATCGTGACCGATTACCAGAAGTCGCTCGTCAGCGGCCTGGTTCCATTTCTCCCCGGCGCTGTCGAGGTACTGGGTACAGACGGTTATGGGCTGTCGGAAGACCGCGCTGACCTTCGCGCTCACTTTGAGGTGAGCGCGTGGTACATCGTGCAGGCTGCTCTGGCGGCGCTCTATCGCAGCGGTGATCTGGGTGCAGAAGCGTTTTCGGGACTTTCCTCAAAACTGGGGTTGCACGTCGACAAAGCCGATCCAGCGACACGAAAAGTGATGTAACGAGAAATTTTCGTCGCGGTCAAAAGTCCTTTCCGAAAGTCGCGATGCGACGATATCCTTCAGGAATACAGCTGCGCGAGCGAACGCGTAGCTTACTCGTCACACACCACAGGGAACGTCTTATGCTGCCGCTATTCGGTCTCTCGGTTTTGATCCAGCTCTGCCTGGTTTTACACATCATCAAGACTGACAGCGATCGAATCTGGATCTGGGCGGTCATGTTCGCACCGCTGATCGGTTCCCTGGCTTACTTCATCGTTGAATTGTTGCCAGAGCTGCGCCGCACCCGAACCGCACGCCGGGCGATGGAAACGATCCAGCAAAAACTCTATCCCGAACAAGCTCTCAATGACGCCGTACAACGCTTCAAGGTGGCGGCGACGGTCCGTAATGCCATGGACGTTGCTGAGCAGTTCCTGCTGCTCAAACGATTTTCCGACGCGCGCGACGGTTACCTTGCTTCACTCAAAGGTGTACATGCCCACGATCCGGACCTAGTCTATGGTCTCGCTGAAGCCTACATGGGGCTGGAGGATTACGCGGCAACGATCGAGATCCTTGATCGCCTGAAGCGAGAGAACCCGGAGAAAACCTCGGATGCGGGCCACCTTTTGTACGCGCGTGCCTTGGAATGCAAAGGTGATATTGACCAGGCGCAGCAGGAATACGAGTCACTCTGCGGTTATGACAACGGGTCAGAACAGCGCTGTCGTCTGGCGTTGATCCATCAGCAGCGTGGTGAATATCAGCAAGCGCATGAACTCTGGAAGAACGTTGTTGAATACGCCCGAACCGCTGGACCGTATTTTAATCAACGACAATCCGAGTGGATCGAGATGGCGCAGCGAGAGGTCGCAAGGCCGCGATGAAGACTCACCAACGTGCGCGTATGCACGGAACTAACGCTCATCTTGAGTGGCTGATCGGTGCGCTTCTCGTTCTCTTAAGTGGCTATACGAATCACGTGTACGCGACGAACTCATCCGCTGAGCTGCATTTGACTCTCCGTTATGTTGACAACGCCTCTGAGCCCTACCTTTTCGCCCATGCGGTGCTTAAAGGGCTCGATGCAGACTGCCAAGTGCTGATCATCCCTGACCGATGGGCGAACGCGCGATCATTGCACCGTAGCCTGCTCAATCTCCGCGGTGAAGCGGGATCGATGATAGAAGTGGCTTCGGAAACTGAAGCCCGCGTATGTGGCAAAGAGCGCACGGTCACTTATTCGTGGGACATCCAGCCTCGGAAAACCACAGCTCCGAGCTCGCGTGACATGACACGTTACCGTCCGCTGATTCAGCCCGATTACGTTCATCTTATTGGTCACACCTTTCTGATCCTGCCGGATCAACCCGAGGCGTGGCGAACAGCCATCCGCTTCGAACAGTTTCCGGTTCCCTGGTCTATGCAAACTACACTCGGTGAGTTG
The DNA here is from genome assembly GCA_005799745.1 of Gammaproteobacteria bacterium. Lineage (GTDB taxonomy): Bacteria > Pseudomonadota > Gammaproteobacteria > Pseudomonadales > Azotimanducaceae > SYFY01. Next base: position 3,266 of record SYFY01000198.1, read on the forward strand.
AAGGATGGTACCTTTCGTTCACTCGACACACCGATTACACCGAAACGTGCAGCGTTTTGGTTCGGCAAACCTGTGCAACAAAGAGCACCTTTGCGATCAGGCTACGACGTGGTGCTCGCAGGTTCAGCGCTCGAATTGAAAGTACTCGATGTGCAACGGATTGCGTCGCTGCTTGATCAGCTCGATGCCTCTACAGGAAAGGCGCGTCAGTCCGACTACCAGATCAACCTCATGGTGATGCAAGGCGCCCCCCAGGACTACGCCCTCGACGGCACCGCTTTTGTGGGTGGCTTTTCGGTATTCATGACAGGTAACGTGGAGGTCTCGGCAGTCGAGCGGTTGTTGTTCCACGAAATTCTGCATGAGTGGTTGTCCTTGGCGTTTCCTCCGTTGCAAGAACCGGAAGCGGAGATGTACTGGTTTTCTGAAGGTGCAATGGACTACTTCACGGACCGATTGCTCATGGACTGGGGATTCATTGATCGAGCGACGTACCTCCAGCGGCTCGACCTTCGCCTCCGCGACATCTCCTTATCCCCTTGGGCCCATCTCGGGCACAAAGAACTTGCTGAACGATTCTTTGAATCACATGCACTCTCGCAATTGACCTATGCACGAGGTGCTGCACTCGCGATGTTCTGGGATCGGCGGCTGGGGAAGGTGCGTGGTGATGCGACCGAACGTATCTATGACGGTGCGCTTCGTGAACTCGGAAACACTTGGTCCGGGCAGACGAGCTCCGAACGCATCTTTGCGACGATGAAAGAAGCGGGCATCACTTCGCCAACAGTGGATTGGAAACGCATCGTTGACCAAGGCGATCTTTCAGATCTGATAGGCCTGCATATCGATGCCTGCACCAGACTCGAAGCTGCGGACATCTTTCCCTTTGAAATCGGTTTCGATTTTGAAGCGTCGGGCGAAAGCCGCATCATTTCTGGTGTCAGTTCCGAGAGCAACGCGTGGCAAGCCGGCCTTCGCAACAGTCAGCGGTATCACATGGGCCGTTGGCAGTTTGGCAATCCGGATGCGCCCGCCGAGTTAACCATCACAGATCCAGACAGCGGCGAAAAAACCATCACGTTTTTGCCGCGAGCCACGCGTGCGGTTGCTTCTCTAAAAGCAAAACCCATCGCAGGATGTGAGCTCTGAACAGAAGTCAGCAGCTCCTCGCGACGCCTGCCTTCAGTGCGGTCGACTACCGCGTTTCAGGATAGAATCCCGCCCCTCAGTTTTCCTTCCTCCCTCACAACATCAAGGAGTCATCATGATTGGCTACACCACACTCGGCGTAAAAGACCTCGCCAAAGCCGAACAGTTCTACGCCGGCGTGCTCGGGGAGCTCGGCGCGAAAATGGTCATGGGCATGGACCGGATGAAGCTCTTCGGCACAGGCCCCGGTGCACCGATGTTCGGCATCTGCACTCCCTACGACGGCAAGCCCGCATCCGCCGGCAACGGCACCATGGTCGCCATTCAGTGCGATACCACCACGAAAGTCGATGCGGCCTACAACAAAGCCATCGCACTCGGCGCTGCGGATGAAGGTGCAGCGGGTCAACGTGGTCCTGGTTTTTATGGCGCCTACATCCGCGATGCGGACGGCAACAAAGTCTGCTTCTTCAAGATGGGTTAAGTCATGAGCGAACAATGGCGTAATGGTCGACAACTGGTTTCCATCCTGCACGCGGATGGCAAGGCTGAACTCACCATCCGTAGCTACGATGCGGGCACGCCGAACGATGACGAAGTGATCGTTCGGGTTGAAGCATCACCCATCAATCCTTCGGATCTAGGGTTGCTGTTCTCGGGTGGTGAAGTCGCCACGCTCGCCAGTGCGCCCAACTCACTGACGCTCCAGGTTGCACCGAATGTCATGCGTGGCATGCAAGCGCGTGTGGGGCAGTCTCTGCCCGCAGGTAATGAAGGGGGTGGTGTGGTGGTTGCAGCCGGTAGCTCGTCTGCAGCACAAGCGTTGATGGGCAGGACCGTCGGTGTACTCGGTGGCGGCATGTACGCCGAATACCGTCGCCTCAAGGTGCACCAGTGTCTCGCACTGCACGCCGGCACGACCCCGAAACAAGGTGCATCGTGTTTCGTCAATCCGCTGACTGCACTTGCCATGGTCGACACGATGCAGATCGAAGGTCATAAGGCACTGGCGCACACGGCGGCAGCATCCAACCTGGGTCAGATGCTGCAGAAGATTTGCCTCATGGATGGTGTTGATCTGATCAACATCGTACGTAAGCCCGAACAAGCGAAGATCCTGCGCGATATCGGTGCGAAGTACGTTGTGGATTCAAGTTCACCGGAGTTCATGAAAGAACTCACCGAAGCGCTCGCGGCGACCGATGCGACGATTGCCTTTGATGCGACAGGTGGTGGCAATCTCGCCAGCAACATCCTCTCGTGTATGGAAGTGGCGCAGGCCCGCAAGGGCGGCGAGTTCAACCGTTATGGGTCATCGACGCACAAGCAGGTCTACATCTACGGTGGTCTGGAACGATCACCGACGACATTAACCCGCAACTACGGGATGGCGTGGTCCCTTGGTGGGTTCCTGCTGACGCCGTTCCTGCAGAAAGTAGGGCAGAAGCGGGCACAGGAGCTGCGTGAGCGTGTAGCGAACGAGATCAATACGACCTTCGCGAGCCAATACTCCAATGAGATTGGATTGGCTGGCATGCTTGAGCTCGACAACGCCCGTGGTTATGGACGCATGGCGACCGGAGAGAAGTACCTGGTGAATCCGCAGGGGTAAGACCTGCTGTGAAAGACGTGCTCGGAGGAGTATTTTTTTCTAAGCCGAGCACGTTCCCTTCACGTTCTCCGGGACGTGCGCTAGCGTGACCCTCCACCAGAGGGTCACGTTCTTCAAGCTGGCGTGATCCTCCTTTCAGGAGGCTCACGTAATGCGCAAATCCGTACCCTGGCACCATTTCGAATCCGTTAACGCTGAATTTGCAGCCACCGGAAAAAGGCTGCTCTATCAAGACAATCCCAATGCCGCAGCATTTCTCGCGACGGTGGATGTATCCAACGGCCCGCGTGTTCATCCCGTCTTTCCCGTGATCGCCGAAGGGGAACTCTGGCTCTTTATCGTCAACATGTCGCCGAAGTACCGGGATCTCGAGACGAATCCTCAAATCGCATTACATGCAATGCCGACACAACAAGGTGGCGAAGAATTTCATCTGCGCGGAGACGCCGAAGAGACTCACGATGCCAAAAAGAAAGCGCTGATCGTCGCTGCGACAGCTGGACGGCAGGGTGTCCACCCGTTTGAAGCCTTGTTTTGTGTGCGTATTCACTCTGCACTGCACACACTCTGGGAGAATTGGGGTACTGCGCAAACCTGGCCCAATTATCGAAAATGGCGCAGCCAATAAAGTGGCGGAGCTGATTGCGCATCCCTGACAGCGGGTATGCTTCATTCGAACTAGGGGGAGAGAGAAATGCTCGGTCGACACGTCTTCATGGAAGGTCTTATCGCCAATGGCGTTAAAGCGATCTTCGGTAATCCAGGCACCACGGAAAATCCGCTGCTCGAAAGTCTCGCTGACTACCCGCAGATGCCGTACTACGTCGCGTTGCAGGAAAGCATCGCCGCGTGTGCGGCAACTTATTACAGCCAGGCGACGAATTCACCGTCGCTCGTAAATCTCCATGTGGCCCCCGGTCTCGGCAACGCTATCGGTATGATGTTCGGCGCACTCAAGGCCGGCTCGCCTGTGCTGATCACCGCGGGTCAACAAGACACGCGCATGCGGCTGCGTGAGCCGCTGCTGTCTCATGATCTCGTGGCCATGGCGAAGCCGGTGACCAAGTGGAGTGGTGAGCCGAGGCACGCGGACGAAATCGCACCGATGTTGCGCGAAGCGCTGCGTATCGCCATGACTCCGCCGCGTGGACCGGTGTTCATGTCGATGCCGGTCGATGTGTTCTCTGCAGAGACCCAGGTGACGGACGTGCGTCCCGATACTTCGCTTCGCTTGCCGGTTGCCGATACCGTACAAATCCATCGTTTCGTTGAACTGCTCAAACAAGCCCGTTCACCGGGCATTGTTGCCGGTGATGATGTTGTGGTGTACGGCGGTGCTTCAGCATTGATCGGTACTGCAGAGGCCACCAACGCGACCGTGTACCAGGAAGGCTTGCGTGTTCACGCCACCTTCCCCAATCGTCATCCGTCCTTTGGTGGGCGCATTCCGTTTGAAGCATCGACCATTCGTGCGCTGCTGTCGCGCCACGATCTGATTGTCCTCATCGGCGGTCCTTTCTTTGAAGAGATTTGGTATGACGCCGGAAGCTCGTTGCCTGATGTGCCGCTCATTCGTCTTGAACAAAGCCCTGAACGTGTGAATCGCAACTTTGTTCCGACACTCGGCATCTGTGCGGATATTGGTGCAACCCTTGAAGCCACACTTGGCAAGTTGCCCAGGCCTTCATCGTTGCCGACTTCGTCGGCGTACCTCGCGTCGCTTGAAATCCATTTACAGAAGGCCTGGTCCGGCACGCCGATGACCGCCACAAGAGCGATGCATGAGTTGGCGCAGGCATTACCGTCGGACAGTATCGTGGTGGATGAATCGATTACGGCCTATCCTGATGTCGCCGCCGCCTTTGATTTTTCTGCCCCACACACTTGGTATGGCGCTCGTGGGGGCGGTATCGGGCAGGGTGTTGCCGGTGCCATCGGCATTCAGGCGGCGCATCCGGGCCGACGGATCGTGGCGATTTCAGGTGATGGATCGGCGATGTACTCGATCCAGGCGTTATGGAGTGCGGCGCATCATCAGATGCCGATTCTCTTCGTGATTCTCGCCAACCGTGAATACCGCGTGCTCAAACACAATCTCGATATCTACCGAGCCCGGTTTGGTGCAGTTTCGAATGGGCCCTATCCCCATATGAACTTGGATACGCCAGCAGTCGACTTTGTGCAGACTGCGAAAGGCCATGGCATTGACGGTACCCTTGTGGACACCCCCGAAGCGATTGGTCCTGCGGTGAAGGCCGCCCTTGCAACGGGCAAGCCTCACCTGCTTGAGCTGATCATCGCCGGGAAGTAGACAGCCCCTCAAGAAAGCTGTTCAGGAAGGTGCGATTCGGATCTACCGAATCGCGCACGGCCCACCATTCATCCCAGCGCGGATGAATGGCGCGAAGGGTTGGGCCATTGAGATAGTGCATCTTCCCCCAGTGAGGCCGCCCTTCATGAGCGCGGAAGATCGCTTCGCAGGCATTGTAATAATCCGTTTCGTCTTCATCCGTCGTCTGATGTACGGAAATCGTCACGGTAGGTCGCTCATAGGCGGTCGACATCCACACATCATCCGCAGCGAGCGTTCGAAACTCGACCGGCCAGGCGACGTCTTTGAAGTCATTACGCAATAGCTCACGGATGGCGTTGAAACAAGCGAGCCCACGATCCGCAGGTACGGAGTATTCCATCTCGGTGTGTTTGTGGGGGCGGTGATTCGGCAACACTTCATGGCTCCAGGCGAGCCGAGAACCTTCTGCTGCGAGTGGGTACTGCGCCGGTTCATCGGTCTCGTCGATGGTCTTTACAAAGGCCATGTCGTTCTGCGGATACCAGAAAAACTCAAAGTGCCGATGAGCTGCGATCTCTGCATCGATCCGCTCGGCGATCTCCTCAAGATTTGAACGCGAACTCACTTCCTTCAGTCGATAGGCGTTACGCAGTTGCAGTTCCAGTGCCGTGACGATACCGAATGCACCGAGGTGCAGGCGGGCGGCCTGCAGCAATTCCGGATTTCGAGTTTCAGTTGCGGTGATCAATTCACCGGATGCCAGCGCGATGCGCATGCCGGTGACCGCCGCCGAAAGGTTGCGTAGTTTCGGCCCAGTGCCATGAGTCCCTGTGGCTGTCGCCCCTGCGATGGCCTGTTGGTCGATGTCGCCTTGATTATGCAAGCCGAGCCCGGCGTCGTTGAGGGGTGCGCCAAGCGAATGAATGCGTGTGCCGGCACCCACCCAGACTCTTTTCTGTTCCTTGTCGACCGACAAAACACCCGCAAGCGCCTGAGCGTCGACGATGATGTCTTCACAGGGGACGAGTGGTGCATGGCTGTGACCCGCACCTGCCGTGCGAATCCTCAGCCCTTCACGACTCGCCTTCGCCGCAAGTGCCGCCGCATCTTCTTCGCTACGCAGAAAGTGCAGGTTACCGGTATGCAGTCGATGACGACCTGACCAGTTGCTCCAATCCGGCATTGCTTACATAGCCTCGCGTGGGGGTCGTGGCACCAAAACGGGTGTGTTTTTCTTGTAGGCCTGATAAGCCGGGTCATTACCCCAGCGCCGATCACTGAGGCCTTCCAGCATCCGCACACCGCTCACCTTGGTGAGCAGGAACGCCACGAAGATCGGTGAGATCAACGTGATGTACTGTCCACCTTGAAGTTCCGGCAAGGCAATCACAGCGATACCGATCCACAGCAGAATCTCTCCGAAGTAGTTTGGATGTCGTGACCAGGCCCAGAGCCCTGTGGTGATGAACTTGCCAGTGTTGTCAGGGTTTGATCGAAAGGCTGTCTTCTGATTGTCGGCGATGACTTCGATGGCGAAGCCCGCAATCCAGAGTGCAACGCCAATCCAGACGATTGAACCCAGGAAAACACCGCCGGGATGTGTGATGGCGGCGAGGGCACACGACGCAGTCAGGAACACCCACAGACCTTGCAGCGTCCAGGTCATGAGAAAGGTGGGGAACGAGGTCTTAATGGTACGAAAGCGCTTGTCTTCGCCCGCCTGCCTGACACGTTTGAAGAGGAACGGCCCGAGCCGCAAAGCCCAGATTGTGATGAGACCTGCGAGCAGGAGGGAGTGGGTGTCCGCGGGACCACTCGCTGCCACCGCAAACCACACCATCGCAAGGTAAGTAATGGATCCCGTCAGATCGTAGAAGTGTTCTGTCTTGGCAGAAAAAGCGTGGATAAACATGATCCACTGCACACTGAACGCGAGCGCCGCGCATACCTCGAAGACCGGCCAACCGTTCCAGACGGCGCTGTAACCACTGACGAGCCAGACCACGAGTGCTGCCACGATCAGCGCGGCTGAGATGCCGCCAATGGCCGTAGTGATGCTGTCTGCACCTTTGCGTGGTCTTTCGGGATTGGAATGATTTGCCAAGTCTGCCCCCGTCTGTTGTTCTTTTCATCGATGTTAACCCGGATTGTTGCGCAGGTTCCTGTGACGGATCGCCACGGCTTGAGTGGACGACAACAAAGCTGCCGGCCACGTGGTCCTTTCGATAGACTATCGACAATCGATGTGGCGATTCATGAACGAGTCAGCCACCACGTGTTAGAACACTCAACATGGACTTTATTGACGTGATTCGATGCCTGCCCGCCACCGTACGGCCCGCAGTGCTTTGGCGCAGGGGTTTACGCCGTACCTTGCTGATTTTCTGCCTTTTTGTCAGTGGTTGGCCATTGCTCACCGCCAATGCGGCTAATGTCTCCGACAAGGCAACCAACTCAGCTGAAACCGGTATTGCACCGGAACCAAGGCTGGAGCCTGCACCAGTACCAACTCCAGAAACAGCGAACACCAAGGCGAAAGCGACCGCGCCTGCAGATGCCAAAGAAGGCACACCCACACTTCCTGTTGAAACTGCACCAGCGATTCCCGATGGTGTTCAGGACATGGCTGCCTATCACACATCCGTGCGCCAACATGTTGAAGCTGACCCCGCACTTGCTGCGGCCTACCTGGTTTTCTGGTCTGAACTGAAAGGTGGCGCTGCAGTGCATCCCGATCCGGCTGACGCAGCCGCCACCGCACGTTACTTCGAAGAACTGACCGCGTTAGCGTCCACAGTTTCGACTGAAATAGGTCGTCAGTACGGAAAGGACCACAAACGATTCCTTGTCGCTGATGTAGTCAAAAAGACCGTTGCGACCCTTTCAACCCGAGCGACGGTCAAACTGCCCGGAGCAAAGGTAGACACCAAAGCCCTGGCGGTATCACCCGAAGCGGAGAGGTTGCTCACTAACCTCGATGTGCTGACTCGCCCGAAGACCACCTCTGAAGGGCGTTATCGGTTTTCGGGAACACTGCGCGCGGTGTCTTTCATTGGATCAAGTGCTGAAGTGTGGAATCTCTGCAAAGCCGTGCAGGCGTGTGTGAACGCTCATGACAAGCTGTTCGCACCGGCCATGGCAGGGCTTTCCTTGATCGCTGACGCCAAACGCCGCCTCGAAGGGGATCTGGTGGTCGCCGAGTCCGATCTGTGGAAGACCATGCAACCCATTGCTTCTGACATGGACGCGCAGCTCAGCCAAGCGACGACAGCAGAAGCACGTGACGCGGTGCTCAAAGCAGCTGCCGCTGCTCACTGGAAAACCGTGATGCAGGAGCTGCCGGTGACTGCTGGTGTGAAGCCGCCTACTACAGGGCAGTTACCTCCCGATGGTACTCGCCTTGATGCGCTCTTCTCGCTGGGTCTTGCAGGCGCAGAACTTGCTGGAGTTGACAAACTCGCCAACGCCTTTGCCATCGCCCGCAAGCCCGCGCTCGACTTTGCAACACTCGCCGCTCAAGGCGCGACCAGTTCTTCACTGCTGACCTCCATCGCCGGTGTGGCGCTGGTGGTTGCGGGTGTGCAAGCCATCTCGCTTCTCGATGGTGATGATGCAGCGGATCAACTCGCGTCCGCGCAGATGCGGGAGCTCATCACCACACTCGATGCGCGCACTTACGGCGCGTTGCGTGATGCCGCTTCCGAACAGCTGCTGGCCATCAACGCACTCGACTCCCGTATCGCTGAACTCGGTCTTGCGCTCGATGTGGTGAAAACCGACGTAGCCCGGCTTGAAAGTGCAGGTCGCAAGCGTATTGCATCAAATTGGCAAAGCGAGACCGCCAAACGCTGGACAGCATTTGATTCAGAAAATGAACGTTGTTTCAGCCTGCGCCGACGTGATCCGGAAACCCAACGGCTCCCACGTTCGGACTTCCGTTGGTGTGAAGAACGATTCCTGCAAGGGGCGACGCAGAAAGCGCGTTACGCCAACAAGTCTTCGGAATATGCGATGGACCCGCGTTTTGCAGATGCAGCGGATAGGGACTACCCGTTCCATGCCCATTGGCCGCTGCTCCTGACGACGGGTGGCATGGATCAGAAGCAAGCGCTGGGTATGTCTGATCCTCTGGAGTGGCAACAGTATTCCGCAGCACTTCTGCGGCTCTATCGCGAACACCCGGCATCACCCGTAGAACATGCTGGCCGGGTGGAGACGCTGCAAACGTTATCTGCAGCGGGGCAACGCCTGCACACCCAGCTTCAGGGGCTGGTGCTTGATCCTGGAAAGACCACGCCAGCGTTTCGCAGTACGTTGCACGCTCAGGCGTTTGACGAGTATCTGCAAGCACTCTCGAGTCTCGCTGCGCACGTGGAACAACTCGACGACCCTGCTGTCCATGACTTCGGCAAACGAATGACGGCGGGCTTCTATCAGATGCCGCCTGCAGCGGGTGCGAAACATACGGCGATTGAAAACGCCTTACGTCGCAGTGTCCTCGGCGAATCGGGTCTCAAGACGTGTGATGGTGCAGAGCCCAGTGGCTTCCTGCCGAACCGCGATCGGCTCACCGCTGAAGCGCGTCGTTTCTTCGGTTCGCCCATCACGGCAGGTGAAGTCTCAGCGGTGTGGAACCGTGAACTGATCAATCGCCTGGCGCTCGACGTAGATTCTCTGGCTGGGTCCATTCCGGCACCGTGGTTGTGGGCATCTTTGGCCGAACTTGGTTCTATCGAAGTCTGCATCACGCGGCTGCGACCCGAGTCGTTGTCCTTCACCCGAGAAGGGGGATCTGAGAAAGACACGCTCAAGGGCTCCGTGATCCTCGCAGCTGATTTGGAAGTTCGTTTTCTACCCCACGAAGACACTGCCAAGACCCTTGGGTTGAAATCGGGTGAGTCACTCCTGCTCTCCCAACAAACCGGTGGACGCGCTTGCACCTTTGCTTATCGTAACGACGAAGACGGGTGTTCACGGGCGCAGTGTCTCGCAGATATCGCTCCGACCCTTTGGGGTACGGAAGAGCGACTGGCTAACAAGACGGTGCGTTGCAGTGAGGAGCCGCTGCGTACCCAGCTCGCACGTGCACCGAAGGCGGCAGCGACAGGGCTCGAAGCCAAGGCTGAAGCGCTGGCGCCGTTATACTGGTCAGTGCATGCGGAACGTATCGCAAGGATCGAAGCGGATGTCCTGCGCAGCGATCAGTTCATTGACGCATCAAGCGCTTGGCTCAAGTACTACGCGCTGGCGGGCGTCACGCTCGGTCCCTGGCCGGAACCGGCGGAGTTCCTGGCTGACTTGTTTGCAGCAGACAGTTCGCTCGCGCCTCGGGAAGTGGTGCGAACGATGCTCAGGCGACACGTCGGCAGTGGCACGGTCATGAAGCCCTTGCGGACACAACTCGATGAAGTGCTCGGCAAGGTGCAGGCGCGTGGCAAAGACCTGATCGATTCGGGTGCTGTGAGTGCTTTGCCGCATTTGGCCGCGATTGAGGACATGCTCGATCGGGTTGAGTTACTTGAAGGGTTCTATGCCACGTCCACGCGCTGAGCCCAACGGATGATCACTTCGTTTTACATCACTGCGCCATACACCTTCATCCTGATTGTTCGATGCCACATCCGCGAATTTCTCCTGTAGCCTTGAGCGACTGAAGGGGAGAGCACAGCGTGGCGATCAACAACACCGGTTCGATGACTAACCGGCAACTCATCAGTTATGCATTCATGGAAGGGCCGCTGGCCATGGCGGCAACGCCCATGGCATTGTTCATCGCGCCGTTTTACAGCCGGGACATGGGTTTGTCGTTGGCGGCGGTCGGCACGATACTCATGCTGGCGCGACTCAGCGATGTCCTGACGGATCCGATTGTAGGACGACTCAGTGACCGCACGCGTACAGGCTATGGTCGCCGCAAACCCTGGATATTCCTGGGTGTCCCCCTGACGCTGCTCTCCATGTGGATGTTGTTCTATCCACAAGGTGAAGTGACCAACGCGTATTTTGCCTTGTGGCTGGTGTTGTTATGGCTCGGCTGGACCTTTATTGCGATTCCCTACTACGCGTGGGGCGCAGAAATTTCGCCGCACTACCATGAACGCACCCGCATCGCGAGTTGGCGCACATCAGCGGGGCTCATAGGCACGCTCATCGCGATTCTCGTACCGCTGTTGACCGGTCTGTGGCTGGGCTATGGCAACGCGGTACCTGAGTCGCTGCATGTCATCGCCATTTGCGCGACGGTCGGCATGGTATTCGCCGTGCCGCTGATGTGGTCGGTGCCCGAAGGACAGCCGATTGAGTCCCGTCAGATTTCGATGAAGGAAGGTTTTCGCGTGATGTGGGCCAACGGCCCGTTCAAGCGGCTGATGTTCGGTTTCATGATGGCGGCGCTGGGCCCGGCCATCGGTGGGCCGCTCTATATCCTCTTTGTCATCCATGTACTCGAGGCGAGTGTGTCGAGCAACGTGGTGCTGCTTGTTTTCTACGTCGCCAATCTGATGGGTGTGCTCCTCTGGAATCAGGTGGCAAGACGAGTCGGCAAACGCAAGGCGTGGCTCATGGGTATGACCACGGCGATTATCGCGCAGCCCGGTTACTGGTTTCTCGGGCCAGGTGATCTCTACTGGATGATGGGTGTGTTCTTCCTTCTCGGGATTGGTATCGGCAGCTTCTCGGCTTTACCTGCGGCGATGAAAGCCGATGTGGTTGACCTCGACAGGCTGCGAAGCGGCGAAGACCGCACCGGGCTCTTCTTCTCGATCTGGTCGCTCGCCAACAAGTTTGTTATCGCGTTCGCTGCAGGGTTTGTGCTGAACCTGCTGGCTTTCTTTGACTTTGATGCGAGTGGCACCAACGGTGCTGACCAGATCATGGCGCTTCGTGTGATCTTCGTTTTCTTGCCGGTGGTCTTCTATGCGATTGGCTTTGCCGTCATGTGGAATTACCCGATCTCCGAGGAGCGGCACAAACGTATGATCGGGTTGCTTGAACGACGGAGTGAGCGGAAGGCGCGGGCGGCAGCGGCGGCATAGTCAGTGGGTGGATGTCGCTGGAAGGTTGCGCTAAAGCAAGGAATCCTTACTTTCCGATATGTCAGAAAATGCTCGCAAAACTGACCTCCAAAAACCAGCTCACACTGCCGAAGAGCATCACTGACCCTCTAGGTCCGGTGGAGTACTTTGAAGTACAAAGTGTTGAAGGACGGAACATACTGACACCCGTAAAGATTCAGCGAGCGGATGCGGTGAGAGCAAAGCTAGCCGAACTGAACCTCGACGAAGGTGTGATTGCGGAAGCAGTGGACTGGGCGCGCCACCAGAATCGTGATCATGGCGGCTCGAAGCGGAAACGCCGTTAGATTCTGTCCAGGCGTCCAAGCTTATGAAGGGTCTGCGTGTGGTGCTCGATACTAACGTGGTGCTGTCTGCGCTTGTTTTTTCGCAGGGACGGCTCACGTCGCTACGCCGTTCATGGCAATCCGGAGCGGTCACACCGCTGGCATCTTCGGCAACCATGAAAGAGCTCATCCATGCCCTGGGTTATCCAAAGTTCAGATTGTCTGCGGATGATCAGATGGAGTTGCTCTCGGACTACCTACCCTGGTGTGCGACCATGATCATTCCAGTCCCGCCGCCCAGAGTTGTGGCGTGTCGCGATCCGAACGATGTCGCCTTTCTCGAACTTGCCGTGACCGGACGGGCGTCTTTTCTCGTGACGGGCGACAAAGACCTGTTGGCGATTGGTGCGACGGGTAAGTTGAAAATTCTCACACCCGATTTGATTCGAGATGAAATCACCGGAGGTTAATCGGCCCGCCCGACTTCATCTCAAGGCACAAACAACAACGCCGGCTCTTCCAGCATGCCCTTCATTACCTGAATCATCGACGCGGCATCAAACCCGTCGACGAATCGATGATCAAACGAAGAGGAGAGATTCATCATCAGTCGAATCTCCACCCGACCTTCGATCACCATTGGCCTTTGCACGGCCTTGTTTACACCGATGATGCCCATCTCCGGCGCGTTGATGACAGGTGTGCTCGCGATGCCACCGAGTTTGCCGAGACTGGTGAGCGTAATTGTTGAGCCGGTGAGTTCCTGGCGCGTGGCTGAACCATTGCGGGCTTTTTCAGCGACGGTCTGAATGGCGGTGGCGAGCGCATTCAGATCCAGTCGATCTGCATTGTGTACAACGGGCACCTTAAGTCCATCGGGTGTTTGTGTCGCGATGCCGAGATGAATGGAGCTGAATCGCCGTAGCGTTCCACTCTGCGCATCGAAATGAGCGTTGCACTGCGGAAACGGCTTGAGTGCACGCATCAGGGCGATGGCGATAAAGGAGAGGAAGGTGAGCTTCGTGGCATTCTCACGTGCATTCAGTTTGATCCGAAGTGATTCCAGCGCCGTGATGTCGATCTCTTCGACGTAGGCGAAGTGCGGGATTTCGCGCTTCGCCGCCTGCATGCGTTCAGCGATGACACGACGAACACCGATCACCTTGATTTCGGTGACTTCGCCTACCGAGTAGGCAGCGCTTGCGGTCGCACTGGCCGCAACTGTCGCAGGCGCCGCATCTTCAGCGGACTCGATGTCCTTGCGAAGAATGCGTCCTCGTGGACCGCTGCCTGCGACGGTTGAAAGATCGATACCGCGTTCACTCGCGAGTTTACGCAGGGCAGGTGACGCCATGACGCGCACGTTCGGTTGAGAGGGACGAGGTGTTGCGAGAGGAGTTTCCGCGCTAACAGGTACATGCACGGGTTCGGGTTGTGATGAAGGCACGTCCGCCTTCGGAACTGGTGGTTCTACCTTGGGAGGAGGTGGCACACCGATCGCTGCGTTCACATCCGTTTCGATGGCTATGAGTTCAGTACCTACACCCACCATGTCACCCGCACCACCGCTCGTGCGCAGCACCCGTCCACTCTTCGGTGCAGGCACTTCGATATTGGCCTTGTCCGTCATCACATCGACGATGATCTGACCTTCCTTGATCACATCGCCTGGTTTGACGTGCCAGAGAATAATCTCTGCCTCAACGGTCCCTTCGCCAAGGTCCGGCAGCTTGAAGATGAATTCGCTCATGTCATCTCCAGCACTTTTTCGAGAGCGGCGGCGACACGACGTTTGGTGGGGAAGTAGTCCCACTCAAAGGCGTGAGGGTAGGGCGTATCCCAACCCGTGACGCGAATGACTGGCGCTTCGAGACTGTAGAAACACTCTTCCTGCACTGTGGCCGCAAGTTCTGCGCCATAGCCGCTGAATCGTGTGGCCTCATGAACGACAACGCAGCGACCGGTTTTTTCAACACTCTGCACGATGGCGGGTACGTCGAGAGGGGACAGTGTCCTTAAGTCGATGATTTCGGCATCGACTTCCGCGTAATCCGCTGCGGCCTGACAGACATGGACCATGGTGCCATAACACAGCACCGTAACGTCTTCCCCGGCGCGCACAATGTCCGCACGACCGATGGGCAGCGTGTAGTAGTCGCTCGGCACTTCGCCTTTCGGATGGGTGCTCCACGGCGTAGCAGGCTTGTCAGGATCGCCATCAAACGGACCGTTGTAGATGCGTTTCGGTTCAAAAAAAATGATGGGGTCATCGTCTTCGATGGACGCGATCAAGAGACCCTTCGCATCGTAAGGATTCGAAGGCATCACCACCTTCACACCGCAGAGGTGCGTGAAGATGCCTTCAGGACTTTGTGAATGGGTCTGTCCACCTCGAATACCGCCGCCGCAGGGTGTGCGAATCGTGACGGGAGCAAAGAAGTCGCCCGCAGTTCGATATCGTAAACGCGCCAGTTGGCTGATGATCTGATCGACACCGGGATAGATGTAGTCGGCGAACTGGATCTCTGCGACAGGTCGCAACCCGTTGACGCCCATGCCGATGGCGCTGCCGACGATGCCACCTTCCGCAATCGGTGCATCGATGACGCGGTGCTCACCGTGTTTGCGTTGCAAACCATCGGTGCAACGAAACACGCCGCCGAAGTAACCAATGTCTTGACCGATCAGCACGACGTTCTGGTCACGGGTCAGCATGATGTCCATCGCTGAGTTGATCGCCTGCACCATGTTCATGCGTGGCATGTCAGTGGCCCTCCCGCTCATCGTCGAGTTCGAGCATCTGTTCGCGTTGCAGAATCAGATGGTTCGGCATGTCCACGTACACGTCTTCAAAGAGTTCGTTCTTGTCGAGAAATGGTCCTTCACTCATGGTTCCGTAGGACAGCGCCTGCCGCCACTCTGCGTCGACTTGTTTCTGCGTTTCTTCGATGAGTGCAGCGTGTTGGGACTCTGACCACTGACCGAATTTGATGAGGTGTGTTTTCAGTCGTTCGACTGGATCGCCGTAGGGCCACATCTCCGGTTCGTTCTTGGGTCGATAACGCGACGGGTCATCGCTCGTGGAATGTGCGTCGACACGGTAGGTGAGTAACTCGATCAACGTTGGGCCGGTTCCCAAACGAGCACGTTCTGCGGCCCACTGCGTCACTGCATAAACCGCAAGGAAGTCGTTGCCATCAACACGAATGCCTGGAACGCCGTAACCTGGGCCGCGTGCCGCGAAAGGTCGATGTTCACCGCCTGCGGTGCCTTGAAAGGTCGAGATCGCGTACTGGTTGTTGACGATGTTCATGATCACCGGTGCGCGATAGACCGAGGCGAAGGTCATCGCATGGTGGAAGTCTGCTTCGGCACTCGAACCTTCACCGATCCAGGCCGCAGCGACATCGTCTTCACCTTTGATGGCCGCAGCCATGGCCCAACCCACAGCGTTGGGGTATTGCGTGGTGAGGTTGCCGGAGATACCGAAGATGTTGCCGCGTTTCCAGTGATACATCACCGGCATCTGCCGACCCTTGCACATGTCCTTGCTGTTGGAGAGGCACTGGCACATCAGATCGACGAGATTTCGACCCCGCGCAATCTGCAAGCCCTGCACGCGATACGACGGAAACAGCATGTCGCTGGGTTTGAGCGCCATGGCGGCGGCAACTGAAACCGCCTCTTCCCCACGGGACTTCATGTAGAACGAAATTTTCCCCTGACGTTGCATGCGCAGCATGTGATTGTCATAGAGCCGCGTTTCGATCATGTGCCGGAGACCAAAGATCAGCTGCTCGGGATCGAGCTGAGGATCCCACGGTCCGGTCGCAACGCCGTCGTCGTCGAGCACACGAACCATCGAGTAGATCAGGTCGTTCGATAAGTCGCGAATGCGGGTGTGGGGGTCGGGCCGACCGATGGCCCCTGCAGCAACGATATCGATGTAGCTGAAGTCCGGATCAGCACCGGGCCGCGCGGGTGGCAGGGGAATGTGCAGGCGAGGTTTGCGGGTCATCCTTCATCGCTCCCGTATTTGCTCTTAAGTGAGCTGCATCAACACAAGGAAAAGGGTGGCAGAGGCTTCGCACCCCCGCCAGCTAACAAGTCACGGAAAGTGATGGAATCCCTCGTGGTTATGGTTCGTGCACGTTGATTGCGTCTGAACCCGCAGGCAGTTCAAACACCATCCCATCCGTCGTCATCACGGTACCTTCGGCGAGTTCCCGAACGAAGACGTTCTTCATCAAGGTGTTCCTGGGTGGAGGAACGAGGTGGTAGGCCGCGAGCAACTTCACACCTGCCTTGGACGCCGCGTCGCCGAGGGTTGACGCATGGGCGTGGTAGTTTTGGATGTCGTGCATGATCTTGGATTGACGATCACGGCCAACAGTGGCGAGCGCGCTCTCCATGGTTTGGATGAGGGTTAATGACAAGGCATCGTGCAACAGGAGGTCCGCGCCTTTGGCAGCTGTGACAAGGGAGTCCACGACATTGCTGTCGCCGCTCACCACCACTGCTCGGCCTCTGTAGTCGAAGCGGTACCCCACCGCAGGTGAAACCGGTCCGTGATCCACGGGGTAGGCCGTGATGGTCAGCTCGCCATCGGTCCAGGATTCATTCACTGCGATTTCGCGAAAATCAAGTTCACCGAGTGCGGGTGGAAGCATTGCCTCGCCGTGATGGGCGACGCGGTAGCTGCGATCCATGGCGAAAGCTTCGTTGAAACCCATCGCGATGCGCTCCACACCGGCCGGTCCAATCAGCACGAGGGGTTCCTTGCGTCCCGTGACCCAGGAGTTGAGGTTGAAATCGGGGATGCCGGAAATGTGATCGGAGTGGAAATGGGTCAGCAGCACTGCTTTGAGGTTGAGGGTGGATTCATTGTGGAGATTGAAGGTCTCACTCGACCCTTCGCCGGCATCAACGAGATAAAGCGATGAACCCGCGAACACCGCGACACAGGCCTGTGCACGATCAGCGGAAGGCAAAGGCGATGATGTCCCACACATAAAGACGCGCAATCCGTCGAAAGGAACGTCGGGCTGGCTCTGCAGCGCCGCATTGATAAGCCGAGGCAGGAGGATGTCTTGGCCGCTGCGCGTCGAAACGGCGATCCAGGCCACCAGGCCGAAAGCCGCAATCATGGCGACGATCGCGCGCAGGAATTTTCCCATGAGTTCACTCGCTCTCGAAAAGCGGCAGCGTAGCAGAAGAAAATCTTGAGACGAGGATTGCATGAATTGCGCCGGCGGAGGGATCACCACATCATCCCCTGTGATGAAAACGGGAGAGGAGAGCGTTCATGTCCCGATTCGATATCTTGATTGTGGGTGCCGGCAGCAGCGGGGCAGCCATTGCGGCGCGTGCTTCGGAAAATCCAAACCTGTCCGTTTGTTTGGTGGAAGCCGGTCCCGATTATCCCGATCTCGCACGAACACCCTTTGATCTGATCAACAGCCACAACAACTCCTACAACGATCACGACTGGAAGTTTCGTTACGAGCCGACAGAAGGTCGATCGGTGATCTTTCCGCGCGGGCGTGTCGTGGGCGGCTCCTCTGCGGTGAATACGACCATTGCGCTCCGTGGTGTTCCCGAGGACTACGATGAGTGGGCTTCCGCAGGCAATCCCGAGTGGACCTGGGAAAAGGTACTGCCTGCATTTCGTCGCCTCGAACGTGACCTCGATTTTGGTGACGATCCGTGGCATGGCGATGCAGGACCGATCTCGATTCGACGTTATCCAAGGGAGGAGCTGACCACACCACAAGCGGCCTTTCTCGATGCGTCAGATCGGCTTGGATATCCACATTGCGCTGATGCCAATGAACCCTGGGGATTTGGCGCCGGACCCCATCCGATGAACAAACTTGGGCGGTTGCGTATTTCTTGTGCCGTGGGTTACCTCGCCCCTGCACGCATTCGACCCAATCTCACCATCAAGGCCCACAGTCACGTGAGCCGGCTTGTCATCGACAGTTCACGTTGCACAGGTGTTGAGATTTTAGATGAGAGCGGGAAGACGGAGCGCATCGAAGCCCGACTCGTCGTGTGTTCTGCAGGTGCGTTGCAGACACCGACGTTGCTGATGCGATCCGGCATCGGTGAACGTTCGCAGCTTGAACATCACGGCATACGTTGTGTGCGAGAGCTCGTCGGTGTTGGCAAGAACCTCTCTGACCATCCGGCGCTGTCTGTGGCTTGTCGTGGCAAGGAAGGGCTTAAGGTCGATCATGACGCGCCCATCATTCAGACGATCCTGCGTTACACCGCCCCAGGCTCGGACAAGCGTAACGACCTGCAGATCGAACAGATCAGCTTCGCAGGTAAGCCGGGTGGGCCACCGATGTTCGCCATCGCCGCGGTGCTTGAGTATCAATACGGACGTGGTGAGCTGTTACTCTCGAGTGCGGATCCACTGGCCGCACCGATCGTGCGTAACCGGTTCTGTGAGGATGAACGTGACCTCACACGCCTTGTGGGGTGTATGCAGGACACGCTGCGATTCGCGGCAACTTCTCCGCTCAAGGGCATGACGGAATCCATCGCGTTTCCTGATCCTGCACGAGGAACGGATACTGCGACCCTGGCATCACTTTGTCGCAAGCTATCAGCCAGTGGGTATCACCCTAGTGGTACCGCGAAGATGGGGCCGAAGGAAGATGCGATGGCGGTGGTGGATCAATACGGACGATGTCATGGTGTGGATGGGCTTGTTGTGGCGGATGCCTCGATCATGCCTTCCGTGCCACGGGCCAATACCAACCTCACTTGCATCATGATCGGTGAGAAGGTGGGTGAGTGGCTGCGCACCCGACCCACACAATACGGTCTATAGGAGACGTTCATGCTCGACTACGCGATTCGAAACGTTGCGATTCTGGATGGCTCAGGCAGTGCCGCGTTCGAAGGCGATGTTGGAATCAAGGATGGTCGAATTGATGCGCTCGGAACCGTCGGTGCGGCGCGCGATGAGATGAATGGTCAAGGCCTGACGCTTTCACCCGGGTTCATAGACACCCACTCTCATGACGACGACGCCTTCCTGCGTTTGCCAGACATGATGTTCAAGCTTGCTCAAGGGGTAACGACCGTCGTCAGCGGCAACTGTGGATTCAGTGCGATTCCTGCAGACCCGGCGCGTGACCCCATGGCGATGAGTGGCGGCATCCTTGCCGGTATCAGCGGTGACTTTCGTGATTTGAACGGATACTTCCGCGCCGTGCTCGAGCGAAAGCCGAACATCAACAATATGATGCTCGTGGGGCACAATACCGTGCGTGTCCTGGCGATGGACATGGCGCAGCGTTCACCTACACCTCAAGATCTCGTGACGATGCGGGATCACGTGCAACTTGCGCTGGAACAAGGGGCATGTGGTTTCTCGACGGGTCTCATCTATCGGCCGGGTCGCTGGAGTGTGACGGATGAGGTGATTGAGCTCGCCCGCTGCGCCGCACCTTTTGGCGCGCTTTACACCACACACATGCGTAACGAAGGGGATCGCCTGCTGGAAGCGGTGGATGAAACGCTCACCATCGGCCGTGAAGCCGACGTGCATGTGCACATCTCGCATCACAAGGCAGCAGGACCTGGCAACTGGGGCAAGGTCAAAGACTCCTTGGCCAAGGTGGATGCGGCACTTGCCGCGGGCCAAAGGGTGACGCTCGATGTCTATCCGTACACCGCAGGCAGTGGCCGCATGATCGAGTACTTCAACCTTGATCGGATCAGCCGTGAACTTGCGGAGGTGATTCGCATAGCCAGTTGTCCGGCGTACCGCGAATACGAAGGCCGCATGCTCAAGGACATCGCGACAGAGCAACGCGTCGACATCACGGAGCTCGTGCGTCAAATCCTTACCGCGCCGGGTGGTGACCGCACGATCTGTATCCACTTCATCATTGCGGAAGAAGATATTGAAACCAACCTTGCCCATGCCGACATGATGGTCGGCTCCGATGGCATTCCCGATTTGCGGGGTCGGCCTCATCCGCGCCTGTTCGGAACGTTTCCGCGTGTGCTCGCACGTTATGTACGCGAACGCGGGATTCTCAGGTTACCCGAAGCAGTCAGGCGGATGACCTCACTGTCTGCGGACACGTTCGGCATGGTGGATCGCGGACGGATTCGTGAAGGGGTGTGGGCGGACCTGACGCTATTTGATCCAGCGTCGATTGTGGACACGGCGACTTATGATGATCCCAAGCAGTATCCCGCAGGGATCGAGGCGGTGTGGGTGAATGGGGTGCTGTCTGTGAAGGAAGGGGAAGATCAAAAAGCCGGTGCGGGTGCGATGTTGCGGTATCGACGCGAGAGATTCTGAGGGCAAAAAAACGCCCAGTCGTTACTACCTGGCGTTCGCGTCATATCGGGGTCTTCTTGCATCCAGTTCGGGATGTCCAGCTTCCCGTGCAAAACCCGCCAAACGTCGACAACGGTCGGACGCTCCATATAGAAAATTAGGTAAGGGAAACCTGATAACGTCCAATGACGAACTCCAGGCAGGTTTAGTTCGTGGGCGTATCGCGGCGACCCGGATGCCGGATGTAAACTGATGTGGGTGTATCCCTTCCTCAACGAATCAACAAAGCGAAGGGCTGTCTGCTCGCCGTTTTCAGCAATAAGGAAGTTCAGTGCTAACACGACATCGCGAAGTGCTGATTCACTCGGGACGACGGGTTTAGCTTTCATTCAAACGCGTCAGCGTGGTTGCCTTGAACTTGTTTTTGGTTGAGTACCAGATCTGATCCTGGTTTTTAGCGCCTTGAAGTACTTCTCGTCTACGGGTTGGGTGGGGGGAGACGCTGCACCTGCAAGCAAGAGCGCCCGCAAATTTGATCGATCCTGATCTCGACGGATCAGCTCTCGTATGTACTCGCTGCTGGTGCCATAGCCACGCTGATTCACCTGTTCGTCGATGTAACTTTTCAGGCTGTCCGGCAAGGAGATGTTCATCGTGCTCATATCGGCAGGTTAGGTCGCTTGGCAAAATTTGGCAAGAATTGAATGTCGCGAATCCATAAAAAACACGACGGTAAGTGTGTTTGCTTTCAGTTAATTGGGTCCTCCATTTCGGAATCCTCAATCAGCGGAACAGAGTCGCCTGCAGAAATCGCTTCGACGTTCTTCAGCTTCCGCTCGATGGCGCGAGTTCTGGTACCGACTTTCTCAAGGTTACTCGACGCCTGATCAATGGACTTTCGTGTCGCATCGATGGCCTCGCCGAATTTTCGAAACTCGGTCTTGGTGATGCTGAGCAACTCCCACACTTCCGATGACCGCTGCTCGATGGCGAGGGTACGAAATCCAAGCCTCAGGCTATTGAGCGTCGCAGCGAGCGTCGTGGGGCCGGCGATGACGATACGCAGCTGGTTCTGCATGGATTCAAAAAGCCCGGGAATACGCAGTGCTTCAGCGAAGAGGCCTTCCGTCGGCAGAAACAGAATGCCGAAGTCGGTGGTGTAGGGCGGGCTCAAGTACTTGGTCGCAATCTTCCTGGCTTCGCTGCGCAAAGACGACTCGAACGCGTTGGTTGCCTGGAGGATGGCGACTTTGTCCGCAGTGTCGTGGGCATCCAGCAATCGTTGATAGTCTTCAACCGGATATTTGGAGTCGATCGGCAACCACACCGGCTCACCATCACTGCGTCCTGGCATGCGGATCGCGAACTCCACCAAGTCATTGCTACCCGGAACCGTTTTGACGTTGCGTTCGTATTGTTCTGGCGTGAGCAGTGATTCGATGAGTGCACCGAGTTGCAGCTCTCCCCATGTGCCACGGGTCCGTACGTTGGTCATCACACGTTTAAGGTCACCGACGTTGCTAGCGAGGGACTGCATCTCACCGAGCCCTTTGTGGACTTGCTCCAAACGTTCGCTGACCTGTTTGAACGATTCACCAAGTCGCGCCTCGAGTGTCTCGTGCAACTTCTCATCGACGGTCTTGCGCATTTCCTCAAGCTTCTTCGCGTTCTCCGCCTGAATCGTGGTGAGGCGTTCGTTCAACGTGTTACGAAGCTGATCTGCCGTGAGGCTGCTTCCCTGGGCGATACCTTGCAGCTGTTGCACCATTGACTGCATGAGATTTGACAAGAGTTCGTTCTGCCGGCTTTCGAAGCGACCGAAACTTTCTGTCAGCTCATGACGCCCGACACGCCCTTCGTCGATGGTTTCTTTGAGTTTTTCATCGACAGTTCGAGCCAGTGCACTGCTGCCTTCTGTCGAGGCGCGTTGTACGTTCTCGATCGCGTCGTGTTGGCGATTGAGATCACCTTCGGTGCGGGACACGATTTGCATCAGTCCTTGTGAGCTGCTTTCCAACGTCGAGAGTCGCGCGGAGAGGTCCGCCGGTGTGTCGAAGCGGGGTCGTCGCAGCAACAGAATCAACTGCAGCGCCACGATCACGACGCCCGTCGCGATCAACATCCAGAGCTGCTCTTGAGACACGGTTTAGATCCTTGCCCGACCGGGCTTATCAATCCAGAAGTTCTGGAGTATCGGTTTTCAGTGTGTCGCCAATGAAGAACTCCGGGTCCTTCGCGCGCCACCAGGCAATAATGAGCAACCCGGAGAGAATTAAACCAACTCCCAGAACGAACACGAGTCCGACGCCGCCTACTGATGCGCCACTTCCATAGTCCGGCGAGAACGAATCGTGCAAGGTGATGACGAAAACGAAGGTGAGACCGAGGCCGCCGAGCAACGGGAACAGGAACTTGAAGACCATCGATGACAGATCGTGAAACAGCTCCTTGCGGAAGAACCACACACACGCAAAGGCGGTGAGGCCATAGTAGAAGCAGATCATGATGCCGATGGAGTAGATCGTATCCACGAGCACATTTTCGCTGAGATAACTCATGGTCGCGTAAAAGATGCCCGCGCCAAGACCACCTGCAACCGTGGCGTAGGAGGGAGACAGATACTTTGGATGAATGGTGGCGAACTTTGGTGAGATGGCACGATATGACCCCATCGCGAGCAACGTGCGTGAGGTCGGCAGAAAGGTGCTGATGAGGCTCGCAGCACTCGAAGCCACAACACATAGAAACAGCAGGCTGTACCAAGGATCACCCATGATGGGCTGGGCAACCGCACCGAATACGTTGTCAGCGATGTCTTCGTTCGCGAGACCAAGTCCTGAGGTCCCCACACCGGCAAACATGATGAGCGCGACCGAAACGAGCAGATAGGTCAACAGGACGGAAACCGCACCGAGAATTGCTGCATGCCCTGGCGTCTTGTCGGCATCCCTGGTTTCTTCATTGGCAGTGAGCGCTGAATCCCATCCCCAGAACGCGAAGATCGAACCGGAGAGCCCGGCGACGAAGGCGGATACAGTGAGCCCGTCAAGGCTGAACCAGCTCCAACTGAATTCGATGGCAGTTTCTGCGGTCGACCACCGATTGAAGGCGAAAATCGCCAGCGCAACGAGTATCAGCATCTGAAAACCCACGAGAATGTACTGCACATGGGCGGTGGTGCTGATGCCGCGATAGGCGATCCAGGTCGCCAGCGCGATATAAACAAGGCAACTCACGACGTTAACCTGCCTGTTCTCCCATAACGTCGCGATCCATTCGCTGCCGGTGACCGCACCGATGAACTGATAGGTGAACTGTACGGCGACACCCGCCAGGTTCGAGATCACGATCACCGTTGCAAGAATCGCAGCCCAACCACCGAGCCAGCCGATGTACGGGCCAAATGCTTTGGTGGTCCAAGTGAAGGAGGTGCCGCAATCTGGGGCTACCTTGTTGAGTTCCCGATAGGCGAACGCTGCGAAGAACATCGGCAAGAAGCCCGCGAGGAAAATGATCGGGACTTGAGTCCCGGCTTCGCCCACCAGAAGGCCGATGGTGGCGGTCAGCGTATAGGCCGGTGCGACACACGAAATCGCGAGGACCGTGCTGCCTAGAAGACCGATGGAGTTGTGTGAAAGTCCTTTGTCGCGAAGGTCGTGTTCAGCCGCGTGATGAGGGTCGTGGGCTTCGATTTCCATCAGGAGTTCCGGTAGTGGGGCGGGGTGTTGTGGGCCGCAAGCATAGACGCCGGGGAAGGAGGGTGAAAGCCTCCCCATCGTGCGAAATTTTGGTCTTCGACTACTTCACCCAATAGGGGTCGCGCAGCACTTTCTTGTAGAGCTTCCCGGTGGGGAGTCGCGGCAGCTCCACCATGAAATCAATGGACCTCGGCACCTTATAGCCTGCGAGATGTTGCCGAGCGAAGGTCGTGAGTTCATCGGCGAGGACCTTATTTGGTTCTACGCCTGGTGCGGGTTGCACCACGGCTTTCACCGCTTCGCCAAACTCTTCATTCGGAATACCAAAAACCGCCACGTCGGCGACCTTGTCATGAAGAATCAGCGCGTCCTCGATTTCACGCGGATAGATGTTCACGCCACCGTAAATGATCATGAAGGCCTTACGATCTGTCAGGAACAAATACCCATCGGCATCGAGATAACCCACATCACCGAGTGAGGTCCAGTTGGGATGTTGTGGGTGAGCGGCGCTCGCCGTCTTGGCGGCATCGTTGTGATATTCGAACGGCTTGGCTGGCTGTTCGAAATAAACGAGTCCGGCTTCACCCACGGGCATTTCTTCACCGGATTCATCACAGATGTGGATGATCCCACTCGCTGCGCGACCCACGGATCCGGGGTGGGCGAGCCAGTCTTCCGGACCGATGATGGTTGAACCGTTACGTTCCGTACCCGCGTAGTACTCCCACAGGATCGGCCCCCACCAGTTCATCATCTGCTGTTTCACTTCGACCGGGCACGGTGCAGCAGCGTGGACCGCGACTTGATGAGAAGAAAGGTCATAACGCGCTCGAATTTCTGGATCGAGCTTCAGGAAACGAACGAACATCGTGGGAACCCATTGGCTATGGGTCACGCGGTACTGTTCGATGGCTGCGAGCGCTGCCTCCGCGTCGAACTTCTCCATCATCACGACGCTGCCACCGAGGCTCAGCGTGCGCATGCAGAAACCGAAAGGCGCCGCGTGATAGAGCGGTGCAGGTGAGAGGTAGATCGTTTGATCGTTGATGCCGTAGGGATTGGCGCGATCAACACCGGGAATACCTTCGTGAATCGTCTTCCCAGAGAGCGGGCGTTTGATCCCTTTGGGTCGTCCGGTACTGCCTGAGCTGTACAACATGCTGTCGCCCATAGGCTCTACTGCGAGCGGAGCGGCTTCTTCGCGGGCAAGCAGTGTGGCGTAGTCCTGCCAACCGTCAGCAGATCCGCGCACACAAAGATGGTGCGGTGTGTCAGGTGTCAGCGTTTTCAGTGCGGCGAGGTCGCACGTTACACCCGACGCCAGAACGGCCTTGGCCGCCGAATCCGTCACGATGTAGGCCGCTTCATCGGATGTCAGGTAACGATTGATACAGGTGAGATAGAGCCCGGCGCGGATGGCTCCCCACGCAAACGGGAAATAGTCGAGGTGGTTCTCCATCAGGAGGCTGACGTGATCACCCGTTTCGAGCCCAAGCCGACGGAGGAGCCCTGCAACCTGATTGGAGGCATCGTTGAGCTCTGCCCAAGTCATGGTCTGCCCGGTCGCGGCGTGAATGACGGCTGGCGTATCCGGCTTGATCGAAGCCCAGTGTCCCGGATACATGTCTTTCCCCTAAATGTTTGTTGTGTTGCGCGGCCAAGGCCCTCGGGGCTTAATACCCGAGTCTTGTAACGGGGATCAAGGGGAACAACATGAGCGATTGGGCCACAGACCGCCAACAACTGATGGATGTGATGCTGCGTTATGCAGCCGGTGTCGATGAGCGGGACATGAAGATGTACCGCAGCTGTTTCCATGACGATGTTGAAGTCGTCGGTTTTGGCGACCAGCCGGTGCATGGAGGTGACAACTGGACGACCTACGTGATCGGCGCGCTGGAGCGCTTCGGACCCACACAACACATGCTCGGGCCGCAACTCGCGACCATCAACGGCGACAACGCGCATTGCCGTACGGATGTGCAGGCACTGCACTACATGAAAGATGCACCGAACACGACGCTAACCCTCTGGGCCACCTACAAATCCGACATGGTGCGGACTAAGGACGGCTGGAAGATCAAGCGCCATGAACTGGCATCACGAGGGCGTCGCATCCAGTCCGATTGATCTTCGGCGTGCCACCCCTGAAACAACTCGTCTGGTTTCGCAGCGACCTTCGCGTCGAAGACAATCCGGCGCTGGTTGCTGCGTGTGGTGGTGGCAGCGTTGAGGCATGTTTTTTTGCGGCCGATGCGCAATGGGCCGCGCATCATGAAGGCCCACGCAAAACTGCCTTTGTTCGTCGAACGGTTAAAGCGCTGGCACATGAACTCGCGGCGCTTGGGATCAAGTTGCACGTGCTACAGGTCCCCCGTTTCAGTGACGCGCCTGCTGCGATGGTCAAGCTCCTTCAGGAAACAGGCGCAGTTCAACTCCATTTCAACGCCGAATACCCGCTGGATGAAGTGAAACGCGACCGAGCGGTCTGGCGCGCAGTTAAAGCCATAGGGCGTGGTTGTGTGCGTCACGAAGGCTCGGTGATATTGCCGCCAGGGCGCGTGCTCACGGCTGCAGCGAAACCGTTTACGGTCTTTACACCTTTCCGCCGCAAATGGTTCGGAGTAGTGACCGACACCGATCTGCAAACACTCGACAAGCCGAAGCCGGTTGCAGCCCCGCTCGACCCCGCGCTGATGTGTTGGGACGAATCAGCCGAGCGCGAAGGCGCTGCAGCGTGGCCCGCTGGTGAGCGGGTGGCCTATCAGCAATTGCGAAATTTTGCGGCAGGTCGCTTAGCCGGTTATGCAGGGAATCGGGACTTTCCTGCGATCGAAGGAACGAGTCGACTATCGCCGTATCTTGCCATCGGCGCGATATCGCCTCGTCGATGCCTTGATGCCGCGAAGGCGCTTGCACCGGAAGCCTCCGAGGCTTGGGTCAACGAAATCCTGTGGCGCGAGTTCTACCGGCATGTGATTGCTTTGCATCCTCACGTCTCCAAAGGCGAGTCGTTTCATCAACACTATGACCGGTTGCAGTGGGAAACGAACCCTGCGGCACTCGATGCGTGGAAGTCGGGTCTCACCGGCTATCCGCTGGTTGATGCCGCCATGCGCCAGCTCACTTCGACCGGCTGGATGCACAATCGCCTGCGCATGGTGGCAGCGATGTTTCTCACCAAGCACCTGCTCATTCACTGGCGTGAAGGCGAACGTTTCTTTATGGAGCAATTAGTCGATGCAGACTTCGCGTCGAATAACGGCGGTTGGCAGTGGAGTGCCTCAACCGGTACTGACGCGGTGCCTTACTTTCGTATCTTCAATCCCACAACGCAAGGGCAACGGTTCGATCCGAAAGGAGTGTTTACACGCCTCCACGTGCCGGAGCTGGCCTCTGTACTGGACCGTTTCCTCTTCGAGCCTTGGAAGACAGGCTTAACATTGAACTATCCACCACCGATTGTTGATCATGTGTTCGCACGCCAGCGGGCAATTCAACGCTTTCGTGGCTTCAACCCTGATCGACCTGACTGAAGGAAAACTTGTGGATCAACCCGACGCACCCGATTTGCGCCCCAACATTCTCTGGATCGTGGCTGATCAGCTGCGGGCCGATCATGTGGGTTTTGGCGGCAACAAGATCGTCCGCACTCCCAATCTCGACGCACTCGCAGATCGAGCAACGGTGTTTGATCGCGCCTATGTCGTCAATCCCATTTGTATGCCGAACCGGTGTTCGATGATCACCGGGCGCATGCCGTCGTCACACGGTGTCGTGTTTAACGACCGGTCCCTTGCATGGAACTCAAACACTTGTGTGCGTCAGCTTGTTGAAAGTGGTTACGACACGGCGCTGATTGGCAAGTCGCACCTCCAACATGGGCTCAGCCGCAATGTGAGTCGAGCCGGACGTCACGCACCTACAGCGCAGTCCGTTTTTCCGGCCGGTTAGGATACTTTGGAAGATACAGAGCGCTACCTCAATGAGGCGCCTGACATCACCGACTTTTATGGGTTTCGGCATGTGGAGTTCGCAATTGGCCATGGCGATGCGGTCACCGGACATCCCTATCGCTGGGCATTGGAGCGTGGTGCCAAACCCGCTGACCTGAATGTTGCCTGGGAAAACCCTGGACCCGCGATTGAGCGTTACCCTGACTGGTGGCAGATCTTTCAGCCAACGCTGCCCGAAGAGCTGCACTCCACGACCTTTGTCACCGAGCGCTCTATCTCCGCGCTTGAGCGTATGGCTGCTGGGGATAGACCGTTTTTCCTGCAGTGCTCCTACCCAGATCCCCATCATCCGTTTTCGCCACCCGGCAAGTGGTGGCAGGCCTATGACCCCAACGACATGCCTGAGCCCGCGACGATCGACGACGACCTCTCCGGTGCCGCGAAGCACCTGAGCCTCATCCGTTCGTGGAAACCGTCAAAGAACATCGTGCAGATGTTTGGTGCCAACCGTGAGCTCGTGCGCCACGCCATGGCGGCCTAATTCGGCATGATCGAGATGATGGATCAAGGCATCGGTGAAGTGTTGCGAGCGTTGGATCGACTGGGGCTCGCAAAGAACACCGTGGTGATTTTTACGAGTGACCACGGTGACATGTTTGGTGATCACGGCCTCATGCTGAAAGCGACGATGCACTATCAAGGCTGTTTGCGCTTGCCTTTGCTGATTGCAAGACCTGGAGAAGCCGGCCTGCGCACACAGTCGCTGGCCAGCTCCATGGACCTTGCACAGACGTTCCTGCATCTCGCCGGAGCAAAACCATTTGTGTATATGCAGGGTAAGAGTCTGGTGCCGGTGCTCAATGATCCGCATCGTTCGGTGCGTGATCATTGTCTCGTGGAAGAGGAGTTTCCGCTCGCGCTCATCGGCAGTCCGCTGCCACTGCATACACGAACGATTTACACCGACCGATATCGGTATTCGCAGTATTCGAGTGGTGATGTGGAGCTCTACGATCTGGTGAATGACCCGGACGAGGGTAGAAATCTTGCAATCGAATCTGATTATCGAAATCAGCGACTGGAAGTGTCAGAACGCCTCAGCGCGGCGATGATGTCGACCGCGCAAATGGGTGTATCAGCCTAGGGGAGACTCTGATTGATTGGATATTTTTGTCAGAACGAGGCGAGAGGAGCGTATAAAAATCACGGAAATGCAGTAGTTCCGCGATTTTTTGGAGCGACGATCAACGAAGTCATGGCGGAAATAGACATCAATCAGAGATTCCCCAGAATTTCAGGCGAATTCGGGCAGGTAGTGCTTATCCATCGCACTGCGAATCGTCGCCGAGATCGGAATCGCCTTGCGTGCATCCAGATCCATCGCGATACCCACAGAATCATGAATGCTGAGCATCTCACCCGTCGCTTTCACGAAAGCCCAGCGCCGTGACTGTCGTGATTTTTCCGTGATGTTCACATCCGCACCGATCCAGAGCACATCATCGCCGGCTTTAGGCCGCGCCAACTCGATGTTACGTGTTTCGAGCATCGCCCAGCCAAAGCGGTGGCCTTCATCGGTGCGCAGAACTGGTGGACCAAACGCCTTTGCGTCAGCGCCGGCTTCGATCTGGCGACGAAAGAGAATGAACATCAGCTCAACGTCGTCGCGGAGAATGCCGTCAGGACCACAATCTTTAGCTTCAATCGTGCCCTCACGTCGGCCTGTCATGCCGAACTCGGACGACTCTCCGATCTTTTCCAACAGGTACTTCAAGGGGATATCGGTGCGGGGTTGGTCGAGTGTCAGCGAACGGGGTGCGGCGTAGTCCGGAATCTGTACGCCATATTGTTCGTTGATTTGGCGGACGGAAGCGGGAAGGGTGATCACCTTGCGGCTCTGTTTGTCGGCCAACACGGTGCCATTCACGAAGGTCGCTGCCAACTCATCACGCGCCGGGTTGCGAATCTCGAAGTAACATCGAACCTGATTACCCACCGTTCCGAGCGCACCACCAAGGACCGTCAGTTCCGCCCCTTCGAACTGCTCCCGCCGAAAACGGCAATAGGTGTCGATGCGTCGCAGCAGTGCTTTTTGGGTATCGAGCACCTGCTCAGACAGACCAAGTGCCGCCATCAGTTTCTGGTTCGCGCGCTCTACACGGGCAAGATAGAACCGGACGTTCAAGTGTCCAAGTGAGTCGATTTCGTCCGGGGTGACCCGTGAGCGATCAAGTTCCTGCATCACATCCTTCCTTCATTCCGGTGAGCCTCAGAACCGGGCCGGGGCGCACTTTACCTTCGCAGCGCGCCCATTACACGCCGCCGGTGAGATTCTCAGGAGACCGCCAATCGCATGATGTCCCGGTTCCCACGGTTCCAAAATACGGTGAGCGTCACCGCACAAATTCGCCATCCGTTGGGTGTTTGCACCAGACGATCATCGTAGTAGCCGCCCAGCGCGAAATCGGAATTTCCGGTATGAGTGTGCAGAAAGTGTTCGGCTTTCATGTACATACGCAGCCGCGCTTCATTTCCGTTTGGGCCGTTCAGATCAACGATGGGGTTGGTCATGACATGTTGTGTCGCATCGAGGTTGTCGAAGAGACGTCGACAGTTCGATACCCACGTATCAGCGGACATCGTCGCAGCGGGTGCGCCCGAATAGGACGAAAGGTCCATTCGAATCTCATCGGTGAAGATGCTGCGATAGAGCACCCAGTCGCGGGTGTCGATGCCGTAAGCATATTCGTACTTGCGACGGATGATGTGGTCGATGTCGTTCATGGCTTTTTCCCAATCAAATCAAGTGAGGGGCGAGTAACGAGTGTGATCCGGGGGCGAGCTCGGTGAGTTGGATTCGCGAAATCCCGAGGTCTCCAAGACTACGGAGTGCATCCGCCACTGCAGCTGGTTCGCCGAGGAAACGACTGAGATAGCCATTGCCAAGACCGGCTTTCAGACCTTGAACTGCAGGCCCGTTACCCACACCCGTAAGAATAAAAATTCCGAGCGGTTTGTCCGGCGCGATGCTGCGCACCTTGTCGACTTGAGCGCGTACTTCATCTTCCGTCACTGTCGCCATGATCGGAAAGTCGAGCTGACCGCCACGTGTACTGCGTGACGAAGCCTTGATCTCCACACGATCAACTAAAGGTGTCACCCGCTTGAGGGCAACGGATCCTCCCGCCGAAGCGACCAGCGAAGGCGGAATGTCACTCACCTGAGCGAGTTGCTGAGTCCCGGTGATGCTCACTTTGTAGTGTTCACCGGCAAACGTGCACTGTCCGGTGCGTAACAACTCACGCACGATGGTTAACGCTTCGACATATCGTGAGATGCGACCAGGACCATCGGGATAGGTCATTCCGAGCGCGTCGATCTCATCTTTCAACCAGCCGGCGCCGAGCCCCGCTTCAAATCGTCCATTCGATGCAGCCTGGAGTGACAAAGCAGCCTGCGCGAACTCCACTGGTGAACGAAAGAGGTTGTTGCAAAACGACGTGGTGATGCGAATACGCGATGTGGCGCAGGCCATTTGTGTTGCCGCGACAAACACGTGCGGGTAACGCGTGGCACCGACCCAGAGGTGATCGCTTGCACAGATACCGTGCCAACCCTCGGCTTCTTTTTCTGCTGCCCAGTGGCCTGGGTTCGCCACTGACCCGGCGGGGAAGTTCACGAAGTATTCCAAGTTGCGCTCCTGTTATCCCGCTCCATGTCTGCATGCGAGGATACCGGAAGACCTTCTCGCCGAAACCGTCGGTGATGTTCTGTGCTGGTAGCCGCGTCAGTGGACGCAGCGTTAACATGCCGGGCCGCAGCGATTTACCGCGCACACGACGGCGTCGCTTGATATCACGACTCGTAGACCGGGAAAAAACCAATAAAGGGAGGAACCATGCTCAAGACCCGTCTCACTGAAATGTTCGGCGTTAAAACACCCATCGTGATGGGTGGCATGACCGGCGTCGGTTATGGCGATCTCGTTGCCGCTGTAGCCAATGCAGGTGCGCTCGGCTTCATCACCGCACACATGTTCCAGACCGCTGAAGACCTGATGAAAGAAATTCAGCGCACCAAGGATCAGACGGACCAGCCCTTTGGTGTCAACCTCACCATCCTGCCGTCTCTCAACCCGATTCCGTATGACGAGTATCGCCGTGCCATTATCGAAGGTGGCGTAAAGATTGTTGAGACTGCTGGTCGAAACCCAGAACCCCACTTGCCAGATTTCAAAGCCAATGGCGTGAAGGTCATTCACAAGTGCACCTCCGCGCGACACGCAGTAACCGCAGAACGTGTGGGTGTGGATGTCATCAGCATCGACGGCTTCGAGTGTGCCGGTCACCCCGGTGAAGACGATGTGACGCTCATCGTGTTGCTACCGTCCACTTGCGATCAGGTGAGCATTCCCGTGATTGCCTCCGGTGGTATGGCCGATGGTCGCAGCCTGATTGCAGCACTCGCACTCGGTGCTGATGGTGTAAACATGGGCACTCGCTTTATCGCCACCAAAGAAGCGAAAGTGCATGAGAACGTGAAGCAGGCCATCGTCAACATGAGTGAGCGCGACACGGTGCTGATCAACCGCACCCTCAAGAACACCTCGCGCGTCGCAAAAAACGCGGTGTCGCTCGAGGTGGCCAAGATTCAACAAGATCCGACCAAGACCATCGAAGACGTGCGTGAACTTGTTGCTGGTGTGCGCGGTCGTGCCAACGTTCTCGGTGCCGGCGATATCGATGGGGGCATCTGGACTGTCGGCCAGAGCCAGGGCCTGATTCACGATGTTCCGACGTGCAAAGAGCTGGTCGCGCGCATCATGGCGCAAGCCGAGGATGTCATTCACAAGCGCCTCGACAAGTTCGCAGCGGCTTGATTTCAATTTCATAACGCAGGAGTAAGAGCATGGGAGCCATGACCGGCAAAGTTGCCGTCGTGACAGGCGCAAGTCGCGGGATTGGCAAGGGCATAGCCCTTGCGCTTGCTGAACAAGGTGCGACGGTCTATGTGACCGGACGTACCACCGGACCCGGTGAACGCACTATCGATACCACCGCGCGGCTCATCAACGAGAAGGGTGGTAAAGGCATCGCCATTCAATGTGATCACGCCAATGACGCGGAAATTGCCAAGGTGTTTGAACAGGTCGGCCGCGAAGCGGGTCACATCGACTACCTCATCAACAATGTTTACAAGATTCCGAGCCCACCCGCTTGGGGCGGCGGCTTCTGGGATCATCCGATCCAGATTTATGACGACCAGGTTGGCATCGGTATGCGCGCGCACTACGTCGCGAGTTGGCATGCGGCCCAGCTGATTTTCAAATCCGGTCCCGGCGCGGCCGTTGTCAACATCTCTTCTCCCGGCGGTCAGAGCTACCACTTCTCCTGCTCTTACGGCGCGGGCAAGGCGGGTCTTGATCGATTGACGGCAGATATGGCTGTCGAGCTCAAGCCAAAAGGTATTGCCGCGATGTCGATGTATCCGGGCTCGGTGAGTACCGAGTTCATCCAGGACGCTGCGAAAGAGCGGAACATGGACCTCACCAAATCACAAACACCGCTGTTTGTGGGCCGTTGCATCGTGCAGATGCTCCTTGATCGCGAACATCTGATGGATCGCACCGGCAAGATCATCTGGATCGAGGACCTCGGCGAAGAGTTCAAGGTGCTCGACGAACACGGCAAACGTCCGCCGGGTTATCGGCAGACGGCATAAGGAGTCAGAAGATGGCTCGCAAGCTCTATGGAATTTCCGGGTCGCGCGCCTTGCGGGCGATATGGGGGATTGAAGAAGCCGGTGTCGAGTACGAACATGTCCCGCAGCACTTCCGCGATGCGAAGTCGTCTCCCGCGTACACCGCGGTAAATCCTAACGGCCGTATTCCGGCGCTGGTGGATGGTGATTTGGTGCTCTTCGAGAGCATGGCGATCAACCTCTATCTCGCGAAGACCTATGGTGGTGATCTCTATCCAATGGACGCTGCCGGCGAAGCGAAAGCTTGGCAGTGGAGTGTCTGGGCGATCAGCGAGATTGAACCGTTGCAGATGCAGATCGTCATCCAGAAGCTCTTTGTGCCTGCTGACAAACGTGATCAGTCGGTGATCGACAATGCGGTCAAAGGGCTCGATCGACCGCTGAAAGTTCTCGATGCCGAACTCGCGGAGCGCGCATATCTTCTCGGTTATCGTTTTACTGTTGCGGATCTCAATGTTGCGGCGGTGTTGATGTTGCTCGATATGGTCCAGCAGGACATCTCGCAGTACACCCACGTGAAACGATGGATGACGACCTGTCAGGCTCGACCAGCGCTCGCCCGGGCGCGGGCCAGGGCCTGAACCCGCACGCTCTGATCCCGTATGCAAAAGAATCTCGCCAACGCCGCTCTGGTGGCGGCGAGTACCCTGATTACTCTGCTGTGCATCGAAGGGGGCCTGCGCCTAGCAGGCTATGAACCCCTCAAGGCCATGGCAGCAGGTAAAGACCTGGTGCTCCGTCGTTCCGAAGATCCCGACATTGGTTACGAACTGATCCCCGGTTCAAAAGGGCGAGCGTTCAAAACCGAACTGGCCGTGAATTCCGTCGGCTTCCGAAGTCCGGAGCCGAGCACGGATGACGAGGTACGTCGTGTGGTTTTTCTTGGGGATTCGATCACCTTCGGCAGCGAGCTGCCGGTGGGCACCACCTACCCCGATCTGCTCAGAGATCGCCTCAAGGCGCGTGATCCACGTTTTGATGTACAGAATCTTTCTTTGAGTGGTTATGACACGCGTCAGGAAATCGCGGTGCTGGAGCGACACGGACTGCCACTTCAACCGCGAATCGTGGTGGTCGGGTTCTGTCTCAATGATGCAGGTGTCGTCTCTGCCAACCTCGAATACCTCGAACGTCTCAACGTTTATGCGCGCAATCCCTGGTTGTTGCAGAGCCGGCTCGGGCAGTTGTTGCTAACCAGCGTCGATCGGCTTCAGGGGCGGTGATACGAAGAAGTGGCGAATGATCCCGAAGTATTCAGGACGCGCTTCTAGGATCGCATCACGCCGATCGCAGCAGATGAAACCCGGTTGTTGTCGCTCATGCGGGAAGCGCCGGAAGTACTGCCATCGGGCTGGTATCGGGATGAAACCCGTGTCGGCCGTCTGCGTTTTGCGTTTGAACGCTTGTCAGCATTACGTGATCAGCACGGTTTCCGATTGTTGTTGGTGGTCTTTCCCTTTCACGAAACGGATGCAGAAGGGGTTTACACGCACCGGGTTGCGCACGCCATCGTCGGTTTAGAGGCCGAACGCACACGGCTGCCGGTACTGGACCTTTCTGGCCCGTTTCAAAGGCGAGGGCTCGTGGCCTTGCGTAATCATCCGGATGATCCGGTGCACCCGTCACCCGAAGGTCACCAGATGGCTGCTGACGTAATCTGGGACTGGTGGATGTCCAACCACGTCCTCTGATCTTCTGCTTCAGGATATGGTGGTATGCTCGTGATCAGGTTCGGTTCATGAAGCGAGGCTAAATGAAAGTCATCATTTACGGTTCCATGGATTTCGAAAATCCGGAAGACGTCAAACCCATGCTGCTGGCCGCGCGCCGGTTTATCGATGGTGCGCTGGCCGAGCCCGGCTGTATCGCCTACGCCTGGACTGAAGATCACCTGACACCAGGTCGTGTGCACGTCTACGAAGAGTGGACATCATCTGAAGCACTCGAAGCACACCTGCGGGATCACTGGTACCGCGATATGGGTGCACACCTTGCGAAGTATCCACGCAAACAACGTATGAGCCCGATTCTCAAGTACCGCGTGGATCATGCAGAGCCTGTTTATGACTCCACAGGCGTTGCTCGAGGCCACTTCCTTACGGGCAAGGCATGAAAGATTCACTATTGCACCGCTCAGGTGTCTTCTGATGCGTGCCGCCGTCGTTGGTGCGATTGCTGGCGCATTGGTGACCGCAGGGGTATTCCTGGCGAACCCCGATGCAGAAGCTCACCGTGAAGCGATCCGCGCACAAACGGCAGCGGACAGCCCGCTTGCCGCGGCCATCGGACTTGGCACGCTGTAAGGGTTGATCGTTGAATATCACTCCGCCGGCATTGTGTCGTGGACAACACGTGAAGAGCGTGTGATGACGTTTGGAGCTTTGGGAAATGTCTGGATCA
Organism: Gammaproteobacteria bacterium; assembly: GCA_005799745.1. Classification (GTDB taxonomy): domain Bacteria; phylum Pseudomonadota; class Gammaproteobacteria; order Pseudomonadales; family Azotimanducaceae; genus SYFY01. The sequence goes on from SYFY01000198.1 coordinate 39,787, forward strand.
CCACCAAAGGTGGCTCCGCGGGCTGAATTCGCTTAGGTTGAGTGGTGAATTGCTCCGCCGGTCTTCGTTCCTCGGAATTGAGAACGTGGACCCGGTTGATGCTTCTCCAAGAGAGTTCGAGCCATTGTATTGAGGGGATCACAGTGACAGCTTCTGCAACCGCCGTCCTCGGATGGCGCGTACGCTTGATGTTCGCGTTCGGACAAATTCCTGAAGGCGTACAGAGTACCTCGTTCGGATTTTTCCTCTTGTTCTTCTACAACCAGGTTCTTGGTTTATCGGGCTTTCTGACCAGCGCAGCTATCGTCATTGCGCTGGTGATCGACGCGGTGTTCGACCCTATCGTCGGCTCCTGGTCGGATCGAACGAAGAGCAGTTGGGGGCGGCGTCACCCCTTCATGTATCTGTCAGCTCTACCTTTCGCGGTCAGCTTCTATCTGTTGTTCGCACCGCCTGCGGGGCTCGATGAGATGGGTCTGTTTGGTTGGTTGATCACGCTCTCCGTGCTCACAAGAACTACGCAATCCTGTTACTCCATTCCGCATACCGCCATGACCGCGGAGTTGTCGACGGACTATGATGAACGAACGCTGCTTTCTGCTTTGCGTTCGTTGTTCGCTTCAGTCGGAACGTTGATGGTGTTTCTAATCGGTATGCAGATCTACTTTGAAGCGACAGAAAAGTACCCGATCGGACAGCTCAATCCCGACGCCTATCCGTTGTTTGCTGCGACGTTTGCCATCGTCATTGCACTCGGTATCTGGATATCCGCCTATGGCACACACAGTCAGATTCCACACCTGCCGCAAGCGACGCCCAATGGAAGCCGATTCAGCTTTCTCCAGGTTGCCCGGGAAGCAGGTCAGGCATTTGCGCTCAGTTCCTTTCGAGTGATTGTTCTGACAGCGGTTTTATGGGGCATGACCATGGGGATGGTGAGTGCACTGTCGATCTATCTCGGCACGCTGTATTTTCAATTCAGCCTCTCGATGATTGGTTTGAGCTTTCCGGCGTCGGTCATTGGCGGCTTCATTGGTGCTGCGTTGGCTACGCCACTCGGGCGGATTTTTCCGGAAAAGAAAACGCTGCTCATCGGTGGTCTTGTCTGGTACGCGTTGTGGAACACGCTGCCGATCATCCTCAGTCTTTTTGGCGTGTTTCCCAAACCCGGTGAGCCGATGCTCTTTTATCTGGTGATGGCAGCCAATGCGATTTGTGCGCTGGGTATCGGTGTACTGGGTGTCATGATCGGCTCGATGATTGCGGATATCACCGATGAACATGAGGAGATTCATGGCAGCCGCAATGAAGGCATCTACTACGCGGCGGCGTCATTCGCAGCCAAGGCGATTGGTGGATTCGGCATCATCATTTCTGGTGTTGTTGTGGATATCGCGGGTATCGAGCGTAATGCGACTTTTGAGACCATCGATCCTGACTCGTTACGCACTCTGGCCATGGCGATGGGGCCAGGCGTTCTGGTGATGATCGGTATCACGGCGCTGGTGGCGAGCCTCTACAAACTCTCGCGCCAGGAACACAGCCGCATCAGGGAGGCGATTGAGCAGGCGCAGGTGGTGCGAGCGTAGAGCCGAATGCACGCTGGCTCATGAACAACAGCGCCAAAGCGCGGGTGGGTTCATTGCGCTGCACCAGGAATATCGGATTGTTCATCCGCCGGGGCGACCACACGACCTTCGGCGATGTCTCGACCTAGTTGGCGTCGCTCATTTTCGGCTTTCGCGTCCTCTATCACTTCGAGGACCTCATCGACATTAACGGGCGTTTCGATGTCAACGAAGACTCCGGTGAGTGGTGTGTCGACCGAGAGATCACCACTCGCGAACAACCCCCACATCTCGTCAGCGAAACGGGATGTTTGTAATTCCGGGGCGAAGGCGCCGAGGGTCGAGGTGATGTTGCCGACGTCGCGCAGCAGCATCGCTTTGGCGTTGTTGTTGGCCGAGGCTTCGACAGCCTGTGGAAAGTCGATAATCACCGGACCCTCTTGTCCGAAGAGCACGTTGTATTCCGACAGATCACCGTGCACGAGACCCGCACACAACATGCGCTTGATCTGCTCGATCATAAAGCCGTGCCAGTGTCTGGCTTCTTCGGCTGTGAATTCGACGGCGCCGAGGCGGGGTGCGCTTTCGCCATCGACGCCGGTCACCAACTCCATGATCAAAACACCATCGATAAAGGCGAAGGGTTCTGGCACCCGAACGCCGGCTGCACGCAGCCGATAGAGCGCGTCAACTTCCGTGTTCTTCCACGCCGCTTCTTCTTCCTCCCGTCCAAAACGTGTCCGCTTCTCCATCGCCCGGCTTTGGCGGCTACCACGTACCTGGCGACCCTCGCGGTACTGAGCACGAGCCTGGAAACTGCGCCTCGCCATATTCTTGTAGACCTTGGCGCAGCGTACTTCTTGGCCTGATCGGACGATGAACACGGTGGCTTCCTTGCCGCTGTCGAGTTGTCGCAGAACCGCTCCGATCACACCGTCGTCAATCAGCGTCTGCAGTTCCTTGGGGATCTTCATTGAAAAAAGGACCGTGATGGTTGATTCGGGCGCAGAAAGTTCACCATGTTGAAGGACCTTACGCCCCAGGTAGAAAGGTGAGCAGGATAGCGGGAGTTTTCCTGCCGCGCCTTTCTTCCCTTTCAACCAGCCCCGCTTCTTGATTAGCGTTCGCAGGTGACCTCGTTTACCGTCGGTGCAGGTGTTTTCATCAGCGTGGGTGGAGAGAAATGAGCGAAGCAAACCTGACCCGCTTTGGCCCCAGGTTATTCGAACTGAAACAGGGCGCTGAGGTGACTTACTCAGCCGCGTTCAATGCAACTGTCGGTCCGGCGAAGCTGATCCTTCAAAGCAGCAGCGCGCACAGTGCGCGGGTCAAGTTGAATGGCAAAGAAGTACTGGCATCGGCGGAGCGCCGGCGGAATGGGCAAACGTCCATTCCAGTAGACCTGAAGAACGAAAACACATTGGATGTGAAGTTGTCTGGAGAAGCCTCTGCGTCCGGTGTCATTCGCATCGCGCAGTCAGTCCAGGCTGATATTGGTCTCCTGCGCCAAGGTTACTTTGGACTTAACACCAGCGATATGGCAGGTCAGCGCGCCTTCTACGAAACGTTAGGGTTCAAAGGAGAAATCTATCCGGCGGGTCCCGAGACCAGTACCACGTTCGCGCGAGCGCTCGGTTTTGAGGATGACTATCTGATCTACGTCGCGCTGACGAGTCTCGAAAACCCGCCAGCGATGCCATTCGTGGACACGGTGCAATTCCGCGGTGATTCGTACCGCAGCGAGCCGCCCTATGCGAAGTTGAACCACATCGGCATGGCTTATGCGACGTATTCAACGACCGATTTGGATGGCGATTGCACCTACTTGACCGCCAAGGGTGTCGAGTTCGTGTCCGCCCCTGCAACCGCGCCGAATGGTGAACGGTTCGTGTTTTTCAAAGATCAGGACGGCGCTTTCCTGAAGTTGGTCCAAGCCGACGGTGGTGTAAAGCCGACTGGACGGCCCAGTTGGATTCGTCTGGTGAATACCAATATGAACGTGTCGGACCTCGAAAGATCCCGTGAGTTCTATCGCATGCTCGGGTTTACACACTCTGCAGCAGGTTCGATGGCTGGCGGAGGCGAGTTTGCCAAAGCCCATGGCTTTGATGAGCCCATCGAGTTTGAAGGTGAGGACGTGAGTCTGGGTGAAGGGACGGATGGTGCAACGTTGCAGCTGCGGCAGTGGAAACGACCTTACGATGGTTCACCTCCGTATCCACCACCCGTTAATCACCTCGGCATCGACCGCATCAACTTCTATGTGAAGGATCTGAATGCCACGATCGACTCGATGAAGGCGCTTGGATTCGAGCCGGTGTGGCCGATTGGTGGCGGGCCTGATTTCGGTCTCGTGTTTTTCTTTGATCCGGATGGGATCAAGGTTCAGCTGGCGGGACCACGCAAGAGTTAGGAGTCTGCGCGGCAGAAGGCAGCGGAGGCGAGACTTGCGTCGATTGCGCACCGTGGCTCCAGGTACCGTACCTCAACGAGCCAATGCGCCGCCCTGATAGAGAGACAGGATGTGCCCATCGACATCGCGAAACTCGGCGGACCAGCCTCCCGGCGCTTCCGTCACGGGCGTGACGATCTCGATGCCTGCTGTAGCAAGTTTGGCGACCATTGAGTCGATACCGCCGTTGGCAAGGCCGAAGACGACCTGCGGTGTCGCACCGGGGGACACATCCCCGGGCAGGAACACAAGCTCGACATCCCCAGGCAATCGAGCTTGAAGGTAGCTGCTTTCGAAATCTGCCACCTCGAACGGCAGCCCCAGTGTTCGCGAATAAAACTGATGGGTTCGCTTGAGATCCCGAACGGTGAAAACAATAGCGAGGTTCTTGATCTGGGCGTACAGCATGCTCTTAGCTCCCGATAGAATTGGGCGTCAGGTGCGCGTTGATCGTTTTGTCATCTCAGCGTTACCAGAACTTTAGTCTCAAGCTCGGGGTTCATGAGACGAGTAGCGATAGAATTCGGACGCTGGCGGTTGGTGTCGGTGTGCTTGTCAGGCGGGCCTAAACACCACCACCGCTTCTCCAGACGGTGAGTGCTCAATCGCGACCTGCACACTCATTCCGGCTTTCACTTTTTCTGGGTCGCAGTCGATCAAATTAGTATTCACTCGCACCCCTTCCTCCAGATCCACCTGCACCATCACGAGTGGCAATCGTCCCGAATGACGGGGGTGATACTCGCGTTGCAGCCGTGCATGGGTGTAAACGGTGCCGCGCCCACTCGCATCGGCCCACTTCACGTTTGTTGATCCACATGATTGACAGCGCACGCGCACCGGAAACATCCAGGCGCTACAGTCATTGCATCGTTGCAGTCTGAGCCTGCCTTCTTTCGCGCCTTCAAAGAACGGCAGATTGGAATCGTCAGGTGCAGGCAGCCAGGAGGGTGATTTCGTCATGATTGCTCCAGTAGTTCAGGCCGCTTCAGGTGAAAGCACCAGCGTTGCATGATAGTTGAGTACACCGCCGTTTCCAGAAACGAGGATCAGGTCGTTCTTGGCCTGACGCGCGCCGCCTTGTCCACGCCCTTGAATGACCGCCTCAGCCACGGGCGTCATACCCCACATGTAGTAGGACGACAATTCGCCACCACCGGTGTTGGTGGGTAAGGCTCCACCAGGACTCAGTTTTCCATCTGCAATGAACTGCCCGCCTTCTCCTTTTTTGCAGAAGCCATAGTCTTCAAGCGTGACAATCACGGTGTAGGTGTAGCAGTCATAAATCTGGCACTGCGTAACGTCGGACAGTTTGGCATCCGCCATCGTCAGTGCCCGCGGTGCAGAACGTGCCGCAGGTGTGTGAATCGCCGCGTCCTGGTTTGACATGCCGGCATCGTGTCCGTGGGCTTGTGCAAAACCGCGAACGTAGACGGGTGGTTGTTTCATATCGCGTGCACGCTCAGCCGATGTGACGATCACCGCGACACCGCCGTTGGAAACGAGACAACAGTCGAGCACGTGAAAGGGTTCTACCACCCAGGGTGAGGCGTTGTATCCAGCGAGATCGAGGGGCTCGCGCTTGGTTGCGGCCGGATTCATCGCCGCCCACTTTCTTTGTCCGATGGCAATCTCGGCGAAGTGTTCTTGAGTGGTTCCGTAGAGATCCATATGACGCTGCGCCGCGAGTGCATACATGGGTAGCGCGCCGGCAAAACCATAGAGGGGATAAAGCGAGCCCATCGCATTGCGTCGACCCCCGCCAGCGTAGGCTGCACCTGTGCGCTGACCTTCTAGCAGCGGCGCATCGGCGAATACACAGACGATGTAGTTGGCGAGCCCGTTGGCGACGGCCATGGCCGCGTACTGAATCATCTGTCCGGCACTCGAACCATAACCTTGCATGAAGGTCAGAACGTTGAGTTCCTGCAGGCCGAGAGAGATGTGCAGCGGAATACTCACGGCATTGCCCACTCCGGCGTTGATCAAGAGTCCGTCGATATCCGACTTTTTTAGCCCGGCATCTTCGATTGCGAGATACACGGCCTCGGCGGCGAGATCATCAGCATCTCGATAGACGCGGCCCATTGCAGTGATACCAAGACCACAGATCGCCGCAGCGCTGTTCATTGGATGAGTCATTCCCCCTCTCCCCCAGAGCGTTCACGTGGGTCGCATTATTGATGGTGATCGCGCGCCATGTCGACACCTGAAGTTCTTTGCGGCAGGACGCTCAGGCACGTTGTGCCCGCATCTGCAAACAAGGAACATCTCAAGGACTACGAGGGGAACTCAATGGGCGTAAACGGACCACTGTCGGTTAACACCAAGGTTGCGTACGGCATCGGTCAGGCGGCGGAAGGCATGAAGAACACTGCCATGTCGACTTTCCTGATGTTTTATTACAACCAGGTGCTCGGCATGCCCGCCGGTTGGGTGGCACTGGCCATTGGCACGGCGGTGATTGTGGATGCGATCACCGATCCCCTGGCTGGCTCAATCTCCGACTATTGGCGCTCAAGCTGGGGGCGACGTCACCCGTTTATGCTCGCGTCTGCTATCCCGCTCGCCATCTCCTTTTTCTTCCTGTTCTTCCCAATGGTTGAAGGCAATGTTGCGCTGTTCATCTGGCTCGTGGTCTTTGCCAATCTCACACGTACGGCGATGACGCTCTATCACGTACCACACCTGGCGTTAGGCGCAGAGATTAGCAATGACTTCGATGAACGCTCCGCCATTGTGGCGTACCGGATGTTCTTCACTACGGTGGGTGGCATCTCAGTCTCGGTGATTGGCTTCACGTTCTTCTTCCGATCGACTGACGAGTTCACAAGGGGGCAGCTCAACCCCGATGCCTACCCACCATTTGCGATCTTCTTCGCGGTGATGATGGCGATCACGATCCTCTGGTCTGTTTTCGGAACTAGGAGCGTTATTCTGTTTCTGCCTCAACCGACGGATACGACGAGGATGACGCTGCTCACGGTACTCAGGCGATTAGTTGACGACGTACGCACGGCCTTGTCAAATCGTTCGTTCGCGTGGCTCTTCTCGGGTGTTCTGGTCATCTACGTGATGGTCGGCGTCGATACCGCACTCAACCTCTACATGAACACCTACTTCTGGGGGCTCACTTCCACACAGATTGCTTTTCTTGCGCCCGCTTATGCGATTGGGTTGTTGGCGGGTTCCATCGCGTCTCCATGGATTATTCGCACCATCGGCAAACGGACCGCCGTGATGTTCGGCACCATGAGTTGGGGTGGCTGGCAGATCATTCCCGTCGCGCTGCGTCTGATGGACGTATTGCCGGAGAACGGAGATGCGTTGCTGGTGCCGATTTTGTTTGCCATGCGGGTGATCCAAGGCGCGTGTACCGTTCAAGCAAACGTGGCGTTTGGTTCGATGGTGGCGGATATCGCGGATGAAAACGAACTGCAATCCGGCAAGCGCCAGGAAGGTGTGTTCTTTGCGGCCAGCTCTTTCTCGAATAAGTGTGCTTCAGGGTTTGGCAACATCGGTGCAGGTGTTGGTTTGTGGGCGATCGGTTGGCCGGAAGGGAAGGATGCGATCCCGAGCGCCGCGAATCTCTTTGATCTCGGTGTGCTCTATGGTCCACTCGTAGCGGGTTGTGCGGTGATCTCGGTGTGGTGTTATTCCCATCATCGACTCACACGTGAACAGCATCAGCGGATACTTGAGGAACTGGAAGCGCGACGAAATGCGCCGAACCGCGCACACTCACCCGAGAGTAATGCGCTGACGTAGCTGCGCCTAACGGTTACCTAAGGCTCGCCACGTTCCTGAGCCGCACCTTTGAGCGCTAATCCAACACCCGGCAAGCGGCGCTCGCCACGTGGTGGCGCGGGATGGCCGCCCATTTGTCGCAGCACCAGGAAGTCCGCGAAGGCTGCTTCCATCGCAGCACTGAAGCCCATGGTGTCTTGCATCTTGTTGAGCGCAAGCTTCGCCATTCGCAAGCTGCCGTATCCTTGTTCAGCAACGCGTGCAGCGAATTGCAGCGTCTCCCGTTCGAGTGTGTCCGCAGAATAAACTCGGTTAACGAACCCAATGGCGTTCGCTTCTTCCGCGTCGATGAACCGACTCTCGAACAGCAGCTCTTTGGCCTTACGAAAACCGACATCGACAGGGATGGAGAAGTACTCGACCTGACCCGCAAGAAAGCGCGCATCGGGTGATGCGAATACGAGATCCATTGCGGCCGCGATCATCCAACCGCCATAGATGCAGTAGCCCCTGACCATGGCGATGGTCGGTTTCGGCAGGTTGCGCCATTTCAGCGTGAGGTCGAGGTTGTACTTCCTGAAGTTGTCGTACTCGGCGATGCCCACAGCGGGCACTTGGCGAGCACGCGCGTCGGCAACTTGTTCAGGCGTTCCGAGGTCGTGTCCCGAGGAGAAGTGTTCACCTTCACCACGAACCACGATGACGCGCACGGCGCGGTCAGCGCTGGCGCGATCGAGTGCTTCGTCGAGTTCGTCTAACAATTTCCAGCTTTGCGCGTTGCGATACTGCGGGCGGGAGAGGGTGATCAGGGCAACGGCCCCGCGAGTTTCATAGACGATATCTTGAAGTACCATCAGTGCCTGCTCTCTTGGGGTTGTGTGCATTCTGGCATGCCCGCATTCGCGCCGAGACCCCAAAAATAGAGCGAAGCCAACGCTCTGCGCTGTGCCGCTTAGGACTAGCGGTGGTTAAATGAAGCCTAGAAGTCAGTGCGGCTAAAGTCACTTTCAGGAGAATCCCATGACATACGCGCCTTCCACCCGGCCTTTTTACGACGCCGACAGCCACGTCATGGAGTTGCCTAACTTCCTGCGCGACTTCGCTGATCCTTCGATTCGCGAAGAGATTGCGCTGGTGAACTACAACGCGTCCCTGGTGACCGACGAAGAAGTCGCGGTGATTATGGCGCAGGGTGGCAAACATTCCGCAGATCACATCCGTGACCAGATCGCGCTCGGTGATGCGTTGATCGCAAAATCCAAGGAAATTCAGGCACTCGGTGCGTTTGACGCCAAAGACCGATCAACAGCGATGGACTTGCTTGGCTTCAAAAAACAGCTCGTCTTCGCAACACACTCTGTAGTCCAGCCCTTTCATCCAAGCTCAAACACGCGTGTAGATCTACGTTATGGCGCGGCTCGCGCTGTGAACCGTCACATGCATGCGATCTGTGGTCACGATGCGCGGCTGATGAGTGTTGCCGTGGTTCCACTCGATCATCCTGCTGAGGCGATTGCTGAACTCGAGGTGGTTCTTAAAGAAGGTCACGAAGCGATCTGGGTTCCGCATCGTGCGCCGATTGGTTTTTCACCGGGTCATGTGGACCTCGAGCCTTTCTGGGCGCGTCTCGCTGAAGCCGGCGTACCGTTTGTGCTGCATGTGGGCGGTTCGCCGCTACAGACGCTCAAGTCGTGGACCAACAATGGCCGCGCGGCGACACGCGATTGGATGGGCGGTGGTGAGAACGTGCGTACGAAGGATGCGGCCGTAATGCATCAGCCTCCGGAGACCTTCATCAGCATGATGGTGATTGATGGGGTGTTTGATCGCCATCCCAAACTTCGTGGTGCGGCAGTTGAGCTTGGCGCGGGTTGGGTACCGGAGATGATTCGACGTCTCGACGATGTGGTTCGCATCTACGGACGTGTTGACGAGTCGGTGCGTTTTTCGCGGCCACCTTCAGTGCAGCTCACCGAACAGATGGGCTTCACGCCGTTCCCGCATGAAAACGTTGCTGATCTCATCGAACGATCCAATGATGAGCTATACCTCTTTTCCAGTGACTACCCACACGTGGAAGGTGGGCGTGATCCCATCGGCAAGTTCGAGAAGTATCTTTTGGCTTCCGATGAGCAGGCGAAGACGCGGTTCTACAGCGAGAACTTTTTGCGGCTCTGGCCGGAAGCCCGGGTTTAGGAGAAAAGCGTGGTTAGTTTTTGCGCCACACACCGGATGTGTTTGCGCTGTATCCAAGCGCGCGGTACGTAGCATCCACCAGCGCTTGACCACGTTCGTTAAGAAGAATTCCTGGCCCCATCTTGTTCATGGCATAACCGAAACTCATCCGTTCATCGGGATCAGCAAAGCCGATACTGCCACCCGCACCAACGTGCCCAAAAGCAGGACCACTGAGAATTACGCTGCTCTTGTCGACACCCTGAGACTTGCGGTTATCCATGGATTTCATAAAACCCAATGAAAACCGTGTCGGAATCAGAAGGGTTGCATCTTCATGGGTGGCGACGGCGACTTCTCCCATCGCTGCGAGCGTGTCGGCATCCACAAACTCTCGACCGTTGAGCGTGCCACCACAGGCGAACGGAGAATAGATTCGCGCAAGACCGCGCCCGTTGGCGACACCCCCACCACCACCGATTTCAGCCGCGCGGCACTCACGACTGTTGGGGCTGAAGCCACCTTGATTGAAGAACGCGAGGGAGGAGATCGAGTTTCGATCGCTTATCAGTGCCTGTGTAAACGCGCTGATCGGAGCACCACGTACCGGTTTGAAGGGAATCATCGGCGCAACCTTCGACTCCTCTGATTCAGGGAGGCCAATCCAGAATTCCGCCTGGGTTGGCGCAGCGATGGCTTCGCGAAAGTAGGTGCCGAGTGTTCGGCCTGAGGCGCGGCGAATCAGTTCACCCACCGTCCAGCCGAAGTTGGCCATGTGGTAGCCATTACGTGTGCCGGGTTTCCAGAACGGTGCTTCCTGCTGTAAACGATCAATCATGTAGTCCCAGTCGCAGCAGGCTTTGTCTTTGAGCTTCTCGCGAAAAGCAGGAACTCCGACGGAGTGGTCCAACATCATACGCACGGTTGCGCCGTCCTTGCCGTTGGCTGCGAATTCCGGCCAGTAACTAGCCACCGCAGCGTCGAGATCTAGTGCGCCTTTCGAGACCAGTGTGTGGGCGGCGAGTGCAACTGCGCCCTTGGTGCTGGAAAAGACCACACAAACGCTGTCGCGCTCCCAAGGCTTCTGCGCCGCAACATCTGCGACTCCACCCCAAACGTCCACCACAGTTGCGCCGTCCCGCGTGATACAAAGTGATGCGCCGACTTCGCCGTTCGCCTCAAAATTGTGGATAAACGCGTCAACGACACCGTTGAACTCAGCCGTGTAGGAGCCAGTTAAGGTTCCTGCTGCGGTATGCTGTTCGAGCTGGATCATGGTTTTAGGGCCTCCTTTAACAGGCACCAGTCTAGCCCGCATTATTCATGAAGGAACGTAGCGAGGGCGTCGAGAGTTGTGAAAAGACTGGGTGGCGCGGACTGGAGCGCGCGCAGGCGTGCTTGCAGCACGTCGAGCACGCGGAAGGAGCACGCCCAGTGTTTTTACTGCTATCGGCGTCCGCAGCCGGTCATTCATGAATAATGCGGGCTTGCGTCTTCGGCGTGTTGAAAAGAATTGGGAAAGGGCAGGGGGACTTATGCACGATCTGATCATCCGCAACGCAAAAATCGTCGATGGCACCGGTACGCCGGCTTTTGAAGGCAGCGTTGTCATCGACGGCCAGACCATCACTGCGGTTCATCGTGGGTCTAGTGGGCCGAGCAACGCGCGACGGATCATCGATGCAGAAGGTCGGTTGTTGACGCCTGGCTTCGTCGACATTCATACGCACTATGACGGGCAAGTGTGCTGGGACAAGCTTGTGACACCGAGTTGCTGGCATGGTGTGACGACGGTCGTGATGGGCAACTGTGGTGTGGGCTTTGCGCCGGTTCGTAAAGGGTCCGAAGCAGAACTGATTTCACTCATGGAAAGTGTGGAGGACATACCCGGTACTGCACTGCATGAAGGCGTCACATGGGGCTGGGAGACGTTCGAAGAGTATCTCGACGCAATCGATACGCCTTACGTCATGGATATCGGTACACAAGTACCCCACGTCGCACTGCGTCACTACGTGATGGGTGATCGCAGTTACGAGGACGCGACACCCGCAGAGATGGTCGAGATGAAACGCATTACGCGTTCTGCGTTGGAAGCAGGCGCGCTTGGGTTCTCCACCTCTCGTTTCTATGGCCACATCGACAAGGCTGGTCGGGTAGTTCCCGGAACCAACGCCACCGCAGAAGAGATGATGACCATCGGCAGTGCGTTTGAAGGGCTTGATCACGGCACCATCGAGATCATCTCGGAATGGCTTAAAGAGCCTGATGAACTGAGGTGGATTGAGCACATTGCCCGCACGACCAAGCGAACCGTCACAACACTCACCGACGGCAGTTCAACGCCAGTATGGGAGTTGGCTTCAAAGCTCGATGCGGAAGGGCTGTCTCTCCGACCACAAGTGGGCGCGCGCCCGGCGTCGGTGCTGATGACACTTGAAGGTACCATCAACCCGATGCGGCAGTTTCCGACTTACCGGGAAATTCATACCCGCCCGCTCGATGAACGTGTTGCAGCGCTCCGCGATCCGGCGTTTCGCGTCCGTGTGCTTGCCGACGAGCCGATTCTGCCGCGCAATCGCGACGCGCAGCGCATGATCAGCGAGTTCGCGCGTATCTATGTGATGGATGCGTCCCTCACATACGAACCGAGTGCCGACGACAGTCTGGCTGCAATCGCCACTCGGAAGGGTGTTTCGCCCATTGAAGTAATGATGGATGTAATGGCTGATGGCGTGCCCCTGCTGTGGCTTGTTGGAAACTACCCCGGCAATCTTGAGAGCCAGCGCCGCGCGATTGAACATCCACAGAGTGTGTTTGGGCTGTCTGATGGCGGGGCACACTGTGGTGTGTTGGTCGATGCGAGTGTGCCGACGTACATGCTTACCTACTTCACTCGAGATCGGCAGCGTGGGCCGCTGATGTCCTTGGAGTTTGTGGTGCACAAGTTGACGCAGGACACCGCTCGGCTTTACGGATTGCATGATCGTGGTGTGCTCGCTGCGGGTTATCGCGCGGACTGCAATCTGATTGATTACGAGGCGTTGGCACTCGAGGCACCGCAGATGGTTCGGGACTTGCCGGCGGGTGGGAAGCGGTTGATCCAGCGGGCGCGTGGATACGTTGCGACGATTTGTGCGGGCGAGGTGACGTTTGAGAAGGGTGAGGCGACCGGTGTTCGGCCTGGGCGTCTGTTGCGGGGCGGACGTACGGCACCCAAGTCCGCTGTCGTATAGACCTTTCGCGATACCGACTTTCAAAATCGTTGATGACGAGAGAAGTTCTTATGAGTGACGTAGCGCCGGTTCTTTTTACTGCCGGAGAAGGTGTGGGGCGTATCACGCTGAATCGCCCGACAACTCTGAACGCATTGAACCCGGAGGTGATGCGCGGCATCAGCGATGCAATGCGCGTGATAGGTGATGATCCCTCGATTCGTGTGGTGATCATCACCGGGAGCGGTCGAGGCTTCTGCGCCGGTGCGGATCTCGGTGACGTAGCGCGTGGCCAACCAGCGGCAAACGACGCAGATCAGTCCGTGAATACCAATGGCAGCCTCTACAACGACACCATGCGTGCGATCGTCGACTGTCCTGTACCGACTATCGCACGTGTGCATGGTGCTGCGGCCGGAGGTGGATTTGGCCTCGCACTCGCATGTGACATCACCATCGCATCCCACTCCGCTTTCTTCGTCGCGACCTTTGGCCCTCGTCTCGGCATCGTTCCTGATCTCGGTACCACCTGGCACCTTCCGCTGCGAACCGGGCGTGCGCGGGCGCTCGGGATTACGCTGCTCGGCGAGAGGATGTCTGCTGCGGTGGCTTATGAGTGGGGGCTGATCTGGAGGTGTGTTGCCGATAATCAGCTCGATGCTGAAGTTGAGCGTATCGCTGGAATCTTAATGCGATCCTCGCCCGCTGCTTCAACGCGCATCCGCAGTTCGATCGATGCAGCGTTTCGGCAGAGTTTCGGTGATCAGCTTGATCTTGAGATGGGTCACCAGGCAGTGCTGATTCCACGCAATATGCAGGAAGGCGCGCGGGCGTTTATGGAGAAGCGGGAACCGACGTTTGGGGGTGAGCGGTACTGATCCAGAGAACAACCGCTTTCGTTCATACCCTCTGCACCTCCGTTTCAGCGTCGCATGACAGGCACGGTGCCATAGGTGAGTGCTCGCCATAGCCACTCGAGCAGACCCAAGGTATAGGACTTGAGCCACCATTGACTGAAAGCGATCTGGGCAATCCAGATCACGATGACGACGGGATAGAGTTGCGCCCGGGAGAGTTCACCCACTAACGACAGACCCAGCCCTGAGAAAATCAACGCGCTGAGCAGCGACTGTGTGAGGTAGTTTGTTAGCGCCATGCGGCCACAACTCGCCAGGCGTTCCGTGATCCAGGTGAATCTGCCGTTCTTGACGATTAGAACCATCAGGCCAACGTAACCCAAAGCCATGCCAAGACGCCCCAGGTGGTAGGTGGGTTGTGCCTGGGCGAAGATCGCGAGAATCTCGAAATCCGCTGCAACTGCGCGATGGATCTCGTATCCGTTGGTGATCAGGCCGACGGTGAATCCGATAACGGTCAGGCCGACATAGAAGCCGCTGCTGCGTGTGCTGTGCAGCACCCCGTTTTTGAAGAGTGCCATGCCGAGCATCATCATCACGAGGGCATCCCACAACAGAAATACCGGCACAACCAATGTGATCATCTCAGCGCTCTCGTGTCGGTTCCACTCGAAGGCGCTTTGGTAGCTCTCGCGTTGCTGCTTCAGTTCATCGCTAGTCGCTTCCTCTGAAGGCTGATAGCCTTCAACGAAAGTGGTCCATTCCGCAGCCAACTCCCGAGTCTCTTCTGATATCGAATCGGGCGTTTCTGCGGCGGTCACTTCATCGTGAGCCGAACGCAAGAGTTGTATGCCAAATCCGACCGCACCCTGAAAGAGCGACAGGAGAAGAAAGAGCACCGCGGTGAGCGCGAGTAACTTGCCGGCGGACAGGTTCCTGAGAAAGTAGAGAAGTGCACCCGCGAGGGCATAGGTGACCAGAATGTCACCGCTCTACAGCAGCACAAATGCGTTCACTAAACCAAAAACCAGCAACCAGAACGTGCGTTTGTAATGAATCCAGCCCGACTTGGCATTGGCGCCGGTGGTGAACAACACCACCCCGGCTCCAAACAACAACGAAAACAGACCACGCATGGCACCTTCTGCGAACAGTTCAATCGTGGCCCAGGTATAGAAATTGGCATTGGCGCCAGCGGAAACATCGAAACTCGGATTGGAATAGGCCGGTGATGGAAGGCCAAAGCCGATGATGTTCAAAAGCAGGATGCCGAGAACCGCGAAACCCCTGACCACATCCAGCGAGGTGATGCGGTTGGATTCATCTGTAGGAGTGATTGAGGGGTAAGCCAATTTCTGGTCCTGGCAGGTACAGGCCGAATGCGCGGATGTGCGAAAGTGAGAGGTAAACCTCAGGAGAACCTATGTTGTCTGAAGTGTTGCCTGAAGTGCTGCCTGAAGTTACTAACAAGCGTGGGGCGGAACGCCTGTGTTGTAGCGTGATTGAGCCTACAACCCTCCGGAAGTGTCTTCGTGGTATTCCTCGTAGACTTTCACAAACGCTCTTAGGGTAACTCTGATCAATTCGCTCCTGCGAATTGATCAGGTCGGAATCCTTCGGATTCTTCACATTTTCCCCGCGTTTACACGGGCTTTGCCCGTGAATTCGCGTGCGAGGCACGCGCCACACGCATGGAAAGTGGTGGTGCTTCCATGCACCACACATGAAGGTCTGAATAATCAGACCTTCCTTAGGGGAAGCTGACTCCGATGACGAGCTGCATCTATCTGATCCGACATGCGGCGCCTGATATGACGCGTGCCGACATCCCGTACGACGTGCCTCCAGGACCTGCATTAACGGTCGAAGGTGAAGACCAGGCGCATCTGGTGGGGAAGTTCCTGCTCGATCGGAAGGTTGTGCGCATTTACAGCAGCCACTTTCTACGAGCCCAACAAACCGCATCGATCGTGGCCAAGATAGTGGGTGTGGCCGTAGAGATTGAACACGGAATTGGTGAATGGCATGAGAGCGAGCGTGCTCGGGATATCGTGAACCGCGTTCAACCTGTGCTTACGCGAATCACCAAAGAGGGCCAGGACCAGGGAACGGTATGTCTGATCAGTCATGGAGGGCCGATCGGTGTCATGTTGCGCAAGCTCGGCATGGACAGGGCGGAGGTAGACGCATACCGATCAACCTTTGGCGGATCGACGCCTTCGCCCCACGCCGGCGTCTGGCGAGTCACTCGTAGTGGTTCGGGCTGGGAGAATGCCTTGGTCTTTACCCCGCCATAAGCGTCAAGTCCTTTCTCCAAACGCAGTACGACGGAACAGTACCTATTGTCGGAAGCTGGTCCCATCCGATCCTCGTAGAGGTGGAGCGATCTATCCCAGCGCGAACAGTTTCCGCGCGTTCTCACCGATAACCAAATTGCGTCGCGCCTCCGTCATCCCGGCTAACGCGGCATTAACTTCTGCCACTGCATTGCTGTGACTGTCGATATGGGGATAGTCCGAGCCCCACAGAAACCGGTCTTCACCCACGAGATCACAGTTGGCATTGATCGAACGCTCTTACGGATTCATCGTGTACCAGAGGTTTCGGCGGAAGTACTCACTTGGTTTCAGCTTCATCGGCGAACCGTGGCCAAAACGATCGTATTTCTCGTCGAGGCGGTCCATCACATAGGCAGCGAATCCAGCTCCCGCTTCTACAACGAGTAGCTTGAGACGCGGGAAACGATCAAACAAACCATCACACACCATGGATGACACGGCTGGAATCAGCTGCATCGTTCCGCCGAGACCGAACGAGAAAACGAAGTTGTTCTCTTTTCCGGAATCGTACCACCCCGGACCGGCAAGCCCGACCTGCTGCCGAAAGCGGACGATGAGGTGCATACATACCGGCAGATTTGCCTCTTGAAGCAGCGTCCAGAGTGGATCGAAGTCTGGATGCGAAGGGCGTTTACCCATCACACGCTCTGGCGCCAGGAACATGCCTTTGAATCCAAGTTTCAAACAGCGCTTCAGTTCAGTGACCGCAAGTTCAGGGTCGTACAAAGGAACATGCGCAATCGGAACGATGCGACCCTTGGATGGTGCTGCAAAATCCATTTGCCAGTTGTTGTAGGCGCGTGCCCAAGCCATCGCCAGTTCCGGATCGTCTTCCTTGTCCCAGAGGATACCAATGGTTGGGAAGATGATGCCTGCATCAATACCCCAATCATCGAGCAGCTGAATACGGGCGTTGGTCTCCATGCTCGCACGCGGGCAACCGTGAAGGTATGACAGCCGTGGGTTGGCCATCAGCTCGAGTGGATTACAGTCCACCCCACCGAGTGCTGACAAGCGACCTCGCATGATCACTTCACCGTCAGCCACCAGCTCTTCGCCTTCAGGTGTGTCGCGAATAAAGATCGCACGATCTCGGTAACGAGGCTCGAGGTAGTTCTGCCAGAGATCGACGGGTTCGAGAACGTGTGAACCGGCGTCAACGGTGAACGGGCGTTTCATGCTTCTCCTCGATGGACCCTTGTTGAGTGAATCCTGTTTAGAGGAAACTCTGATTAATGTCTATTTCCGCCTCCCCCTTTAGGGCAGCGAGCTTCGTTAATCGTCTCTCCGAAAAATCGCAGATTTGCTACATATCCGCGATTTTCCTCCGCACCCCCGCCTTGTTCTGACGAAAAAGTCCGAATATTCAGAGTTTCCCTAGGGGTTCAGATGGATGCAGCCTGCGCGCTTCGTAGATGACCGTTGGAAAGCTCAATCAAAACGACACGCAGCAATTTGGCCGCAGTTGTCATATCACCCATAAATGGGATGTCTGCCGTCCGTGCGAGGTCGGTATCGTTGATCGTCATTAACCAGGAGCGCAGGTGTTGTCCTACGTGCTTAAGAAACTCAAGTGTCTCAGCCTTTGTGCAGTCGGCGTGTTCGCGAACATGTTTTGCATTTAGAAGATCGACGTCGGCCATGGTTCTCACGGTGAGTGGTCTATCGTCGATCATCGCCTGCACCTGATCGATCACAGGGTAGTGAATTGCGCCGATGTGATGGACGGTGACACCAACGCGCCAACCTTCTTCGACCGTCAACGCCTGCCAGTGCGTATTGGGACACTGCTGTACAAAGTGGACTAGGTCTGCATGCAACGCCTCGAAACACATCACAAGTTCGGTGTGTGTGATCTCGAGCGTTGTCGTGTTTAGCTTGCCCATGAAGGGTTGCCTGGTCCACGCGCAAACGGTCTTAGCTGTGCCGCCATGGCGCGCTCAAAAGCTGGCCGTTCGATACAGCGCTGAACGTAGGCGGCCAGCGTGGGTCGACTGAAGACAAGGTCAGTATCGCGCGCTTCTCGAAGCATGGTCGACATCGCAATGTCGGCAATGCTGAAACTACCCGTCAGACACGACTGATCACTCAGTGCCCCCACCAGCCCATCAAGCCTTGCACCGATAGATTCCAGCAATCCTGGTCGGCGTAGCTTGGCCCACTCCTGGTCAGCCGAAAAAATCGACACGTTGGACAGCTCAAAAAATACAGGCTCAATCGTGTTGAGGGCTGCAAACAACCAGCTAAAGGCGCGCATCCCATCGACCGGTGCACTCGGCAAAATACGTTCATCCTTCTCGCCGATGTAGATGAGCATGGCACCACTTTCAAAAATCTTGATATCGCCTTCACGTACCACAGGCACCTGACCCCACGGCTGTTCCTGAAGATATTCCGCTGTCTTGGGACGCGTTGCATCGATCAATCGTTCGCGATAGTCGAGACCGATCTCTTCGCAGGCCTAACGAGGTCTTAGATCACGCACAAAACCCTGTGCGAAATCAGGTACCCATTGAAAGGCTGTGATTTCGAGTGGCGCTTTTTCATTCACTGGCATGGACATCTCCGTTTTGTCGAAGATAAGGCGAGCACGATTGACGTCAAACGGTCAGTCCGAGCCGCGCAAGCAGCTGTTGTTCACCATAGGCGCCGGCTGCAACTCCGCTGGCCATCGCTTCGTTCATAACTGTGAGCAGGGTGGCATTTATCGGCGTTGGAATGCCGGCTTGAGCACCCAGCCGAACGATCTCGCCATTTAAGTAGTCCGATTCAACGTTACCTGTGCCCCGCGCCAGGCTCTGCCACGTTGATCCTCCACTTCTGGAGATCCCCGGAATGTTGCCCATCTGATAGACATTCCGGTTCCTCTCTTTGACTTCACTCGCGCTTGCAAAATCAACCCCACATGCCTCATAACAGGCCACAGCTTCTCGGCGCGCTGCCTGTACGATGTCGACAAACGCCGGAACATCCCCGATCAGCGCTTGTGCGGTATTGACTAGATTGGTGAGCAACTTCGCGTACTTCCAGCGCATCACCGCAGGATCAGGTCGAGCGCTGAAACCCGCTTTTTCCGAAGCAAACGCGATACGTTCGACGGTCGAATCGATGCCAAGTGGATAGATGCCGCAATCGAGGATGCCACCTTTGCCGACTGCATGGGTGATGACTTCGCCTGGCACCAGATGCATCGCCGGAAGATTCACCACTATGCCGAACACCTGACGGAACATTTCTGCCGTCATACGTTCGTTCGCCACGCCGTTTTGTGCACACACGACAACCGCATCGGGATTGGCAACCTTGAGATCCGCCAATGCTGCGGCGGTCTGCTGGGTCTTCATGGTGAGCAGCACAACGTCGTCATTACGCCAGTCAACATCACCCGGGGATGCCACCACAGGGATCTTGAGCCGCTCTTCACCTTCGGGTCGAATCAGCCGGAGTCCGTTGGTCTGCATCGCGGCTAAGTGCGCACCTGGTGCGATCAATATCACGTCTTGTCCGGTTCGAAACAGTCAGGCGCCAATACTTTCACCGACACCTCCGGCGCTGTACACAACAATTCGCATGAAAACTCCGGTTGGAAAAGCTCTCGCAGACGGTAGACGAACGAGCAGGTGGATAGGTTAAAAACCAGAAGAACCGGGTGGCGGCGAGCAGCGTCGAACCCGGCTACACTCGCCCTGTACGAATTGGGGAGGCTCGTCATGGTGCCGGTATCGGTGGAAGACCGACTCGAGTTTGTTTCTGAAGGCTGGATTGATGAAGCCCGCCGCTTTCTGCAGGCGGAGCTGTCGTCACGGGCCGGGCTTGCAACCGTGCGGTTCAGCTTGTGTGAAGTTTTCACAGATATACCTCCTCACCTGGCCGAAGGTACAACCTTGGTGTCGTGGTATCTCAAGATTGCAAACGGCCACCTCGAAGTTGCGATCGGTGATATCCCAGCTGACCTGCGAGTGGTCGCGCCTTATCAGGTCGCGCTAGAGTTCGCTCAGATTGTGTACGCCGCAGGTGCCGAGAGTATCGGCCGGCAGCAACGCGAACTTCGCCATCGTTTTGGAGCAGATGCTTTCAAGGTGATTGGCACCGTTCCTGATGGACCAGTGCGCGAGATGTTGAATGCTCTGCACGAACACATGACCGCGCGTACCATGGAAAATCCTGACCATGCCCATCGCGCGCAGGCGCTCGGACTGGATGATGCAGTCGCGCAGCTCAGTGAACTGGGATACGCCGTTCTGCCTCAAGCGATTTCAGGGGAATTCGCTGACGAACTTTGCGCACTCACCGCCACGGAAGTCACTCGTCATCATCCGATCACCACCAACGGCCTGATGATGCGAGACCGTCGCTACGAGGAACTGGTGTTACATAGCCGAGTCTGCACACTCGCCCAATCCGCTATCGGTCAAAATATGATTCTCGGTGCCATGTCGGGCACTTGGAAAATGCCTGGGCCTGGTGCGATTCCCTTACATGCTGACTATCCCCTGGTGCGGGAACCATACCCGGAGTTTGGTCTGATCGCGGTGGCGGTGTGGGCACTGCAGGATTGGGACAGCACCGAGGTTGGTCCGACCTGGGTGCTACCAGGCAGCCATCGAATGCGCCGTGCACCTCGTCGCGGTGATGATGTGAGTGGTGCGGTACCGGTACTGATGCCGAAAGGCTCCGTCTTGTTGATGAGCCATGGGATCTGGCACTGGCAAGGTGACAGGAGCAGAGAGGGCGCACGGGTGGCGATTCATGTCACCTACAACCGCGTGTTTGTGCGTCAGCTCGATGATTTCAGTGTGGTGGATGAGACTTTCTTCGCGCGCAACCCACCCGCGTTTTCTACGTTGATGGGAAGGGACGATCCGTTTGGAAAGAGCAGTTATCGTGGTCACGATGGTAAACGGTTCGCATATGCGGGTCGATTTACGCAGACTTGATCCTACCCGTAACAAGGAGCCACTGGTGACGTAGTGAACACATTAAGGGACAAGACCGCCATCGCATCGCAGACCCTTCGATTGAGCAGGCCGATGGGCTTGCGCTACTGAGGAACGAGTCCAATGCCACCTTCGTGGGGAACACGCCGCTTAAGCTCGAATGAGATTCGAGGTCGATTTCAAACCGATGGTTCTGTACGATTTCGCAGCTCATTACGGTGGACGATCTTACTGACCTGCGCACGCTTTATGATGCGGTTCTGGAGAGGTCGATCAACTGTGGCCCTAACGACCGGATGCTGGGCGGGCAGACTCGACAGATCATCCGGCCTTCCGCGTGGCATTCAGGTTTCAAGGACAACCCAGCGCTGCGCGGAGGACGTGCCCTCGCTTCTGCAGTGTTTGGCTGTGATGACCCGGTGTGGCTTTTTGATCAGTTGCTCTACAAACCACCGCTACATCCTGCAACCACTCCTTGGCATCAGGACTTGTCCTACCTTTTCAAACCGGTGACACGAGCGGGTGCTCGTGTACCGTGCGATTTGCTGCAGTTTTGGCTGCCGCTCGATGATGTGGATGAAGACACGGGTTGTATGCACTTTTTACCCGGCCATTCACTGGATGTTTTGTTACCCCACGAAGTGGTGGGAGGCTATCCCGATGATGATGGACGCCTTTTGGCCATCACAGCTGAAGAACAGGCGAAACTGCCTTTCGACACCGCCGTGGCCTGTCCGCTCAACGCCGGAGGCTGCACCGTTCACGGACCGGGCACGTGCCATTTCACCTCTGCGAACCGTTCACCCACGCAACGCCGGCGCGCCTATCTCTTCAGCTTCGCGCCACCATCGGATACTTTGAAGTAGATCAGTACTTGTTGCCCGGATCCGATACGTGCATCCGCATGTCTTCCGGCACGTCAGGCGGGTTGACCTGAAATGTCCCTTCCTCAACCGGAGGATGCACGTCGAAGACGTTGTTGAACTTGTGCACGGAATCCCAGATGCCTATCGCGATCGTCAGCTCAACGATTTGTGCCTCGCTGAAGTGTTGTTTGAGACGATCCATAAACGCATCGTTCACAGATCGCGCGTGATTGAGGATGAAGTCCTCAGCCAGATCGAGCGCTACCTTAGTGCGTTCGTCGAGATCCGAGTTCCGGTGATCGAGCATCGTCACGATCATTTCTTCCGTCATGCCATTCTGCTGCGCCGCAGCAGATCGTGCTGGAATTCAGTAACGGCAACCGTTGAGGTTGGATGACTTCAGCCGGATCAGATCTTTGAGCACCGGATCGAGCTTGCTGTGCGACCACAGCACGCCGTATCGAAACATGAAGCCTTTGAAGAGATCCGGGCAGTGCATGTAAACACCACCGAAGCCCGTCAGGCCTGCAACTTCAGAAACCCTTGGCATCTTTCGCTCCGAAAGTGGATTGGCTTGGGTGGAGCATAACGCCATTGTGGAAGCTAAATCGATTGGCGATACGCCACCCGAGTGATGCAACGCTGAGTGGCCTGGATTCGATCATCCCAATGGATCGCGCCTTGCGCCGGTGTAAGATCTCAGCAAGTCAGAAAGAGAGGAGGCGCGCTGTGAGCCGAGTGGTTTTCCGTAACACGTATTTACTGGATGGACTACATTCAGGTCAACGCAACACCACCGTTGTTGTCGATGGCGACCGAATCATCGAAGTAAAACAAGGTTCCGTCGGGACTGGACTTAACGACACCGTCGTAGACCTCCAAGGCAAGACGATGATGCCCGGGATGGTCAGCGGTCACTTTCACGCTGCGTACAGCATGGGTGGTGAGAACAAGGTGGCCATGAATGCACCGGCTATGCAGCAGGGACTCTGGGCACTTGCCAATACACAGAAAGCGCTGCGCGCGGGTTATACCAGTGTCGTTGGCGCTGGCACTTTTCATGACATCGATGGTCGCCTTGCAGAAGCGCTCGACGCTGGCGTGGTGGTGGGACCTCGACTGATTCCATCGAGCCGCGCGTTGTCACCAAAAGTTGCGTCCGATGAATCAGGCGAAGGTACGCCTTGGGTGAAGTGTTGGGGAGCTGATGAATTCCGTGCCGCCGCGATCAATGAAATTGAGCGAGGCGCACGGGTGATCAAACTCTTCGCCGCGCAAGGCCATGCGATGCGGAGTTGTCGCGAGATGACGTTCGATGAGCTTAAAGCTGCCACCGACGCTGCTCACGAACGGGGTGCGCGCACCCGAGCTCACGTGTGTGGGCGGGACCAGGTCCTCAAGTGTATTCGAGCGGGCGTTGATATCATCGATCATGCCGATTGGATGGATGATGAGTGCATCGATGCCATGCTTGAAAACGGCAGCTTCGTTCTACCCAGCATGTACTCACCGTTTCTGTCCGCAGGCGATCCTACCCTTGATGGCGCAGGTTTCTATGACAAGAAAGACTTCGAGTACATGCAACGTGAAGTGCCCATCGCCAATGCGCGTGGTGTGAAGTTCGTTCCTGGCGATGACTATGGCTTCTTCGACATGTTGCCACATGGAGCCTACTCCGGTGAGATGGCTTGTTATGTGGAACAGGTCGGCATCAGTGCACTGGATGTCATCAAGTGGGCCACTGCACATGGTGGTGAAATGACAGGGATTCCTGATCTCGGCACGATTGCACCGGGCAAGTTGGCCGATATGCTGATCGTCGATGGCGATCCGTCGGCTGACATCAACATTCTCTCGAAACCGGAGCGGCTTCTTGCGGTGATCAAAGGTGGAGCGTTGGTCAGTGGAGTGATGCCGGGTGTTCTCTAGATGCCGCCGCCGTCGGAGAAGTTAAGTCCGCAGTAACGCGGCTGGACTCCTTCACCACGTAAGTGACGCCAGCGTCCGGCGCGTTCATCTTCACCGGGTTCGACGGGCGTCGTGCAAACGGAGCAGCCGATGCTCGGATACTGCTTCGCGTGAAGTGCGTTTACCGGTACGTCGTGCGCCTTAAGGTAATCGTCCACGTCCGCTGCACGCCAATCCAGCAAGGGATGCAGGACATAACCTGAATAACGTGGATCGAGCTCCAACGGTTGCAGATTTCCGCGTGCACCCCCTTCTGCGCGCCTAAGTCCCAGCATTACTAGTTGGGTACCCTGCTTGCGCACATGATTGAGAAATGGAACTTCTTTACGCGCCTGACAGCAGTCGGGTTGGCCGTCGATAAACTCATACAAGTCATAACCGTACTTGGCTTTTTGCTCCGCGGGTGAAAGCTCTGGATGAAGCGTGTTGATCTTCAAATCGAAACGCTGAATGAACTCATCCCGCACGGCCAGCGTTTCAGGAAAGTGAAACCCCGTATCTACAAACAGGATCTGATTGTCGGGCGCAATACGGGCCATGATGTGCAACAGCACGGAGCTGGTTTTCTGCATGCTCGACAACACCACCGCGCGCATGCCGAACTGTTGAACCGCCCATTCGATGCGTTCTTCCGCACGTAGTGTTGTGAGCAATTGATTCGCTGCCGCCGGATCCACGGGCAATACACCGCCGTTTGAGTTCATTGCGTCGGCAAACCTTCGAACAAGGCACTCGTGAGATAACGTTCTCCGGCATCTGGCAGGATGACCACCAGTGTTTTTCCTTGGTTTCCCGCACGTTGCGCGACCTTCACGGCGGCGTGCATCGCGGCTCCTGAAGAAATTCCACAGCTGATACCTTCTTCAGTCGCCAACCGGCGCGCCATGTTGATCGCTTCGTCGTTTGTCACCGTCATCAGCTCGTCGACGAGACCTAAGTCGAGCACGTCAGGTTTAAATCCGGCCCCGATGCCTTGAATCTTGTGAGGTGCCGGTGTCATTCGTTGTCCTGTACGCAGTTGTGTGAGTACGGGTGACAGGGAGGGTTCGACGCCGACACTCGTGATCGCGCGATTCTTCTCGTGTTTGAGATAGCGGGATACACCAGTGATGGTTCCACCGGTGCCGATGCCCGAAACGAAGATATCCACTTTCCCTTCGGTGTCGTCCCAGATTTCAGGACCAGTGGTGGTGAAATGAATGTGTGCGTTCGCGGGGTTCTTGAACTGTTGCGGCATGAAGTGAGAGCGTGGGTCGCTGGCAACGATTTCTTCTGCTTTGTTGATTGCCCCAAGCATCCCCTTCGTGCCTTCGGTGAGCACCAGCTTGGCACCAAACGATTGCAACATTCGCCGGCGTTCGATGGACATGGTATCGGGCATGGTCAGGAGGATGGGATAACCACGTGCAGCGGCGACGAAGGCCAGCGCGATGCCAGTGTTGCCGGAGGTTGGCTCGACGATGGTCACGTCACGTCGGCCAGGCACGAGGATGCCATCGCGCTCCGCAGCGGAGATCAGTGCAACACCGAGGCGGCACTTCACCGAATAGGCGGGATTTCGTCCTTCAACCTTCGCCAGAATTTTTGCGTCGATACCCCTGCTCAAGCGATTGATGCGGATGAGCGGTGTATTCCCAATGCTCTGTGAGTTGTCGTCAAAGATGCGCGCCATACTGACTAGTCCTTAAGCTTCCTTTTTCATCGCCCTCGCCTGGCGGCGTTCTTCACGTTCTTTCTGCTGTTGAACGATGGATGCAGGCAGCTCTTTACCGGCATCGGTAAACGCTTTGACCATCGCGGGCAGTGTGCCACCAAACACCTCGCGCATGTGTTCTTCAACCCAGTCGCGACTTTGGTAAATCGGTCCGAGTTGATTCTGGAAGCGCGGGGCCACATGGCGAGCGAAGAGTTCGAAGCTCCGATAGGTCGCTTCGGTGCTCGCCCATTCGTGTGCGAGACCGAGAATTCCGCCGATGCCACCAGAACGTTCGATGATGATCTCGATGGACTTGGCGACATCATCCGGTGACCCAATGAGCGCGGTGCTTCGTTCCGCCTGATTTTCAAGCGAGCCTGCACCGGCGAACAACCCAGGTCCTGCTGCTGCCGGGTTCTTCGCATCGCCAGTGTAGGCGCGAATCTTGTAACCCTCTTCGATTTCGGCGAGCGCCTGCTTGCGGGTCTCGGCAACGTGAATCGGCACCACCACCTTCCACTGCTCGCGTGAAATCAAACGACCCGATTCTGTGGCGGCTTCTTCGGCCCAACCCCAGGTGCGTTCAAAACTAGTGTTGTCGACACCGGCAACGGATAGCAGGCCTGTGCCGTATTTGCCTGCCGCCATCGGACCTGCAGGCGTGAACGACGCAGCGACGTATACGGGCAGGTGTGGGTCTGACCACGAGGCGAGCTGTAGCTGTGCATCTCGCAGCTCAAACCAATCGGTCTTCATCGTCACCAGTTCTTCACGGCGCAGAAGTTTCATGATCGCTTCGAGGGACTCCGCCATGCGACGACGTTGTTCCGTGGGGGGGATGCCCATCATGTGTGCATCCGACGCGAGTGCACCCGGTCCACAACCGAGTATCACCCGGCCTTCGGTCATATGGTCGAGTTGCACTAAGCGGTCAGCCACCATGAGCGGATGGTGGTAGGGCAGGCTGAGTACACCGGTACCGAATTTGATGCGGCGCGTACGCTCTGCTGCGGCAGCCATAAAGACCACCGGGTCGGCGATGATTTCGCGACCAAAACTGTGGTGTTCGCCAATCCACGCTTCGTCATAGCCGAGTTCATCCAGGTACTCGATCAGCTTCATGTCGCGCTTCAGGGCGAGTGTCGGGTTTTCACCTACGCGGTGGAACGGCGCGAGAAAGATGCCGAATTTCATGCGCTTGGGGCGGTAGGTCATCTAGGGATCTCCTAATGGATCGGGTAGTGTGCTGATCACGGTCACAGGATAGTCGCACGGAAATCCGATCGCGACGTATGCACCCGTTCATGGAGAATGTCCCAGAGCAAGGAAATGCAGTTCAACCTCCGGCGATGACGACCACGAAGCCCTCGGCTTCGAGCAGAGGTTTGATCTTCTCCCGCTGCTCTCCTTGCAGCTCGATCAAGCTATCCTTGACTGAACCGCCGACGCCACATCGCGCTTTGAGCACGCGTGCGAGCGCTAACAATGCTTCTTCATGGAGCGGTAAGCCTTCAATCACCGTGACACCCGCACCTTTCCGACCTTTGGTTTCGCGGCGTAGTCGCACCTTGTCAGTGGGCTTCCTCGCGTTGCTTCCGGGCCGTGAATGGTCCCTGCATACACACTGTGCAATAGGCCGCAAACATCCGGGGCATACACGACCTTGGTCGGTCCTGTAAACCAGATTGCCGGCGCGTTTGGATTTGGGTGAACCGATGGCCATCGCTGGATGAGTAGTTAACGTGAGTGGAACTTTACCGTATCTGCGTGGTGCTACACCGCCGCGGCGCTCGATACGGGGGTGCTTGATCACCGGGTCAATGCCCTGCAATCTCCAGCGGTCCCGTTGGCGGCGCTATGGAGAGTACATCCGATGAATCCTGTCAAAAGTTCACGCGGTTTGGGCGTTGTTCGCAGGTGCCTGTGCTTCCTGGTGCTCTTCCTGGTGCTGTCGAGTGGTGAGGTATCCGCTGATGGCTCACTAGCAGACAGCGCTACAGACGGTGCTAGAGGCGACGCTTGGGTGACGCTCTTCGATGGCACCTCGATGGCGCAGTGGCGAGGATATGGGCGTGCTGATACCCCAGCCGCTTGGGTGATCAATGATGGTCACTTGGTGCTCACTGAACGGGGTGGTGGTGACCTCATCACTCGCGAAACTTACGCTGGATTTGAACTCGAGATCGAGTGGCACATCGCTGAAGGTGGCAACAGCGGCATCTTCTTTCTCGCTGACGAATTCGATAAGCCGATTTACGTGCGCGCTCCGGAAATCCAGATTCTCGATGACGCACGCCACCCCGATAACAAACAAGCCAACCGACGTTCCGGATCACTCTACGATATGGTCGCTGCACCGGCGTCATCGCAGCGCGCTGCCGGCGAATGGAACCACGTTCGTATTCGCCATCAAGCCGGCCACCTGCAGACTTGGCAAAACGGTGTTCAGACGGTTGATGTGATGATCGGCAGTGATACCTGGAAGGCGTTGGTTGCCAACAGCAAGTTCGCCACTTGGATAGGGTTCGGAGAAGCGCGCGAAGGTTACATCGGCCTGCAAGATCATGGCGATCGTGTCGCCTTCCGTAACATCCGCATCCGGAGGCTCCCTTGAATCACGTGTATCGAGGTTTTCGCTATGACGCGGTGGTGCGTGTGACCGGAAGGATCAACGGGAGGCAGCGATCCGCGAAAGGATATATGCGACGAGTTCTGCAGCATGGGCTGCATTGTTCGCTTCTACATAACAGCGCAGTTCAGGGGCGTTGCCGGAAGGTCTAAGGTGCACGATGTCGCCATTTTCGAAGGTCATACGCAGACCGTCAGTTTCATCCGTGTGAGTTTGGATGCCACACCGGTTCTCGATGAGTGCCGTGGCAGTACCCGGTACTTTCAGTCTTGCAATCAACTGCGTTGAGTTCTCGCGGCTGAAATCCTTGATGCGGTCGCTGGACGTGAAGCGTGCAGGCAGACCGTTCAGCAGAGCTGACAGGGCAATGTCTTGTGATCGAGCCGTTGCCAGAAGCGCGATGATAGGCAATGCCGCATCCCGTGTTGGTAGCGGTGATAGGGACCGTTCACCTTTGTGCGCTGGTGAAGAGAGCAAGAAACCGCCGTTCGCTTCAAAACCGGCGATGCCACCACTGGTCTGCGCTGCGATCAAACGGTCGAGACCTTCGAGGACGTAAGGCGAGCCCACCTTCGTTCTGACGATGGATGTAAATGACGCTGATCGTTCCAATGCTGTCGTACTGGTGACCGGTGTGACGAGGTGTTGAATGCCAAGCACGCGTGCGGTGAGCAATCCGACGACATCACCTCTGAACCAGACGCCGCTTTCGTCGCTAATGAGAGGGCGATCTGCATCACCATCTGTGGAGATGAGGGCATCGAAGCCAATTTCTTCCGCCCAGGCTCGCGCGCGTGCGATGTCTTCTGGAGCAACAGCTTCGGTATCGATGGGAACGAACTGGTCGGTGCGGCCGAGAGGAATCACTGATGCGCCGAGACCTTCGAGAATATCGGTGAATAGGTCGCGCGCAACGGAAGAGTGTTGGTAGAAGCCGACGCGCATACCTCTCAGGGCTGTGGCACCGAAGAAGTTGATGTAGCGGTCGTGGTAGGCGATGGAGGCAGCAATCACAGGCGAAGGCAAGGGTTCAACCTGTGGCAATGAATCCATCGGCACTTCAGCGATAACGATGGCTGCTTCATCTGCTTTAGAGATTTCACCTTCAGCCCGATAGAACTTGATGCCATTGCGATCGAACGGAATGTGACTTCCGGTCACCATGATCGCTGGCATCGCTGATTCGATGGCATAACTCGCGAGTGCTGGTGTCGGCAACGCGCCGCAATACACAACTTCTCGACCGGTGCTTCTGATTGCTGCCACGCAGGCTGCGGCGATACGCGGGCTGCTGGGTCTGAGGTCGATGCCTAACGCAACCGGACCTTTTCTACTATCGCGGGTGATTTTATCGTGGATAACATCCAGAAAGCCGAGGCAATACGCCATACACAGCGCATCGTCGAGATCGATGACAAGACCACGCACGCCGCTGGTGCCGAAAGAGGTTCCCCCTTGCTGGATGAGGTCGCGGGAGGTAGTCATCAAAGACGTGCCGATATTGGGGTTTCGGCGAGAAGTATAGAGAGGTGCCCGAAGGCACCCCTCTAACCAGTCCTCAGAACTGGTTCATCGTGTTGGCAGCGCCACCCGCGAGCAGGGCCTTTTCGCCAAGGAAGTATTCCTTGTGGTCATCACCGATGTTGGAACCGGCGAGGTCCTGATGCTTGACCGACGCGAGGTCGCGACGGATTTCCTGACGTTGGATACCTTTCACGTAGGCGAGCATGCCTTCTTCACCGAAGTAACCCGACGACAACATGTCTACGCCGAGTGCGGTCTCGTGGTAGGTCGGCAGCGTGATCAGGTGATGGAAGATGCCAGCTTCACGGGCCGCGTCACGCTGGAAGTTCTGGATCAGGCGATCCGCTTCGAGAGCGAGTGCGCTGTCGTCGAGCTTCACATCCATCAGGCCCTTCTCGAATTTCTTCGGATCCGGGTAAGCCGACAGATCTTTACCAGCGGCTTTCCACTCGTCATACACCTGCTCACGAAACTTCATCGTCCAGTTGAAGCTGGGTGAGTTGTTGTACACGAGCTTGGCTTCCGGGCGCACCTTCGCTCTGCTCGAGGTGCATGTAGGGGCGCTTGACCAGGCCGATGCCGTGCTCGCCCGACAGCGTGCCGCGCAGATCGACCGCGTCGGCGAAGACCCGCGCACACGCCTGGTCGACCTTGGCCCAGCTGGCGGGATCGGCGGGATCTTCGTCGGAGACAACGTTGACGTGGAGGTTGCC
>SYFY01000199.1 GCA_005799745.1 Gammaproteobacteria bacterium
AAATGATGGGCAACTTCAGTTTTGGAGACTACTTCAAAACAGAGACGATTCATTGGGCGTGGGAGTTCGTGACGACTGTGCTCAAGATTCCCAAGTCATCGATCTGGGTGACCGTGCATCCATCGGATGATGAGAGTCGAGCGATCTGGCGTGATCAGATTGGTATTCCAACAGAACGCATTGTCGATATCGAAGCCAACTTTTGGGCGATGGGCGACACAGGGCCTTGCGGCCCATGTACCGAAATTTTCTACGATCACGGTCCTGAGGTTGCTGGAGGGCCACCTGGATCACCGGACGAAGACGGAGATCGTTACATCGAATTCTGGAATCTGGTCTTTCCCCAGTTCGAGCGTTCACCAGATGGCACACTTAACCCTCTGCCGCAAAAGGGAGTCGACACTGGCATGGGTCTCGAACGTGTTGCTGCAATCATGCAACACGTTCACAGCAACTATGACATCGATGGTTTCCGGCGAATATTGAAGGCAGTGCAAGTTGAAGCGGGCGCTGACAACGATCCGGCCATCCAGGCGAGCCCGTCGTTGCGGGTCATTGCCGATCACATCCGATCTAGCGCTTTTTTGGTGGCTGATGGAGTGCACCCTGGAAACGAAGACCGCGACTACGTTCTGCGGCGCATCATGCGACGCGGGCTGCGGCATGGTCACAAGCTCGGCATTACACGACCTTTTTTCCATCGTCTGGTGAAGCCACTCGTTGCTGAGATGGGTGAAGCGTATCCGTTGCTACGAGAGAAGCAGGCTGAAATTGAGTCGGTGCTGGAGCGCGAAGAGCTCAAGTTTGCTGAAACGTTGAGTCAAGGCATGGCGCTTCTTGGCCGAGAAATCGAGCAGCTCAAAGGTAATGAAATCCCTGGTGAAGTCGCCTTTCGCCTCTACGATACGTTCGGTTTCCCCGTTGACCTAACGGCGGATGTTGCGCGCGAGCGCGGCCTTACGGTAGACATGGCCGGTTTTGAAGCCGCAATGGAGGCGCAACGAAACCGTGGGCGCGCTGCGGCGAAGTTCAGCGCCAACCTGGGTCAAGTGGTCCATACGAGTGGCAAGGTCGCGTTTGAAGGTTATGCCCATGTCGATTTTGCAGGTCGAGTTGATGCGGTGTTTTCCGCGGAAGGGTCAGCGGTTGAAATGTTGCGATCGGGTGACGCGGGATGTGTGGTGCTCGATCAAACACCTTTCTACGCTGAATCTGGCGGTCAGGTGGGTGATACGGGCCGCCTGCTCGCCGAGGGCATTGAATTCGAAGTCACCGATACGCAGGTAGCAGGCGAACAGCATCTGCACATCGGTCGGCTCTTACGTGGCGAGTTACGTAGCGGTGTTCCGTTGCAAGCGCTGGTTGATGCCGACCGTCGTGCCTGCATTCGTCGTAACCACTCCGCAACCCACTTGATGCATGCCGCACTCAGACAGATCCTTGGCAAACACGTGCAGCAGAAGGGATCTCTGGTGGATGACCAACGACTTCGTTTCGATTTCTCGCACAACGCGCCGGTGTCTGCTGTAGAAGTCGAGCAGATCGAACGCATCGTCAACCAACAGATTCTTCTCAACGACTCAGTGCAAACAGAAATCCTCTCGTATGACGATGCCGTCAAAAAAGGCGCGATGGCGTTGTTTGGCGAGAAGTATGGCGATCGAGTGCGTGTGCTCACCATGAATACCGGATTCTCGGTAGAGCTTTGTGGTGGCACGCACGTGGGTCGAACGGGAGACATCGGCCTGTTCAAGATTCTGGGTGAAGCCGGCGTTGCTGCCGGTGTTCGGCGGATCGAAGCCACCACCGGTAATCGCGCGATGGACATCGTGGTTCAGCAGGAGCGAACACTCGGTGTGCTTTCGGAGCTGCTGAAGGCACCCGTTAGTGAGCTCGAGTCACGCCTGCAGCTGCTTTTGCAGGATCATCGTCGGCTGCAGAAGGAGACGATTGAAACCGCGCAAAAAATGGCTGCAGCGGAAGGTGGGTCGTTAGCTGACCAAGCTGTTGATGTATCCGGTATCAGCGTACTTGCGGCGTTGGTTTCGGGAGGTAGTGCGGCCCTGATGCCAACGCTGGATACGCTCAAGGGCAAATTGCAATGCTCAGTCATCCTCTTGGCTGCGATTGATGATGGCAAGGTATCGCTGGTAGCTGGGGTTAGCAAAGATGTTGCTGGCAAGGTAAAGGCGGGAGATCTCGTGAATCACGTGGGGCGCGAAGTGGGTGCAAAAGGTGGTGGTCGACCCGAACTTGCCCGAGCGGGAGGTGGCGATCGCCAAGATGCGCTGAGCGACGCGCTGTCCCTGGTTGTCCCGTTTGTACAAGCTAAGTTGGGAACTGGAGCGCCGGCATGAGCCTCATCGTTCAAAAATACGGTGGAACCAGCGTAGGCGACCTGTCGCGTATCCGACACGTCGCCGAACGCGTCGCGAGGTATCGAGATCAGGGCCACCAAGTTGTGGTCGTAGTTTCAGCGATGAGTGGCGAAACCAATCGCCTTGACGCCCTTGGCAAAGAGCTGGTGAGCCGCCCTGACAGCCGCGAGATGGATGTCCTACTCGCGGCAGGCGAGCAGGTCAGTATCGCGCTCCTGTCCATGGCGCTTATTGCGCGTGGCATTCCAGCACGCTCCTTCCTTGGATTCCAGGTGCCCGTTCGTACGGATGATGCGTTCGGACGAGCACGCATTGAAGAAATCGAGACACTACGACTGATGAATGCGGTGAACGATGGCATCGTGCCGGTGATTGCCGGGTTCCAAGGTGTTACTGAAGAGGGGTCGGTTACGACACTCGGGCGAGGAGGATCTGACACCAGTGCAGTTGCCGTCGCCGCAGCGCTCAAAGCGGATGAGTGCGAAATCTGTACAGATGTCGACGGGGTCTATACGGCTGATCCGCGTGTTGAGCCACGCGCTCAACGCCTCGATACGATTACGTTTGAAGAAATGCTGGAGCTGGCGAGCCTCGGATCCAAGGTACTACACCCAAGGTCAGTAGAGTTTGCCGGCAAGTACCAGGTACCGCTCCGTGTATTGTCCACGTTCGTGGAAGAGGGTGGCACGTTGATCACGATGGAGAATGACTCGATGGAACAACCCCTTGTTTCCGGGATTGCCCACACTCGCGATGAAGCCAAACTGACTATGGCCGGTGTCCCTGACGTGCCTGGTGTCGCTTCGAAGATTCTAGGGCCGATCAGTGCGGCCAATATCGAAGTGGATATGATCGTCCAGAATACGGGCGCGGATGGACTGACCGACTTCACCTTTACAGTCAAACGCAGTGACTATGAGAAAGCTAAAGAGCTCTTGAATCCGGTCCGCACGACCCTCAAAGCGCGCAGCCTGAGTGGTGATGATGGAATTGCAAAAGTCTCCGTGGTGGGTGTCGGCATGCGCTCCCATGCTGGCGTTGCGACTCAGTTATTCGATGCACTCGCCCGGGAGAGCATCAATATCCTCATGATCTCGACCTCGGAAATCAAAATCTCCGTGGTTGTCGCTGAGCGATACATGGAACTTGCGGTTCGGGCGCTGCATGCTGAGTTTGGCTTAGACAAAGGTGCAGCGAGCTGATCGTTGGGTTCATACTGGTCGCGAGTTGGACTCACAATCCCGTAGTTGAAGGCTGTTTTACAGGTCGGTGTGGTCGAAGTAGCCTTCCAAACGTCAGGAGACTACGGTTTAGGCCGGGGTTGTGCCTGGACGGTATCGGGGATCTGTTCCATGTTTGCAGGAGAGACACAGACAGTACCTAAAGGGAATGCAAAGGAAGAGACGGCAAAGGAAGGGACCTGGCGAAGTGTCGCGAAGAGCATCAAGGAGCGCTTTATGGAAAGCACTATGGAAAGCAAATCTAACAAACTGGCTCGTGACTGGAACTCCGGCATGAAAGCAACATCATGTTAATTCTAACCCGTCGCATCGGAGAAACGCTGATGATCGGCAATGAGATCATCGTGACCGTTCTAGGCGTGAAGGGTAACCAGATTCGACTTGGTGTTGGCGCACCTAAGGATGTTGCGGTACATCGCGAAGAAATCTATCGGCGCATTCAAAAAGAGCAGGAAGACGAAGCCGCCTCTCGATCCGCAGAGTCATAACGCCCGCTCTCATTCTTCTAAACGGTTCTGGTAGTGCTCGCCAACCGGAACGAACCTTTCTGTCGTTGGATCGTAGGCCTCAACCTGCCCAGTCCGAATGTCGTAGACCCATCCGTGCAGCTCGATGTTACGACGAGCCAATTGTGTCGCGACGGAAGGGTGGGTACGAAGGTGCTGCAACTGCAAGATGACGTTCTGCTCGATCATCATCCGTGTCTGAGCCTCCTCGGCCAAGTCTTTTCCCAGCTCCTGCACGATGCTCAACGCAGCTTTCGAATAACCTAGCCACTCTTTGACGTGATCCAGCCCGACGACGGATTCGGGGTGGAGTGCGCCATGCATTGCACCGCACTGGGTGTGACCACAAACGACGATGTGTGGAACTTTAAGCACAGCCACCGCGAATTCGATTGACGCTGTGATCCCGCCGGTATGGTGGGTGTGGGGTGGAACGATGTTGCCCGCATTGCGGCAGATAAACAGTTCACCGGGCTCCGTTTGCGTGATCATCGCTGTTTCTATGCGCGCGTCCGAACACGTGATGAACAGTGCCTCGGGTCGTTGCCCTTCACTCAGCTTTTCAAAGAATGCGCGCTTTTCTGGGAAAACGACGTCCTGGAAGTGGATAACGCCTTTAACAAAGTTGGGCATGTAAGAAGCAGACCGGCCGAGGTGAAACCGAATTCTAACGGTTTCGAGTGCGGACGATTCGTATCCTGAAGACGAAAAAAACGGGGCCGAAGCCCCATTTTTTCGAGTACCGCCCGCGTTGCGCGGACGGAGATCTCGCTTACTGGTACGCGCCAAACTTGTAGCGTACTTCCAGACCCCACAGACGTGGGTCAGTGAGTGCACCGGTGCGGCGGTAGTTGGTCGTTTCGTTCGCCTGATACTGGTCGATCTGGCGAAGACCGATCTTGTCGAACACGTTGTTCACGAAGCCGGCGACCATCCATTGCTCCGACGGGCTGCGCCAGGTCGCGCGGAAGTCGACACGGTCATAAGTTGGCGAGGAGTGGTTCTTGTCCTCGAACACCGTGAAATACACACGATCGATCCACGAGTAGTTCACGAGGAACTCAACTTTGCCGTTGTCGGCCAACGGTACTGCGTACTGGGCAAATCCGCCGAACTTGAGTTCCGGTACGCGGATCATCTGGTTGCCGTTCAGGTTCTTCGGCGTGTTGAAGGCATCGAAGATGGACTCCGGTGCTGCTTCGTCGATCGGGTTGATGATGAAGACATCCGACTTGTACTTGCTCTTTGTGATCGACAGGTTCGCACCGATCGTGAAGCTCTCGGTCGCGAGCCAAAGTACGTCGCCTTCAAAGCCTTGCATTTGGCCTTTAGGAACAGCGAAGACGTTGGTCGAGTAGCCACCGGCGAAGGAACGGCCATTACCGAAAGTGTGTACGTTCTCGTAATCGTAGTGATAGATCGACGCGTTGACCTGCATGGAGCCGTCGAACTTCGTGCCTTTATAACCCAGTTCGAACGCAGTCAGCTCTTCGCCGTCATAGGTACCGTTGCTGGAGAAGAACACCAGGTTCATTCCACCTGAGCGCAGACCTTTAGTCGCAGACAGATAGAGCAAGTCGTCGTCGTTCGGCGTCCAATCTAGGTTCACTCGCCACGTCATATCGTTAGTGATCTTCTTTAGATCGCGCGTAATGGAGATCGAAGTCGGAACTCCGGCAACGAGTACGTAGTCCGGATCAAGAATTTCTCCGTTGGGTCCTACTGTACCGAGCAGTTGGTTGAACAGGCCCAGCGTCGAGCCACAGGTATCACCAGGATTTCCCGCGCAACCGTTACCACCAGGTCCAAAGCCCAACGGTACGATGGCCTCTTCTTGATAGAAGAAGACGTCTTCAGCTCCGCTCAGACTGTCACGCGCCCAACGCAGGCCAACCGTTAGTGCGAAGTGCTCATTGAAGTCATACACCGCCTGACCGTATGCGGCATAGGCATATCGTTCCGATCGGGTTTGGTATTCCAAGTTGGTGGCGATCGTCGATGGACCGTGCTGGATTCTATCGCCTCGATCTGCGTACCACGCGCCGTAGCAATAGACGTCAAGCTGGTCAGCAGCGCCGATTGCGGAGCCCGCTAAGCACCCGCCAGGTAAGGCACCTGTGGTTTCGAATTGATCTTTACCGAGACGGGCTGAAAACAGATCTCTCTTACCGATTGCGTCCAAGAATCCCAAACCAAATGCTGCGTTCGGGAACGATCGGTTGTGACGCGAATTACAGTTGACGTTGTTGCGACACGTCGCGTCGAAGTAGTCACCGCGCTGGGTGATTTTCGCGTCATAGGCGAAGACGCCCACCGTGACCGAGAAGTCTTCGGTCGGATCGATAAACGCCTGCAGTTCGTGGGAGACGTACTCCGTTTCCTGGCTGACGTAGAAGGTGTTGTCGAAGATCGGGTTGCTGGTGAGGTCAACGTCGGACGTGCGGTCGTAGAAGTAATCGGTGTATCCGAAGATGTACTTCATGCTGAACTGGTCGGAGATCGTCCAGTTCGCATCGAAGGACACGGCTTGTTGGTCGAAGAACTCATCCTGCTGGCCATTGGTGTCGGTCTTTAGGTCGCTACTGTCCAGGTCTTTGAGGCCGGTGAGTGTCTGACGCTCCTGATTGGCGCCAAAAGCCATGTTCGGCGAATTGATCGTGCCAATTGTGGTCTTGTCGAAACCAGGTACTACGCGCTGTGCCGCAATGCGCGCGCCGGTAACCGGATGGTTGAAGTTGAAAATCTGACGTCCTGCAACAGCACAACCGACACCACCAATCACACCTGCGACGGGAGTTGGAACCGTGCGCGTGAAGGCGTTAGGGCACGCTTGGTTGGGGTTAACCGCGCGATAGCCGAACACATAGGTGCTGGTGTCACGGGTGCGGCCACCGGCTTCTGTCAAGTTCGTGACACCGGCTGCGTCAGCACCGGCCATACGGCGCGCATAGCTGCGTTCGTTACCTCGGACGTTGAATTCAAGGTTGTCGGTCGGCGTAAAACGCAGTGCCAACGCATAGTTCTCGTCACCGTAGTTACCCGGGTCAGGGTTGCCGGAGAGGTCGTGGTAATAACCTTCACGTGTACGCTTCACGCCGGTAACGCGTGCGGAGAGCAGGTCCTTGATGATCGGCGCTGACACGACACCGTAGGTTTCCAACAGGTCGTAGTCACCGACGACGACACGTGCCTCACCTTCGAATTCGTCGGCGGGCAGTTTGTTGATGAAGTTGATAGCGCCACCGATGGCGTTGCGGCCGTACAGCGTTCCCTGTGGGCCACGCAGTACTTCAATACGTTCGATGTCGAAGAGTCCACCTTCCGTCGACGCAATACCGAAATCTTCGGAGTACACGCCGTTCAGGTAGGTTGCGATGCCGGGGTCACCGCCCAGTGAGCGGAAGTTTCGGCCAACGCCGCGAACTGCCATGTCATAAGGTTCGATAACTGCAGCCGGAACCAGGTTCTGCAGGTCTTCCTGGTTTCGAATTCCGAAGTCTTCAATGAACTCGCCGGTGAACGCCGTGATCGACATGGACGTGTCGCTGACCGTCGATTCCCGACGTTCCGCGGTCACGATCACTTCTTCGATCTGGCGTCGGCTTTCTTCGGCCGCCATCGCCTGTGAGCCCACGAACGTCGCCGCCGGCAGCATGAGTGCCGTTGCGAGCGTGGTGCCCACGAATTTCTTCAACATGTTGATTTCCTCTCAGCTCAATCCGGTTGAGTTGATCGCGACTCCGCAGCACTGCTCCTCTCTGACAAAGAATTCGCGAACGCAGGATTGTTAACAATTGTTAACGACCCACTGCCATTGGGCGTTATAGGGGAGGCAGGGTCATAAAGTCAAACTAAAATCCGTTTCAAAGATTCAAAACACTGCGTGCCGATTCCCGGCCGGCGATCCGGCCAAAGACGATCGCATTGGCAATCGAGTTACCGCCGCCGATGTACCGCTCGCCCAGTACACCTCCGGTGGCTTCCCCTGCTGCGAACAACCCGGGCACCGGACGGTCCTGCCGATCGAGCACGTGCGTCTCAGCATTGATACGAATCCCGGTGGACGTGAGGCAAATGATGGCAGGCACGATCTCAACGGCATGAAACGGCGGGGTCAGGATCGGCTTCAGGTCCTCGGCGTTTTTGAAGAAGCCTGAATCGACACCTTTTTTGCAGTCAGCGTTGTAACTATCAACCGTCGCTTCCAGGCTGCCTGGTCGGATTCCACAACGAATCGCCACCTCAGCGAGTGTTGGTGCAGAGATGACCTTCCCGGTCTTCAATTGAACTTCGAGTTCCTCCGCCACCCAGTTGAGTGGAAGTACGCCAGAAGCGAAAGCGTCTGCGTAACGTGGGGCAGGGCGCGCGGTGCGCCAGGAGACGTCGTCAAACAAGGCGAAGCACGTGCCTCCAGTCTAGGCACCGACTACACCGGACATCACCGCGTACTCTGCCGTTTCCTTCACAAACCGGCGGCCTTCCCGGTTGACATAGACGAGCCAGCCAGGGACGAAGACTTCGAGCACTTTGCGAAAGTTGGGGGTCGTTAGTAACAAGCCTCGGTTGTGCCCGACGATGTCAGCGCCAGCCTGCCGGGCAATCTCGAGACCATCCCCGACACAGTTCATGTTGCCGATGTACCAGGCCGCTGAACCATGTCGTGTTGCGTCCGGATAGTGTTGCTGCAACAGATAAGGGTTCGCGCCGAAGCCCCCCGTGGTGATCACCACAGCGCCTGCTTTCACGACGCTGCTGCCGCTGCGAATGCCTCGCACCCGCTTCGAATCGTCCAATATCAACTGCTCGATGCGCGTTCGGGTGATGACTTCAATATCCCGTTTGTGGACTTCGGCTTCGAGTGCTGCGGCAATCGCGGCTCCGTTGCCGCGGGCAGTGTGCCCAGGAGGAATGCTCTCCACGCCGGATGCATAGAGATCTTGAGCCGGAAATTCGACGCCGAGTTCCTGCAGCCAATGCAGACCGGGAGCCGCCTCATCACACAGTCGTCGGGCAAGGGACGCTTCCACACGATACTGATTCAGTGTCATGTAGTATTCGAACATCCCGTCGGCGGAGTCACCGCGCACCCCGGCGGCTTCCTGAACGCGGGTGCCAGCGGCGTATAAACTCCCCCTGAGAGAGCGGTCGAGCCCACCAGTCTGGCGTCGGCCTCGATGAGCATCACGGACGCAGCCTGCGTCGCCGCAGTAATCGCGGCCGACATGCCTGCACCACCACCGATAACAATCACGTCAACGTCGCGGGCTTGTGAGTCCATCTTTAGCTTCCTGTGGGAACCGCCTATGGGTCCGGCCGAGGAGACGGGTTGGGCGAACAGTGGTCGATGGTGACTGCTTGCGTGCACGACTCCTGCTTGCACGACTATAGTGCCGGCGTTTTGCACAATCGCAGTCCCTCGATGACCCTGCTCCAACTTCAGTCCGGGCAACTCGCTTACGGGCATGTTCCGCTGCTCGCCGATGCATCACTCGTGGTGCAGTCGGGTGAACGTATTTGTCTGGTCGGGCGGAACGGTACCGGCAAGTCAACGCTGTTTGGAGTTCTTGAAGGGCGAATCAGGCTGGACTCCGGTGAAATGTGGCGAAGCGATGGACTGCGCATTGCCTCGCTGCCACAAGATGTTCCTCCCAGTGAGACTGCAACCCTCTTCGATGTGGTCGCAGCCGGACTTGGACAAGCATATGTCGTCTGGAAGCAGATTCAGTTGATCGAAGACGTGTTGTCGTCAGCGACTGAAGATCAACTCGCTGAATATTCCCGTCTGCAATCGGAGGCAGAAGCAGCCGACGTATGGGGCGTGATGCAGAAAACCGAAGCGATGCTGGACCGGCTCCGACTCGACGGGAAAGCGTTTCTCGACGAAAGCAGTGGCGGTATTCGCAGGCGTGCACTCCTGGGTCGGGCACTGGTTGCCGAACCGGAGCTGCTGTTGCTCGATGAGCCCACCAACCATCTTGACGTCACCTCCATTCGCGCGCTTGAAGATGCCGTGGATGACTTCAGGGGGGCAGTGTTGTTCATCACCCACGATCGCGCCTTTGTGGATCGGTTAGCGACGCGGATCATCGAGCTCGACCGCGGAGTTCTCCGCAGCTACCCGGGAAACTATGCGACGTACCTGCGTCGCAAGGAAGAAGAACTCGAAGCAGAGGCGACGACCAGTCGCAAATTTGATCAGGAGCTTGCTGCTGAAGAAGTGTGGATCCGCCAGGG
>SYFY01000200.1 GCA_005799745.1 Gammaproteobacteria bacterium
CCAGCATCCCAACGAGCAGCCCCATCGGGATTTTGAGGATGCGGTAACCAATCCACAAGGTCGTCAGCGCGGTGACTGTTGTAATCAGTGAGCCGTCCATAAGAAAGGACACCGGGTTTTCATCCCGGCAACAGGGGTTCGACTCCCCTAGGGGACGCCATTTTCAGCGCGCATGGTCATCATGCAAGCAATGGCTAAGCGTCTTAAGCGTTGATCGCGATGAGAACGTCTCGCGATGGTGTTTAGTGCGTTTTCACTGGGTAACGACATCGGCAACGCGTTCTGGCGTTGCCACGTCAAGTCGATGCAGGGCCGCATCTTCCGACCAAGGACTATGGCCAATCTGAGGCAGGTACACCAACACAGACGTCCCCACCGCCGGTGCGCTCTCAAGCTCTAACCCACCACCCAATCCGGTAACAATTCCATAAACGGTGGCCAGGCCCAGCCCTGATCCTACACTCGGCGCTTTGGTGGTAAAGAACGGATCCACCGCGTGAGCAAGCACTTCCCTGGTCATGCCGTGACCACTGTCGATCACGGCAAGGCGCGCATACCGTCCGGGCTTCAGCCTATGTTTTTCCGCGACGTGCGGCGCAAACTCGATGGATTCAAGGCGAATCTGTAACGAGCCGCCTTCCGGCATTGCATCTTTGGCATTGGTGACAAGGTTTAGCAAAACCTGGTTGAGTTGGCCCTCAGCAATCGCCGCATGCACCGGACTTTCAGGCAGTACCTTCTCAAATCGAATCGCCGGGCCGAGTATTCTGCCGAACATTGTTGACCACTTAGTTATGGCAGCGGCGACATCAATCTGCGCGTGGGGGTTGTTAAGATCAGACGCAGCGCCCTTGCGTCCAAAAGTCATGAGGTGTGCGGCTAACCCACTCGCCTCGCCTGACGCACTAAGGATCGAAGTCTTCTCCGTGCTATCCGGCAACATTTCAGCGAAGCCGCGAATCACCATGAGCAGATTGTTGAAGTCATGCGCGAGCCCGGCCGCCATCACACCCAACCCTTCGAGTCGATGCGCTCGGGCTTGGCGCTCGCGAAGTTGTCGCTCCGGCTCGATGTCACGCGCGACGAACCACCACGGCTCGCCCCTGCCACCGTTTGGGCCGCGGTTGGCGCCTTGTTCGGCAAGTACACCAAACACATCTACCCAAACCCAACGACCTGATTTGTGCCAGAGCCTGAGTTCGGCGTGAAAGGACTCCCCGCGTTCGGGTCTGCCTAGGACTTCGACCAACGGCTGGTCTTCGGGGTGAAGCAGCGTACGCAATTTTTTCCCAACCAAGTCTTCTGCTCCGTATTCGAGCAGCGCTGCGACACCCGGACTGACATCAGTCACAACGCCACTGACGGTTTGCACGTGAGCAGGGAAGGTCACTTTGATGAAGCGATACATGGCGCTTTCCGCCTCCAACTGCAGACCTCTCGATACGCGCTCCTTGCGTACCGCAGTTTCGCGCATGGATTCCATGATCGAGGCACCCACGCCGACAACGATGGCGACAAGCCCGGTGGTCAGCGCAACGCCCGCGGAATAATCGCCCGGACGAACCCACTGCAAGCCAACCGCGGCACACCACAGGGTAATCAAGAGAACCCAAACCATTCCGGCAGTACTGCCCGTGATACCTGCGGCGACCAGAGGAATGACGATGGCGCCCATCACACCGAGCCCGGCGTCCGGCCCCCAATCCCAAACGATCTCGCAGAAGAAACAGACTACGAGCAAATGCGCCACCAGGCGAGGCGCGACCCCATTCAGGAGTAACAACAAAATAGAAGTGTGGATGACCAGTGTCAGCAGGAATGTCATTGCGGAGTCGTGATGCCCAATCGACCAGACCAACGCGGAAGCCACTGGGACTACGACGTTCGCTATGGCGATGGCGAAAACGATGAGAACGGATTGCCGCAACGTATCGGCGTCACCAAGACGCAGGCGTGCCGGCAAGAGACCTTCAATCGCGGTTGAGAGTCGTTCAACCAACGACATGAAAGTGAACCTCGCTTCTACGTGTTGAATTCGGATCAAACGAAGCCCGGCCGTATGCCACCTTCCATGGACTCTGAACCATCAGTAACGCCCTCCCGTTGCTTTCCGGTTCTTTATTTATGGAACCTCTTATTACTGTCTATTTCCGCCATAGATTCGTTAGTCGTCGCTCTGACAAAAAAATCCAATTAATCAGAGTTTCCTTAGGTCGACTCGAGAATACACCGCGCACCCAAGAACGTCAGCGCTGGGCCCACACAAGCCCAGTGTTTACAACAATCGACGTCGAAGACGTAGCGAACCGCGAATTCCCCTCTTGCCCTGGACCCTCGTTTTCCGGGAAAGTACCTGGCCGACGGACCTTCCGGTACACCCTATGCGCTACGCCATTGATCCTCACCAGAGCTGGTTGCCGCTTGAAGCTGCTGCTGCACGCGAGAACGATCCTCGCAAATCAGGGTTGATCCGCGAGGTCGCCCGTCATATGGAGGCTGAGATTAAAGGCCAGCTCGAACCGCTGATGGCGACGCTCACCACCGAACCGAAGTATCACTTTTGGGGTAACGGCACGCCTATGGTGTTGGAGGGGCGCGCGGCCGTTGCCAGTTTCTATTCGGGTATGTTCAGTACAGGCCGCCAACAGTTCGAGGTCGTGGTCGCCAAAGTGATGGCTTCGAGCGACAACGTCGTCACTGAGGGTCAGGTTAAACAGGTGAACCGAGGTCGCGACCTCAAAGCGGCGGGAATGTCAACGGTTGGCGATACCCGCATTGAAGACAACGATCTCTGGTTATCAAACGCACAACTGGTAACCGTGTGGCCCGCAGACACCGCTGGCAAACTGATCGGCGAAGATATCTACTTTGGCGTTAACCCCATGCAGACCTTGAGCAAGATCAGCGCTTCGGACCTGCCACCCTATTACAAACTCTGACTTTCACTTCCCGGAGATTTCATGAAAGCCGAATTGCTCGCCGCGCGCCTGCGGAAAGTTGAAGAACTACGCCCACTTATTCTCGAAGGGGGTGATCGCGCACAACAAATACGTCGTCTTCCCGATGACCTGGTCAACTCACTGATCGACGCGGGTTTCTTCCGCTTCGCATTGCCCGTGGAGCTGGGGGGCGAAGATGCCACGGCCACGGAGACCATCGAGATCCTTGAAGCCATTGCTGCGATCGATGCGTCGACGGCGTGGAACGTCATGCTGGGTTCCGAAATCAATGCGATGGCGGCAGGTGGCATGGACAAAGCCCTCGCCAAGGAAATCTACCTCGATAACCCGCGCGTGGTGATGTGTGGAGGTGGTGGTCCGGGATCCATACCGTCACGTGCCGAACGCCAAGCTGATGGTGGCTATAAGGTCTGGGGTCAGTCGACCTTTATCAGTGGCTGCCACAACGCATCGTGGTGTTTCATGGCTGCACCGGTGATGACCAACGGTGAGATAGAAAAACTCCCGAACGGAATGCCTAACTTCCGCATGTTTTTTATGCCGCGCGCCGAGTGGGAAATCGTTGATACCTGGGATGTCGGCGGACTCAGAGGATCAGGGAGTAATGATGTGCGTGCCAATGGCGCCTACGTTGCACCAAAGTATGCGGGTGTTGATCTGATGTCGCTGCCTGCGCACTACCCCAATCCGGTCTATCGCATGCCGGTGGCATTGCGTCTCTCGTACAACAAGGTTGCTGTGGCGCTCGGTGTAGCCAAAGGTGCCATCGAATCGTTTATCGATCTGGCCCAGAACAAGATTCCGATGATGGCAACTTCTACACTCAAAGATCGTCCCATCGCGCAGTTCCGTGTGGCCGAAGCCAAGGCCGATTTCCAGTCTGTGCGTGCCTATGTTATGGAAACCATGAACGTCATCCAGGATG
Organism: Gammaproteobacteria bacterium; assembly: GCA_005799745.1. GTDB lineage: Bacteria > Pseudomonadota > Gammaproteobacteria > Pseudomonadales > Azotimanducaceae > SYFY01. The sequence goes on from SYFY01000200.1 coordinate 3,886, forward strand.
AATTGAAGGCGGGTCGTGAACTGCCCTCGCCCAAAGCTACACAAGATGCGCGCCTCGCCTGCACTCACGGCGCTAACGTCTGCATGCGGGTTGTGGATCTTCTGCACAACACGGCCGGCACTACTGGAATGCGCATGTACTCACCGCTCGAGCGGAAACTACGCGACGCGCATGGCTGTGCGACCCACCGTTGGGTATCCCATCAGCTGTATCAGGACCTCGGTGCAATTTTGCTCGGGCATCCGGCATCACCAGAGTTTGAAGGGCAATCGGCACGCTGATTACACCGAAGTTCGTTGTTCGCACCTGCATGAGAGGCGGTCGAAGGGCCGCCTGATCTGAACGGAAGGCACTGTGGCTGTCATCATCACAACGGATCGAAACGGTGCTTTACATCACATCGAGGCACTGCCAGGACGATCAGTGATGGAAATTCTCCGCGCAGACGGTCTGCCTATCGAGGCGTTGTGTGGTGGGCAAGGTGCGTGTGCTACTTGTCACTGTTACATCGATACTGAGTGGCAGGCGCGGTTATCTCCACCTACGCAGGACGAACTCGACCTGTTGGCGATCCTCGACACCTGCAATAACGCTTCACGACTGACGTGCCAGCTCGTCTTCACCGACGCGTTGGATGGACTAACGCTAACCATCGCACCAGAGGGTTGATCATGAGCTCAACAACTGGAACCCGTGCCCTTTCCGGAAAAATCGCCGTTGTCACCGGCGCCGGGCGCATGCGCAGTATCGGTAGAGCCATCGCGCTCACCATGGCAGACGCAGGATGTGATGTTGTGATTACAGGGACCGGACGAGATCCGTCGCGATTTCCCGACGACGAAAAAGCCATCGGTTGGCGGGACATTGCATCGGTCACAGAAGAAATTGAAGCACGCGGCCAACGGGCTCTGCCCTTGATCTGTGACGCACGTGATCCGGCTGCGGTCGCACAACTGCTGGCCGATACACTGAAGACTTTTGGCCGCGTCGACTTCGTCATCAACAATGCGGGAGCTGCACGCGGCAACGATCGCAAACCGGTGGTCGATTTGGCAATCGAAGATTGGAAGCAGGTCCTCGATGTGAACCTCAATGGTTCGTTCTACATGTCGAAGGCTTTCGCGAACCAGCTTCTCAAGCAGGGACATGGTGGCGCGATCATCAACATTTCATCCATCGCTGGAAAAATCTTTGGCGCGAACACCGCGGCTTACGCGGCAAGCAAGGCCGGTATTCACGCGTTGACTGCGTGTATGGCCAATGAGCTCGGACCTCACAACATCCGCGTCAACGCAATTTGTCCGGGCATCATCGACACCTTCCGTATGGACGATCTCGGCCGCGGCGAAAACTGGAACGCCATGATTCGCTCTCGGGTTCCTCTAGGGCGTGCCGGGACTGGCGCGGATGTGGCTCACATGGTTGTCTTTCTCTGCAGTCGTGAAGGCAGCTGGATTACTGGCCAGGCGTATAACGTCGATGGCGGTACCGTTGTGCAACACTAAGGAACCTCGGATTAGTGTCTATTTCCGCCTCCCCCTTTTGGGAGCAGCGCGCTTCGTTTGTCGTCGTTCTGACGAAAAGATCCTGTTAATCAGAGATTCCCTAAAGTGCTACAGCATGCGTTTTCTTCGGCCATGACTGGAGCAGCAGGAAGGGAGTGAACACCGCTAGCCGGCATTTTTGCTGCTGAAGGTGAAGGTGAAGGTGAAGGTGAAAGTGAAGGTCAGTACAGGCTCAACCGCGCTCCATCGCCTCTTCAACCATGAAGTCATAGAGCGATTGCGCGACTCTTAGAGGGTGGCGAACTTCCATCGGCGGCAGAAAGTGTCGACCGTGCCAGACAAACATCACGCGATCCCGGGCACTGTCAGACACTTGAGAGGAAGGTCGCTTAGGTGCGCTCCGCAGTGTCTTGTGCGTTGTATCACTTGGGTTTGACGTTGCCGACTCCGGTGGGGACCCAGCCGGTTTCTCTTGATCCGCCTCCACACGTGCACGCCGTGCCGATTCGGCTTCGGCATCTTTACCTACTCCTAACTGGCTACGCAGCAGCGCTAGCGTTTCATCAGAAGCCCGCAATCCCGTCGCCGCCCGTGGCGGAACGGGAATGGAAGGCGTTGAAACACCTGCACGCAGACGCATGTTAGTCGCTGGCTTGCGAATAGGATCCGTCAGCAAAGTCGCAATCACGACATCTACTGGATCTCGCAAACGTCCGCCGACGTGCGAAATCGGACTGGCCACGCGTCCGGGTTTCTCTCCGCTGAGGTTTGCCTCGACACGCTTCTCGAGTTCATCGCCTACAGCAGCAGCTGGTTTTGCCGCAGCGATATCCACTGCACCTTCGTTATCTTCTCCTATCAAGTCCGCACCGAGGCCGATAACCCGGGTTGCTGCAACCGTTACCGCAAGCGCGGCGCCAGCAGCCGTAGTCCCCCAAGTTGGCGTCTCTAACGGAGCTGTTAAGTCGCTGGCGACCACTTCTTCAGCGACAATAGCTTCTGCCTGTGCGAGTCCCGACTCTGGAATCAATTCCACTGGGAGTGAAGTCTCCACTTCAACCGTCGCGAGTGGCAGTTCCTCGACAACCAACGATGGAATGGTTGCCTCGGCTTCCACAACCTCTTGCCCCGATGGAGTGGCTTCTACCGATACGGCTTCTACCGATGTAGGTTCGGCCACCGTCAAATCAGCCAGCATGGCTGCAGTAACCACCTCGCTGCCAACAACATCAATCTGTGACGAATCGATCGACATAGCGACGGGTTCTACAATCGGAACGAGACCGGTCAAGTCAGACGCCGGCGTCGGGCCTCGCGGCTCTCCAATCCGGATTTCTTCCTGAAGTTCCGCCAATTCTGGAGCGACCTCAGGAATCAAAGGTTGAGTTGAGCGCGCGGTATTGGCTTGCCCGAGTACAACGGATCCGAGCTGCTCCAACGCATCCATCGTCGCTGCCGCTTCCCCTTCAGCTTCGACAGCCTCAAGGATGTTCTCGAGTTCAGCGACGTCCACGATCGGTGCTGCCGTTTGAATTTCCGCTTCAACGATCTCGACCGTTAACGCAGAGTGTTCATTGTGGGGAATCTCTACTGGGATACGTAACGCATTGACGAACGCCCGCGCGGCCGCGGTAGCTTCATCGACGCGGATTGAAGCGTTATGGGGCGCTTGAGCGTCGCGCGCTTGGACGGCCTCTGGTGTGCCGTGCTCAGGAGCACCTGCGGCTTGCTCGGGTCCACCGCTCACCACCTGCTTGGACACCGTAGCCATCAGTGCCGAGTCCGATTGGCCAGTCTCCGGTTGGGCAGCCTCGGGTTGGGTAGCCTCGAGTTGAGTAGGGTCCGTCAGCATGATCAACGGTGTTTCGTCGTTCAGGTCGGCCTGCGCCAATTCGGCACCGAGAATCGTCTCTTCGATCGGCGTAAAGCTTGGTTCGATCCGTTGCCCTGGTGTTCTGCCTTCTTCCAGTGCAGTGAGCCGTTCAGCCAAGGAAACACGCTCTGCAGCGCCGCGCCTTGCATTGACAGCCGATGGCGTCATGCGGCCCAGAACAAACGGACCTGACTCTGCGGGCAAAGCACGAGCAACGGCTCGCCGTACGGTTCTCGCTTTATGACTCGTGCGCCTTGTTTCATCCCGGTACGGCGTACTGAGCCAGAGCTCCGCGAGGTTGTAACCGAGACCAGCAATCAACACCGAGATGAGCAACGGGCTGGGAGTCGAAATAGACGCCAGAATGTAGACAGCGTAAGCCACGAGGATGAGGACATTGAGCGCGATCAACAGGGCGACGCGGTTTCTCTGCCTTTCGCTGGTGATCGGCATAACTCGAGTAGGTGTCTTTTTTGGGATACCAGCCGTCAATATGTCAGTAGTCTTTACTTTATTTGTATATTTTACTGCTTATATGGTACTTTCGGACTTCGGAAAGTTACCTCCGCGCTCTTTCGAACACACTTCTGTTTCAGCCGTCGGCCATGTCCAAAAGCTCCTTCGCCGCTTGGACTTGCTCGAGCCAAAACCACCCTGCGACAACCAGGATCAGCACGCTGATCGCGAGTGCGATCACTTCCTGGTACTTCATGACCCCGCCCTCACGAAAAGCCAATCCATCTTCCCGACGCAGCCACCGTAAACCAGGTCACCAATGAACTCAGTGCAATCAGGGTTCGGCTGATGGGGCGGAGCGTATCGGGATCGTTACCTAGCAATGGCCTGCGAATGGCGTATACGAACAGCACGCCAACGAGAAGCGCGATCATTTTCACCCAGTACATCTCGTTGTAGAACAGCTTCATGGCCACCGCTGAACTCATGAAAATGCCCGTCAGTACCAGGGCAAACAGTGCGATATCGAAGGCTCTGTAGGTCGGTCGCAGAACTTTCGCTGTTGGAATGTCGGTCATGAGAACTCCGAGCAACCGCAAGTCACCAAGGATGACGACGCCACCCAACACCGCCATGGCCAGGAGGTGGAACATCTGTACCACTGCAAACACGCCGCCATAGGACTTGGAAATCTCAGCGAGGAAGGAGGTATCGAGCCAGGTGAAGAGTGGCAAGAGATCCATGAACGTCACCCAAGGTCCGCAGGATTTACACACCCTGCCGCCCATTGCATGAGTTCGCTTAACGGTTTGTGGCAGTCATACCAGTCGTAGGCGATTGCCCTCCCCGTAAAGACAACGCCTGCCCAAAAAATCAGCGAACGCAGAGCGCCTCGTCGGATATCCGGCGGCGGACTCAGGTCGTTGGCCCAGGTGTCTGCCGATGCCAGCATGCGGCGCCTGAACAGCCAGGCATTCACGCCCGCGGCAATGAGCAAGACGACCTTGATGCGAAACCAGATGCTTTGGGTAGTACGCACAGGAATCGCGTAATAAAGGACGAAGCCGGTGATTACCATCACGACGAAGCCCAGCATCATCGGTTTATCGAGTCGCGCCGCAAGATCGGCGGCTGACACGTCCCGGAATAGAATACCGAGCATGCGTAGATCGATGATGAACAACATGCCTAGAAACACGGCGAGCGTTAAAACGTGGGTCGTTTCAATCCAGGCGTAGGTATAGATAGACTCGTGCAGTCCGATGCTCCATTCCAGCGCGGCAAAAAATTGCGCGAGTTGTAGCAGCCATTCATTGAGCACGTTGATCAGGTCCTCGGCCAGTCACCTCGCATATCGATGACCAGTTTACCCATGATGCGGCCCGCAAGCTGCTCGGTCAGCGCTTCGCGAACTTGCCTGAGCGGACGGGATACCACAGGCGGTGGTGCGAGTTTTCCGGATTCTATGAGCGCGAACAGCTTGCGAGCCAGTCGAGGGGTCAGTGACGCATCAGCACGTGACTCACCACCCCAGTCCACCCCCACAATGCTGCAGCGTTTCAGCAGTACAAGATTCAGTGCAATCGAAGGAACGGGACCACCGGCAAACCCAACCACCAGAAGACGCCCTCCGGGCGAAAGGCTTCGAAGTGCAGGCTCCGCGATGGAACCACCGACTGGATCAAAGACGGCATCGAGTGATCGCCCTCTGAGTACTTCCTTCAGCCGATCCCGCCAGGTTGGATCACCATAACAAACGCCCTCATCCGCACCGAACCCTTTTGCGGCTTGAACCTTTTCGGGTGTCGATGCGGCGGCGATCACCTGCAAACCCAAGGCTTTCGCCACCGCGATAGCCGCACTACCGACCCCACCACTGGCACCGAGAATCAGCACCGATTCCGCAGGTCGTAGCTTGCCACAATCATCGAGACCATAGAGCGCAGTGGCGTAGTTAAGGAGAAGCCCAGCTGCTTCGGCGCTCGAAAGGCCTGAGGGGACGGGATAACAGCCGGCAGAAGCCACTGCGATGTGTTCCGCAAACACCCCGGAAGCCAAGCCGAACACACGCTCACCAAGCTTCGGAGAACTTACGCCTTCACCCTGCGCAATGATCTCACCGGCGAATTCATTGCCCGGGACAAACGGAAGCGAAGGCTTGATCTGGTACTTGCCCTGAATGAGCAGGCCATCGACGTAACCGACCCCGACAGCATCAACCCGGATCAGGACTTTGCCAGGTCCGGGTGTGATATCGGGTAATTCGCTGACCTCAAGGTCTGCGGGAGGACCGAAGACCTTGCAGGTCAGTGCACGCATGGGTCAGTCGTCGCCGCCCATAAAGCCGAGAATGTGCAGCAGGCTGGTAAAGAGGTTATAGATGGATACGTACAGCGACACGGTGGCCATGATGTAGTTGGTCTCACCACCATTCACGATGGCTTGTGTCTGCCACATGATCATGCCGCACATGAGCAGCACAAAGAGAGCGGAGACTGCAAGGGACAACATCGGCATCTGGAAGAAGATGGCGACGAGGCCGAGTACGAATGCCGTAAGTACGCCAATCATCAGAAATGGGCCGAATCTCATCATGTCCGGCGCCTGAGCACTGCGGGCATAAATCGACAAACCAATAAAGGCAATGGCTGTGGTTCCAAACGCCGTTGCGATGATCTGGGATCCGTTGGGTAACCCCGAGTACATATTGAGAATAGGACCGAGGGTATAACCCATGAAACCGGTCAGCGCGAATACGGACAGAAGTCCCCAGGCGCTATTTGCTAACTTGTTGGTAAGGAACAACAAGCCAAAAAAACCACCCAGCACAACGAAGATGCCGGGACGTGGCAGATCCAGCGCCATGGTCACGCCGGCGACGATAGCGCTGAACACCAGCGTCATCGCCAACAGCTGATAAGTCTGCCTCAGTACCTTGAGCCCTGCGGCTTGATCACCATAAGCGGCATCAGACCACTGCGCTGCGCTATCCCTGATGGGAACCGGATTGTCACGTTCGGCCATGTTGAACCCCTTCTTCGGTTAAACGTGGCCCAACGATACCACGGCCAGGTACGAAGACCAGCCGGGATACTGGATCAATTTGTAAGGTCCGATAGAAGGATCGACAACACGAAAGACCCGCGCTAAACCACTGAAGAACAACCCGACTAGGCTTCGAAAATTGGTCGGAGTGAGAGGAATTGAACCTTGTGCCCCGCAATTCTAGGCAATTTCTGGCAATCCCTGGCAAGGAAAATCAACCGGTTACATTGCTTAGCCATGCGAGGGATTGCAATCGGGGGTACAAAACGGGGGACAAGATTGAAACCCTCCGGCTGCTTCGACGCCCTCTGAAAGGTCCTTCAAGCTGACAACGATCAGGAGCCCGTCCGTGGTCTATGCCCGCCAGGCCAACGTGACTACCGGACCGCAGCAGATCAACAACGGGGTCACGCGGGAAATCGAGTCTGAGCAAACCCAACTTTTGGAGGAGGAGCATGGCGAACGGCTGGACACCGGAACGACGCGCAGCACAAGCAGCTTTGATTCGTCGTTGGAAACCGTGGGAGCAGTCAACCGGACCAAAGTCTGACGAAGGTAAGGCTCGCTCGTTGATGAGGGGCTTCAAGGGAGCACAACGGCTAGTTCTGCACGAACTCAGGCAGCTCATGCGCGATGCCGATGAAACGAAGAAGGCTTTTATCTGCAGAGCCTCCAAGAACCCAGCGCCGACGAACACGTACCGCCACTCACACTCTCTATCGTTATTCGGCTGCGATATGCACATTCCAACAATAGGGTGAAAACTATTCGATGGGCCTAGTTGTAGCTCACCTTGGCCATTGTCCTTCAGTCCTCAGAAAATCTCCCTGTACCATCACATAGCTCCCCATGTGTGCCTGGTTCGTCCGCCGAATTGGAATGGCTTACGATTTGGGAGCGACTTCTACGGAAGGGAAGTATTGAGCCGTTTGCTCGGAATTCTGGAAGAGCGGGCTTCCACATCCGGCTTTGTGGCTGCGTAGGGTGGTGTACGTGGAAACGATGCAGGGTCACCGTCCGCAGACAACCTGTGCTCGTTCAAAATCTCTCATCTTCTCATACCACTTTTGTCCAGATTCCGGTGAAGCTACACAGCCAGCAGCAAGTGATGCTTTAGATTCGGAATAGGTGAAAAAGATATGAATCGATATATGCCCCTACTGATTCTCTTATCAACGACATTGCTGCTGACCAGCTGCGACGCTCTCGGACTAAAATCAAAGATTACAAAGTGTGATGACCCGACCGCGCTCGAACTGACGGCTAATCTCATCAGATTAAACTTAGGGTACATTGCCAACCACTCTCTCGCCACTACTGAGATGATCCTAAACCAAGGGGTTGATAAAGAAGTTGGCAAAACATCTTGCGTCGCATCCTTCGTCTTTACGAGCCCATCGAAGAAGCCAACAACAGACACTTGTAAGTATGTTTCCCGCACGGGTTACGAGCTTCAGAACGACACTACGGGCCAATTGGTATCAACCATTACGGAGGTCGGTCCTTCTTCGTGCGTTAAATTCACTACGGGCGAAATTGTTGAATGGTTCCAGAAGGCAGCGCGTCAGGGAAATGCAGATGCGCAGTTCAACCTCGGGTATATGTACGCCACAAGCGATGGTGTTGCGAAGAACGACGCCGAAGCGGTCAAGTGGTGGCGACTCGCCGCAGATCAGGGGAATGTGGGTGCGCAATACAACCTCGGGGTGATGTACGCCAAGGGAGAGGGTGTTGCGGAAAGCGCTGTCGAAGCCGTGAAATGGTTTCGACTCGCCGCAGATCAGGGGAATGCGGATGCGCAATCCAACCTCGGTTGGAAGTACGCCAACGGTCTGGGTGTTGCGAAGAACGACGCCGAAGCAGTCAAGTGGTACCGCTTTGCGGCGGAGCAGGGAAATGCGGATGCGCAATTCAACCTCGGGGTGAAATACGCTACGGGCTCGGGTGTTGCGGAGAGCAAAGTTGATGCGTACTTTTGGTACAACCTCGCCGCAGCGCAAGGACTGGCTGACGCAAAAACTAACAACGAAATAATTGAGAAAGAGATGACCCGCGAGCAGATCGCCGAAGCGCAGCGAAGATCAGCGGCTTGGAAGCCGAAGAAGTAGCAGATTAGGGATGAAACAGATATGAATCGATATACGCCCCTGCTGTTGCTCCTGGCGGCTTGTTACTCAACCGCGCTTGCGGAATCGCCAAGGCTCTATAACTGTTCGCCGAAATCCTGGACGGTATGTGCGGACGGGGATTGCCAGTCGGGTCGCGGTAAGATGACGATAGTTCTTATGGCGGGCGAGAACTCGGTGCCGACAAAATACGGCGGCAAAGTTGTAGACAAAGCGCCTGCACCGGCAGCAGACATGTCCACAATAGATTACGTAGAACTTGCAAAAAAATACGGCGGCAAAGTTGTAGGCTCAGCGCCTGCATCGGCAGCAGACATGGCCGAGGTCGCATTTGAACAAGATCAGCTCCAAGAAGCGCTGGTATCGCGGTGTGACGAGAGCGGCTGTACGACTCTTGTCGTCGAGGTTGTTCAGTCGGGAGTGATGCTGAAAGCGGCGAGTGCCAAGAGCGGTTATCTGCTGGTTATCAATACTCTCGACGGGGCGTTTACCGAGATAGCCACCCTTCTGACTACAGCCTTTATAAAGTCGGGTGTCTGCGTTAGGTGAGTTGCGTTTAGCCAGCCGTTCGCTTTTCTACCAACACCCACGCTCGCGATCGCTTCAGCAGTTCCTTCCGCTGTTGGTCTGACAGCCCTTCGACTTCGTAGACCTCAAGATCCTTCATCGACCGCCTGAAAGTCCCAAGCAGCTGCTTCGCCTTGTGCGGGGGCAGCGGCTTCGGGGTCATATTGCCCACCTGACGGCGAGCTCATCGGCGACCTTTTGATCGGTGAGAATCTGCTGCGCCACTTCTGTCGCACCTAGACGATAGATTCTGCCCTTTGACACACCCACTCGGTCAGCGGCTTCGCCAATCAAGCGGTCCATATCCGCAGTGATGCGCAGTGAGGTGGTGATGTTCTTGATGGTGGGATTTGCTCTTGGCATATTGAGAAGACCTCATTGGTGTGACGGAATAGTGCTTGAGTATTTAGTCAGCAGTTCGCACTGAAGCAGGATCATTCGAGCGAGGATCGATTGCCGAACCGACTCAGAGTCGCCGAGTGAGTTGCCCACCATTCGGTCGTAGAGTTGGCGAAGTTCGGTGAGTTCTTGTGCTTTGACGGTTGCCGCTGACGGCTGAGGCGGCGATGAACTGAGTAGACGCAGTTTCATTCGGTGAACATCTCGCTCAGCGAACTCACCGACTCTGACGGCGCTTTTTGCGCGGGCTTTGGCAGCTTATCGTTCCGAGCGTTCGGCTTAAAAAACACGGAACGGATTGCCTGCTCGTTCCTAAAGGGTTCCAAAACCCTCCGTATACTTTCGCTTGCCTAACCGTTTACGCCGCCAATAGCCCCTTGGACTTGAGCGTGTGAAAGGCTGTTCCGACCCCACAGCGGAGGGTCTGACTGATCTTCTTGGGGCTCATCCCCTTCTTGTACAGTTCCACGATGGCGGCTCGGGTCGAGTCAGTCACTGAACTCGGGCGACCGATTTTCTTCCCCTCCCTACGAGCGCGCTCAACGCCTAGTTTGATGCGCTCTCGGATCAGATCACGCTCGAACTCAGCAAACGACGAGAACACGCCGAACATCAGCTTTCCAGAGGGGGTCGTGGTGTCGATGGCTTGTTGGTGGAAGTAGATTTGGACGCCTTGGGCGTGAAAGTCGTTCACGGTGGTGATCAGGTGCTGAAGCGAGCATTCCGGGGTACAAACGGGGGTACAAACTAACCAGATCTAACGTAAATAACTTTGTAAATCAATGGGATAATTGGTCGGAGTGAGAGGATTTGAACCTCCGGCCCCCACGTCCCGAACGTGGTGCTCTACCAAGCTGAGCTACACTCCGAGGGCTTTTGAGAACCCACTACGGTGAGGTCACCGGTTCAGCGGGGCGCGTAGTGTAGTGGGCGATCCCCCCCGCCTCAACCTTCAGCGCCACCATCGCAACCTGTCGGACCGGCGCTAGATTGAGCACCTCTTTTTTTAACTTTAAGCTGCTCGCACCCCTCTACTACCTTTTAAGGCCACAGCATGGGCTCGTTCGACATCACCGGGCGCCATATCGCCATCACCGGCGCTTCGTCGGGATTTGGTCACCATTTCGCCGGCGTACTCGCCGCACGTGGCTCCAGAGTTTCCCTCGGGGCAAGGCGGGTCGATCGTCTTGATGCACGTGTCACCGAAATTCGAACTGCAGGTGGTGAGGCTGCCCCATTCGCGCTAGACGTGCGTAACGCCGCGAGCATCCATGCGTTCATCGACGCGTCAGAAAGAACTTTCGGACCCATCGATGTATTGATCAACAACGCCGGTGTCGAAGCGGGCGCCAAGACCTACAACATGATTGATGAAGACGATTGGGATTTTGTCATGGACACCAACGTCAAAGGCGCCTGGCTGACCTCGAAGGCCTATACCGAACGGGTCATCAATCACAAACGTAGCGGCGGTAACATCGTCATGATCTCGTCCATTACCGACACACGAACCATCAAAGGACAATTTCCTTACGCGGTATCTAAAGGGGCTGTCACGCGCATGACCGAGGTCATGGCCCTGGAGGCGGCGAAGTGGAACATCCGCGTCAATGCCCTCGCTCCGGGATACATCCTCACTGACGTCAGCCGTCTGCTGCTCGAGAGCGACCGGGCACCGGAATTCATGAAGGGCATTCCCATGCGACGGTATGGTGAATTTGACGACCTTGACGGCCCACTCTTGCTGCTCGTATCGGACGCCAGCCGTTATATGACGGGATCAGTTGTCGTCGTTGATGGCGGCCACATTTGCGGCTCACTCTAAAAAAACAACAGGAAAAGCGTATGTCCACGATCCGACCGTTCTCGATCAACATCGAGGCTGATGCCATTGCTGATCTAAAGGCGCGCCTGGCGCGCACGCGTTTTCCAGAAAAGGAAACTCCGGAAGACTGGAGCCAGGGAATTCCCCTCGCCTACGTGCGTGAACTTGTCAACTACTGGAAGGACACGTACGACCACACCCGGCTCGCGACTCGGCTAAATGCGTGGCCGAACTTCATCACGGAAATTGATGGCCTCGATATTCACTTCATCCACATCCGCTCCACGCACAAAACAGCCCGTCCGCTGATCCTCACCCATGGGTGGCCTGGCTCGGTAGTCGAGTTCTTGAAAGTGATAGAGCCACTAACTCAACCAGAAAAGTTCGGTGGCTCGGCGAAAGACGCCTTCCACGTGGTCTGCCCTTCCCTCGCCGGCTACGGCTTTTCAGGCAAACCCACGAAGCCCGGTTGGAACGTCCAGAAGATGGGCAAGGCCTGGGGTGAGCTCATACAACGGCTGGGTTATGGCGCGTTCTTTGCCCAAGGCGGTGATTGGGGTGCCATCGTCACCACCCATGTCGCGTTACAAAACCCAACCACCTGTAAGGGCATTCACCTCAACATGGTGATCGCTCCACCTGATCCGGAAACGATGTCGAACCTGACTCCCCTCGAACAGTCGGCACTCGCGGGCATGAAGCACTACCAGGATTGGGACAGCGGTTATTCGAAGGAACAAAGCACGCGACCACAAACGGTGGGTTACGCCTTAGTCGACTCACCAGCGGGCCAACTCGCCTGGATCATGGAAAA
>SYFY01000019.1 GCA_005799745.1 Gammaproteobacteria bacterium
ACCCGTCGTGCGGGAGCACACCTGTATTCCCGACGATCAACTCATTCAAACGTGTGTCGCCATCGGTTATCCGGATTTCACTTTCGCCGCCAACGAGGTGCGCTCGAAGCGCAGCCCTGTATCCGAGGTCACGCGATTCGTTGGGTTCCCCGAAGAGGACTAAGTCGCCAGAGGATCAAACCATGAAGATCGATACCGGTACCGAACAACTAACCTGCGACGTCACGAATCGGGTTGCTGTGATTACCCTCAATCGGCCTGAGGCACGCAACGCACTCTCTGATGAGCTCACGAGAGCTTTTCGTCAGCAGATTGCCGAGCGTGGACGTGACCCCGATGTCGGCACGCTCCTGATCACTGGCGCAGGCAGGGCATTCTGTTCCGGTGGGGATGTGAAAGGCATGGGGGGTCGGCGCGGTCCGGATGGACAAACGCCCGATGAACGCTTTCAGACCATGCGAGCGCGCCATCATGAGATCGCCGGTGCCCTCACCAGACTGCGCAAACCAACCCTCGCCGCATTGCCCGGCGCAGCCGCAGGTGCAGGACTGGCCATCGCACTCGCCTGTGATTTGCGCATCGCGGCGAAATCGGCCTTCGTCAGTACCGGTTACGCGCGTATCGGGCTCTCCGGTGATTATGGCATCGCCTGGATGTTGACCCGCGCGGTGGGTCCCGCACGGGCTCGAGAACTCATGTTGCTGTGTGAACGTGTTTCGGCTGATCGTGCTGAAGCGCTTGGATTGATCAATCGAGTGGTCGCCGATGACGTGCTGATGGCCGAAGCCATGAAGCTCGCGGCTCAACTCGCCAACGGTCCTACGGTTGCCCTCGGTTACATCAAGGACAACCTCGATGAAGCCCTCGACATCGACCACACCTCTGCCATCGATCGTGAAGCGGAGCGGTTGACTCGGGCAACGGGCAGCGAAGATCACAGGGAAGCCGTGAGTGCCTTTGTTGAGAAGCGGGATCCGGTGTTCAAGGGTCGATAGACTGAATCACCTCGGCTTGCCCCCCTGACACCGCCGCCATCGACTCAACACTTCACTCAACCCTTGACTCAACCCTTGGGGGAGACCGGATGATGCCGCTCCCCTTCCCGATCACAAGCACCCATGCGTCGGCTTTCCATCGGTCAGTTTTCGCAACTCACCCGCCTGTCGATAAACGCCCTCCGACTGTACGCCGACAACGGTGTACTGCGGCCTACGCATGTGGATGCAGAAACGGGATACCGCTTCTACGACCCCGACCAAATCGAGCGCGCTGAACGCATCAAGCTCCTTCGTGGCATCGGCATCTCGCTCAATCACATTCAGCGCATTTTGGATGCGTCGGCCCCGGAAGAACAACTGAGTTTGCTGGACGAACACGCGCTCCACCTTGAGGAACAGCTGAAACAGCTCAAACGCTTTAGCGCCCGACTGCGCTCACGCACGCCTGCACCTGACGCTGTCGAGCGATTCATGATCGAGACAGTCCCGACTCAACGAATCGCAGGCGTCAGGATAATGACCGGTCTCGCCCGCATCGGCGACGATATTCGCCGGGCTTTCGAAACGCTCCACCAAAACTTGGCGGCTTCACCTCTGCGGACTGTAGGCACGCCCATGGTCATCTACCACGATCTGATCGATGAGGTCAGTGACGGTGATGTTGAGGTGTGTGTACCGATTCATGACTCGGTGCTGGCTCACCCAACCCTGACAATCCATACCCTCGAAGCCGCCAACGTGGCAGCCATCGTCCACCGTGGACCTTACGATCAGATCACATCAGCCTATCAACGGATTCTTCACCAGATCACGTTACAAGGGCTCGAACCGGTTGGTCCACCGCGAGAGATCTACATGAATGACCCGACGATCACGGAGCCCAGTGCACGCATGACGCGGATTGAATACCCCGTTGCGAAAACCGACGCGACGCTATGAAAGCAGTGTATATCGTGCTGTTCATCGTTGTTATCGCAGCGTTGCTGTTGTGGGTGGTCGGGCGGCTGGCTTTCGAAGCACCTGCGGATCACCTGGATCACGTAGCCGTTGGCAACAACGTTTTCATATCGAGTTCGCTGGAGAGCGAAGCGTATCGCCTGGCAGCAGAGGACATTCGTCAAAACTTAGACGATGCACCGACAGGGCCGACATGATTGGCTTGATACGTAAGGATCTCGATGCTCGTGGGGCCACCATCGCGGTGTCCTCGACCGTTCGCTCCGTGCAATTCGACGGCATCACAGGGGAATGGCTCACGCCACCTGATGTGATACCCGGTCGCCGCCTGGTGTACTTCCACGGGGGTGGTTACACCGCAGGTAGCGCGGTGAGCCATCGATCGGTTGCTGACCGGTTGGCCGTCGCACTTCGTACTGAGGTCCTGGTTCCCAACTATCGGCTTATGCCAGAACATTCCCGAATGGCGGGCATTGAAGACGCGCGGACGGCGTATCAGTGGATTCAAAAAAAAGGAGCAAACTCAGCACATACCGCTACCCGCTTTCTGATCGCAGGTGATTCTGCAGGAGGCAACCTCGCTCTCGTCACCGCGGCATGGGCGCGAGACTCAGGGCTTAAGGTAGCCGATGCACTAATCCTCTTTTCACCCCAAACCGATGCGACGTTTTCAGCGCTGAGCCATCGAGCCAATCTCGAGACTGACGTAATGCAAGGTCCCGTGCTGCGCCAGGCTATGCAAGCACCAAGACCGATGTTCCTGTGGGTGAGCTTCCTGATGAACTGTATGAGTCCTCGCTCGCCACTCGTCTCGCCCCTGTTTGGTGACTTGTCAAGACTACCGCCGACGCTGATTCAGGTATCGAAGACCGAAGTGTTCCTGGACGATGCAGTGCGCTATGTGAACAAGGCGAATGCACTCGGATCGAGCGCAACGCTGCAAATCTGGCCACACACGTTGCATGCATGGCAGGTGTTCGAACTTTCTGAATCCACGGAAGCTCTGGACAAAGTGATTGCGTTCGTCGATGCAGCAACCAGCAATAACCCTCAGCAATGAAGCCTGGAGCGACCCCACCCTAAGAAGGGGCCGCGCAAAGAAACGATCCATTTCAACAACGTCTTGAATACAAAAAAGTTCACGAAAGCGCGTCTCTGGTGATAACGGAATAGCGCAGTACGGCACACACACAGTGGCGTTACAGAGTGACACTTAGCTGAAACGACACGAATGAACGACGTCGTCCCGGGGGTGAACGGCATCAATCTGAAACAGAGCTTGTGGGATCAGAACCAGAAACGAAGGCCGGCGACCCACGTCGTTGAAGAGGTGTGTTCAACAGCAAGGGTATGCAAACCAGCCGTTTCGCCAAACTTCCGCTCATACACAACACCGACGTATGGTGCGAATTCACGGGTGAATTCATAACGCAGCCGCAGGCCTGCTTCGATCGATGACAGCCCTGATCCCAGGTTTTGCGAGGGCTCGTCACTTCCCAACAGTGTGACTTCCACATCAGGTTGGAGAATCAATTGGTTCGTTAACAACAGGTTGTACTCTGCACTGAGCCTGAGCTGCGTATCTCCTGCCGCATCCACATCGACATAGGCGCCGGTTTCGATGAACCACGGTACAAGCCCACGAATGCCGAATGACAGCGCAGTTCGAGCTGCACCACCCCAAACATCCTGGCGCACACCGACGAGCACATCCCACCAGGCGGAGATGCTCCGGCCATAGTGAGTTTCGACACATCCTTCAAAAGATTCCCCACCCGCCTTTTCGCCGTCGAACGAAAACCACAGGCGCTTGACATCGCCACCGATCCAACCTTCAACATCGACATGCCCTGACGTTCTCCCTCTGTCCCGTGTGAATTCGAGGTGATCAACCAGAACCAAACTGTTTACGCCTGGTGTGTGTTGCATGGAATGAGCCAGCGTCGGAAATGCAACCCGGCTATCTGCGTCGGAAACAGGTGGGATCGGAATCTTCTCAGCGGCGAACACGGGTGCTGCTCCGACGATGAAGCAGCAAAGCACAGCGAGCCGAGTGCTCGGCAGCACGGTCATTCTTCCACTCGCACTTCCCGCATCATGCCGGCTTCCATGTGATATAGCAGATGGCAATGAAACGCCCAACGACCGAGTGCATCGGCGCTGACGCGGAATGTTCTGCGGGTCGCCGGAGGCATGTCGATCGTATGTTTGCGCACGTGAAAACGCCCCGACGCATCCTCGAGATCACTCCACATGCCATGCAGATGAATCGGGTGATGCATCATCGTGTCGTTCACCAGGACCATGCGCACACGCTCGCCATAGTGAAGTCGCAGCGGTTCGGCGTGGCCAAAAGGTTCGCCGTTGAAGGACCAGGCAAACTTCTCCATATGGCCCGTGAGGTGCAACTCGATTTCGCGGCCAGGCTCGCGACCATCGAGATCATCGAAAGGACTGCGAAGATCCGCATACGTGAGCACCCGACGACCGTTGTCACGAAGTCCGATGCCGGGATCATCCAGCCGGGACGAGACTTGCATCACTTGCATATCCACCAACGGACTGCCGCTTTCGGACGCCGGGTGTGACAACTTTTTGGACGCTGGATGCATCGCGGCGTGATCGTGGCGTCCAGCGTGCTGCATGTCGCCCTTTCCCATCTGCTCGTGACCTATCTGCTCGTGGCCCATCTCGCGCATGCCAAGCAGTGGCCGTCTATCCACTGCGGGCACCGAAGCGACCATACCTTTCTTTGACTGGAGAAAACCCGCGACGTATCCGGTTCGTCCCATATCCTGTGCAAAGATGACCGCAGCGCCTTCTTCATCCGGTTCGACGATGACATCCATCGTTTCCGCCACAGCGATACGAAACTCATCGACCGTCACTGGATGCACCGGCTGGCCATCCGCGGCGACTACCGTCAGCTTCAGGCCCGGGATACGCACATCGAAATAGGTCATTGCCGAGGCATTGATGAATCGCAGCAAGACCTTCTCACCAGGATTAAACAAGCCGGTCCACGGATTCGAATTCGGGCGACCGTTGAGCAGCCAGGTGTAGGTATTGCCGTTAACGTCCGAGAGATCCGTCGGCGTCATGCGCATCCGATTCCACATGCGTCGTTCTTCGATGGTCGAGGCCAAGCCGTTGGCCTTCACATCGCGAATGAAGTCACCGGCGGTTCGGCGATATCGATTGTCGTAACCGGGCATCTTCTTGAGCCGTTGGAAGAGTGCCTGCGGATCAAGGTCCGTCCAATCCGAAAGTACCAGCACGTGTTCGCGGTCGAATGCCGCTCCACTCGGCGTTCGCGGCTCGATGACCAATGCACCGTAGTGACCCAGCTGTTCCTGGAACAGTGAATGGCTGTGATACCAGTAGGTGCCGGCCTGGCGCAGCGGAAACTGGTAGGTGAAAGAACCACGCGGCGGAATGCCGTCGAAGCTGAGACCCGGCACACCGTCCATGTTCGCGGGTAAAAGGACGCCGTGCCAGTGAATGGAAGTCGGCACCTCGAGCCGGTTGTTCACGCGAAGGGTGACCACATCCCCTTCTCGCCAGCGAAGTGTCGGGCCAGGCGTAGCACCGTTGATGGCGATGGCGGACCGGTGCTTTCCGGAGAAGTTCACCGGGACATGGTCGACGTTGAGTTCGAAGTACTTTCGCGCGGGATCCGGGATACGGCGATTCGGGACGTTGCCACGCACGAGACCAGTGCCGCTGCCGCACAGAATGGCGCCCGCGAGAGATGCGCGCAGGAGGCGTCGACGGGGAAGGCTCAACACCCGATCCGGTTCTTCACAAGAGTTCCCGTTCCTACGCCCGCAGGACGGAATGGCGCCACTTGCCGCGGGCAAGGGTCATCCAGATTTGTTGAATCGCGCCGCTGCCTGGGATGTCCGCGAGTGTGAAGGTGTCACCCGGTTGAACGATGACATAAGGCGAGACTTTCCAACCCTGACCCAGTCCCCGTGCGGCTTCGGCTGCGGGACCCTCCACGGACATGCCACCTTTACCCTTCTCGCCGGTAAAGTTTTTCGGACTGATTGAACGCGTGAGCGCCCGAGACATCCGGGACAGGTTGCCGAGGTGTAGACCCAGCCCGTTGAACGAGCCTGCCAAGCTTGAAGCGGGTGGCATTTGGGAGCGCTCCGAATATGAAAGAACCGACCTTAACCCTTACGCGGACGGGCCTCCACCACGAGGTGTGTCCTTGTAGCGACCCTCGTGGAGAGGAAACTGCAGAAGAAACTGCGGGATGCCGCACTAAAAATGCAAATGAGAATCATTGCTTTTTAGAGTTCACTTTTTTAAAGTGCAGATCAAGATGATCTCGACTCGACGCTCGATGAAATCCGTAGTTCGTAATGCCCGCCTGGCACTGCTACCAGTGTTTTTGACCCCAGCAATCAGCCTCGCGTCTGCCGCAGGCAGTGAAACGGCTACCCAGAGCGACAACCGGGAGCTCGAAATCGTCACGGTTCTAGGGACTCAGAATCGGACTGCCACTCTCTCCGGCTCTCACCAGGTGCTCGAAGCCGCTTCTCTGAATGAGTCCCATGTCATGACGACGAGCGAAGCCTTGCGCAAAGTGGCAGGCGTCAACGTTCGTGATGAAGAAGGTTTTGGTCTCCGCCCCAACATCGGACTGCGGGGCCTTAACCCGACCCGTTCGACCAAGGTGCTCTTGCTCGAAGACGGCATTCCCCTCGCCTACGCGCCATACGGCGATAACGCGAGTTACTACCACCCCCCCATCGATCGTTTCGCTCGGATTGAAGTACTGAAGGGCGCAGAGGTGAATCTCTACGGTCCACAAACCGTGGGTGGCGTCATCAACTACATCACCCCCTCGCCTTCCGATGAGTTAACCGGATTGTTGTGGGTAACCGCAGGTGACGAGGCTTACCGTAACGTGCACGCCCTTGTCAGCGTCGCAGGATTTCAATTGGACGCCATCGACAAACGCGGTGATGGTTCACGTGATAACCAATACAGCCACGTGCAGGACATCAATGCCAAGTGGGTCACCGAAGTCGGTACGAACCATACCGTGATCCTGCGCGCCAACCACTACGTCGAAGATTCCCAGCTCACCTACTCCGGTATCACCGACGCGGAACTCAATAACTTCGGCTATCGCTACAACCCCTTTGAGAACGATGAGTTTGACGCTCGCCGCACCGGCTTCTCGCTCACGCATGACTGGACGCTCGGTGAATCCGCTTCTCTCACCACCAACGCCTATCACGCGTCTTTTGATCGTGACTGGTGGCGACAAGCCAGCACGACAAGTGATGGCCAGTGCAACGCTGTCCGGTACAACGCGAATGGAGCGCAGGTTAATTTCCAGACAGCTCGCAACCTCGGGGTCGCCGTAGATCCCAACGATTGCAATTCGCGGCAAGGTCGACTGCGTGCTTATCGCAGCTATGGTGTCGAGCCGCATCTTGATGTTGATTGGTCCTTCGGCACGATCGAAAACGAATTGACCTTCGGCGCGCGGCTACACAAGGAAGTTCAATCCCGGCGACAGTTCAACGGCTTAACACCAGAAGCCAGCAGTGGTCCTCAGGTCGAACGAAACACCCGCGAAACCCGCGCGGATGCGTTCTTCATCCAGAACCGTTTAGAAATCGGTGGGCTGGAAATTACGCCCGGCTTGCGGCACGAACACATCGACAATGAACGCGTCAACGGTCTGAACAACGCATCGGGCGATGCCAACACAAATGCGTGGTTACCGAGCCTTGGCCTCAGCTATCGACTCAATGACAATCTCACACTCTTCGCGAGTGCTCATGAAGGCTTTTCGCCTCCGCGAACGGAAGATCTTATCGATAACAGCGGCTTCGAGACCCACGTGAACGCGGAAAAGAGCCGAAGTCTCGAGCTTGGGCTTCGTTCCAACTTTGGAAGCTTAAGCCTCGATGCCACAGTCTTCCGCATGGACTTTGATACCCAGATCGCGGTGGGTTCGATTGCCGGAGGCAGCACGCCACTCGCAGAAGGCGAAACGCTATACGAAGGTCTCGAGCTTGCCGCCTTCATCAACGGCGAGAATCTCTTCGGATGGAGCTGGACGCCCTATGCACAAATGGCCTGGACCTATCTGCCGACAGCGGATCTTGAGAGCAACTTTGTCCGCGTGGACAACCGGGCGGTAGTCCCAGGTGCGCTGAAAGGCAATCGACTGCCTTACGCGCCTGAACACCTGGTCACCACGAGCGTCGGTGCGAAGTGGAACTCAGAAAAGTGGAATTCAGCCTTGGATGCCCACCTCGAGCTGGTCTACGTCGCCAATCAATACGCTGACTTCGCCAATACACGGGAAGCGACCGTGAACGGCAATGGCCAATTCGGCAAGATCGCCAGCTATGCCATCTGGAATGTGGCCGTGAACTGGGCTCTCGACGACTATCCGGTGACACTCTTCACCACCGTAAAAAATTTAGGCGGCAAGAAGTACGTCGTTGATCGCACACGCGGCATCCTGGCGTCACCCCCGCGTATGCTACAGGCGGGCGTTGAACTGCGCTTCTAACAAACCCATTCAGTGGCTGCGACCAAACGCCGCAACCCACCAAAGCACGGACCCGACCAGGAGCAGCGCAGCTGTAGCAAGCCAAGCGGTCATCGAAGCCTGAGTCAACAGATAGAGACAAATCGCAGCCGCCAGTAGTGGGATCGTTGGCCCTCCAGGAAGACTCAAGCCATCACTCTTCGCTGCGTAGTGCATCGACGCAATACATCCGAGGTAAATCAGCAATCGCACCACCACGCTGATGCTAGCCAACCAGATGAACGAACCGGATGCGGCCAACAGAAACGCTAAAGCTGCGAAAAGCGCGATGGAGTACATCGGCATCGACGATGCTTCGTGCAGTGACGCTAACCGCTTGGGCAGCCACCCATCGAGCGCCAATCGATAGGTGATACGAGGTGTTGAGAACAACGCGCCCATCAAATTGCCAAGAATCGAGACGGCGATGGTCGCCGAGATCACCGCACCGCCAATCTCACCAAAGAGTGATTCTCCAACCGAAACCACAGCCTGAGGATCTATCGCGAGACCTGGCAACACACGTTCGCAGACGAGATAAAGACCGGTGTAGAGCACTGTTGCGATGATCAGTGCTGCAATCAGCGCGCGTGGAATGTCCTTCTGCGGCGACTTCGCTTCTGCCGCAGGCACCAGACCGGATTCAAAACCGACATAGGCGTAGATCACCAGCAGGATCGCCGCGCCGATGTCAGGTGTGATCTCGGCAAACGGGTTGCTGGGTTCGGAGATCATCATGAATCCGAGACAGACAATGCCGAGCAGCGGTAGGAACTTCAGGACCGTGAGTATGTTCAGTGTCCGGATGCTCGCTTCTCCGCTGCGCACATTGAGTGCAGCAAGCCCCGCAATGATCAACCCGAGCGCTGCTATCTTTGCACCGGTCGCACCAAGGCCACTCCAAAACCACGCGAGCGTAGTGATGAGCAAGTTGATGTTGGCGGCGAAGGCGGTAAGGCGCGCGACATAGAACGCCCATCCGGTTTGAAAGCCTGCGAAGGCACCGAACGCGATACCGACGTACAACATCGGCCCACCGGTGCCGGCGAAGCGGCTGCCGAGATGGGCGAACACCAAAATGACAGGGAAGATCAACAGCGCACAGAGCGGGAACATCACGACACCCCACTCTCCTGCGAGCAGCGCAACGTTCTGTGGCATCCCAAAAATACCTGCGCCGACAATGCCGTTCAGCATGAGGAACAGCAGCGCTGCAAAGGTAAGGTGCCGAGGCAGCCGCTCCGCCCTATCTGCCCCTGCCGAATGGTGATCCACGTTCATACTCCCTTACCCGAGGGTTCATTGTCGCACTGCCAGGTCCCTCTGCCTTGGTGCACTTGTGGCTCTGAACAGGAATAACCCACACTCTTGAAGCACCCTCTCGTTCCGCTGGAGTTCTTATGAAACTGCCTCGATCCGAATTCGACTACATCGTCGTGGGCGCGGGTTCAGCGGGGTGTGTGCTCGCGTATCGACTCTCTGCTGATCCCTCGTCACGCGTGCTGCTGATTGAAGCGGGTGATCTTGATCGCAATTTGCTCATCGGCATTCCCAAAGGTATGGCCAAACTCGTGCGCAGCCCTCGCCACACCTGGGCTTTTCCAATTCATCAGCCTCGCAAGGAAGGGCTGCCTGCAACCGAAGTATGGATTCGCGGCAAAGGGCTCGGTGGGTCCAGCAGTGTTAACGGCATGATCTACTCACGAGGGCACCGTGCGGACTATGAAGAGTGGGCAGCACATGCAGGCTCGAACTGGGGCTGGCCGGCGATGCGTGATGCCTTTCGAGCCATCGAAGACCACGAGCTCGGTGCCAACGAACATCGTGGGCAAGGCGGACTCGTGCACGTCTCGACGGGCAAGCTGCGTTACCCCGTCGCGGAAGCCATGATCGCTGCCGGCGAACAGATGGGTCTTGCTCGCAAGGACGATCTCAACGATCCGGAACTTGAGGGCATTGGCTACTACAACCACAACATTCGCCGTGGCCAACGACAAAGTGCTGCGCGGACTTTTTTGGCCGCGGCTCGCAATCGACCGAACCTCACGGTGCGCACCGGCGTAAGTGTCCATCACGTGTTGATTGAAGGTGGAGTCGCGAAAGGCATCGCGACTTCAGTGGATGGCATCGCGGCTGACTTCCATGCAAAAAAAGAAGTGATCCTGAGTGCCGGCGCAATCATGTCCCCTGTGATCCTGCAACGCTCCGGTATCGGGCCTCGAGACGTTCTCGAATCCGCCGGCGTGCGTTGCCTTGTTGAAAGTCCGGACTGCGGCCGAAGGATGCGGGAACACCTGGGTTTTTCCATGCCCCATCGGCTTAAAGGCACAGCAGGACTTAATCGTCAGTTACGTGGGCCCGGTTTGCTCTGGAGTCTTTTGCGCTACTACACGACGGGCAACGGTCCGATGGCGACCGGTCCCTTCGAAGTCGGTGCATTCATACGATCCATGCCTGGCGCTAACCGTCCCGATACCCAGCTTTATCTTGGCGCACATAACTTCGCCCGGACCCGTGATAACTTCCCGGTGCAACTCGCTCATCCAGATAAGGAGCCCGGGCTGACGATCTATGGCCAGCTGCTGAACCTAACGTCCGAGGGCACGGTCGAGATCGTTTCGGCAAATCCGGACAAGCCTCCGCGCATCACACCGAACTGGATGACCACGGACTATGACCGCAAGGCGATGGTCGCCATGGTCAAGGCCATGCGTGCGTTTGTTAAACAACCGGTCCTTGCGACATGGGTTGGCGAGGAGTTGGTGCCTGGTTCCGCCTGTCTGACCGACGCTGAGATTCTGGAAGCGGTAACAAGGCTGTCCACCAGTGGATTGCATGGTGTCGCCACCTGCCGCATGGGACAGGACGATGAGTCAGTTGTGAATCCAAACCTCTGCGTGCGCGGCGTGAGGGGTTTGCGCGTCGCTGATTGTTCGGTGATGCCAGCACTCATCTCCGGAAATACCAACGCACCGGCCATGGCCCTCGGCTGGCGAGCATCGGACATCCTCTTACAACGCTGATTGAACAACGCTGCTAGAACAAGGCTGATAGATCAACGGTTAGAGCGAATTGGAGGCTGGGGTCGGAATCGAACGAGCCTGTTATATGTAGCTTTGTAGACGTAATCTCACAAACCTACCCCCAAGCCTACCCCTCACTGACCCCGATAAGGCAGACGATCAAGACCTTATGCTAACCGAGTGTTCCAGCTGAAGAATCGCTATCTGACCCAGTTCGAACCTGCTGACTTTTCACCAACTCCGGAGGCTAGAAAAGCAGCCAACGCAGCGGCTCGCACCATCGAGATCATTGCTTTCGATGGTCAAAGGAAGGGTTGCTCTATCCGATGATTTACACCTGTTTGTGCCCTTTCGAGTGGCGAGGATACTCTAGCCAACTAGTTAGGCTAACCACATCAGATCACAGGACATTCCAAAGCGCCCTTTTCGTATCCCACCAACTGCCAGACCCTGCTCAAGAGCCATCACTTCGACAAGACACGGCCGAAGGAATCAAAGCGACCAAAATGGTTGAAGACTTCACCAAGTCTGTGCCGCAAAAGTCCACGAGGTAGCCGGCGCTAGACCGTGGCCCCCGTTTTTCGCACGCACTTCCACACATTTTTCCAAACTGATTCGGGGTTGGGGATGACTCAGGCGCGCAGAACAACTACACAGAAACAGTTAGACAAGGGTTACCTGCCACTAAATGAACGCAAATAGTTGTTGGCGAAGCGCGCCAACAACAC